>JBAWWJ010000142.1:0-20935 GCA_037146815.1 Planctomycetota bacterium
CTTCCGGGGGTGTTTGAACCACTCCCAGAAATCCAATGGTTCACGCTGCGGCGGATTCTTTTGGAACCGACTGCAACAGCCTCTCGATGATCACTTCCGCAGTGCGCCGTGTCGCACCCGTCACGTAAATCTTGTCACGCAACTGGCTGAGTTCCTTTGCCGCGTCTGCCAGAGACTGCGGGGCACTCAGCCATTGATCCACCTGCTTCACCAACGATCCCGTCACGGGAAGCGGGCTGCCAACACTCAGAAACTCGGGCATGATCATCCGCCCCGCGATCAGATTGGGCAGCGACATGTACTTGCAGGTGACCAGCGACTTGCCGATGCAATAGGTTGGCCATGTCGTCCGGTACAGCACCACGGTTGGAGTTCGACGTGCCAGCATTTCCAGGCTGACCGAACCTGAAACCATCATGGCGCAATCTGCCAGCTCGATGATTTCCGACGTCTTGCCCACAAAGAACGAGATCGGCAGGGTCTCTTGCAGTTTTTCGTATTGATCTACGCAAAACTGCCGCTGACTCTCTTTGTAATTTGCCACGAGGAAATTGACATCGGGATGCATGGCATGCAGGCGTCTGGCAGCATCCAGTAACAACGGCCAACTGCGAGTCACCTCTTGACCTCGTGAACCTGGCAGCAGTGCAACGGTTCGGGCACCATCTGCGGTCCATTCACGGCAGAACGCATCATCCAGTCGATGTTCGTTCACTTCATCGAAGAATGGGTGACCGACGTACATCACGGGGATTCCTCGTTCGGCATACCAGTCGGTCTCGAACGTCAGCCCGGAAAGGACCAAGTCAATATTTCGGCGAACTCGCTTGATGCGCCACGGAGCCCACGCCCAGAGTTGCGGTGGCAGGTAATAGTACACAGGAATCCCGGCTTTCCTGGCTTTGTGAGCGATCCACCAGTTGAAGCCAGGAAAATCGACGAGGATTACAAGGTCCGGCTTATGACGCTGAAAATAGGCTTCTGCCTCTTTGACCAGTCGGTAGAACTTCAAGATTAAGGGCAGGACTTGAAAGATCCCCATCACGGCCATCTTCGTGAGAGGGAACAGGAGTTGGCATCCCTTCCGCTCCATGAGTGGTCCGCCGAACCCGGAGACTCGCAGGTTGGGAAGACGATTTCGCAGTTCGCCGATCAGATGTGCCGCATGCTGGTCGCCGCTGGGTTCACCCACGGAAAAAAACACATGCATGTCCGCAACCAATCCTTTCGTGCGTGACGCTTCCGACAACAGAGAAATTCCCCAGCGGAAGGGTTCTCAGAAAAGCGGCGGAAGGTCAAGGGAACAACGTGTGAATCGAACGAGTTACCTCCAATAGCCCAGTGCTTCTCACGAGGTAAGCGACCCTGGGTCTGGACAATCCCAAAATTGCAAACGCACCTTCCCGTTGAAAATCTTACAACGGCAATCCTGAGTAAAAATTACAATCGACGACATTACGATCGAATGTGGCAGTTTTTCAGACTTTTACTTAACGAACTCGCAAATAACATCTTACGAACAAACAGCAGTAACCGAACTTCCCAAAATCGGGCCTGTGGCACAGGCCGTGCTAAAGAGTTCCTTCGGTGTGAAACATCACCACAACAAAAAGAATTCCCGGCACGGTCACTCGACTGTCCGAGATTCCAATTTTCCCGCCGGCCCGAGGGAGACGGGCTACGCTCTGCTAACAGACCCACGTCGAATTTCATGCCGATTCAGGCCGGGACGTTACCCGCAACGTCCCGGCCTCTCACCTTCTTTGGACGTTCCAAAGTCCCTTGAGGAGATTGGCGGTGTCGAGATTACTGGCTTTCTTCGTCGTAATGCTGACATTGGTTCTGGGACAGATCCTTGAATCCAACAGTGTCACTATCGCTGCACCTCCGACTCCGACGCTGAAACCACCCGGCCCAGTCGGTCCCGCTCGGCCGCTGGCACAACCACGTCCATCTCCGCCGGTTCAAGCGAAATCTCCAGTGACGCCGCCTGCCAACGCTTCGCCCGAACCACCAACCCTTGAAGGTCCTGATCTGAAGGATGTACCGACCTGGTCAGAGATGGCTCGGGCAATATTATTGACGGCGATTCCTGATAAGTACGTCGACCGGAAACATTGGGGCAAGACGCGAGAAATCTTTGATGGAATCCAGGTTCAACAGCGCGGATTCGACATTCGACTGGGGGAGCGACGACGCAAGGTCAACGATGGGATCTGGTACATGTTTACCCTGCGATTTCCCAATCCGGAAAAGAATGCCACGATCGTGATCAGCAACGTCGAGACTCAAGGCTTTGGCAAGTTTTCCTTCGCGATTCATGTTGCCATGAAGAAGATCCATGTCCACAGCCAGTTCGAACAATGGCTGCTTGGTGTAAAAGGTTTGAACTTTGATATGGAGTCCGAAGTCGAAGTTCACATGAACGCGGTTGTCCAGATGGCGATTCACTCCGAACATCGCGAAGGAAGTTTTCTGCCAGACTTCAGACTCGATCCCGTCATCCGCAGTATTCGACTGACATTAGTCGACGTCAACACGCTTCGCATTGGTCGTGTGGGAGGCGCCTTTGCAGAAGAACTGGGGGACAGTTCCCGGAAATTTCTGGAAGATCTGATTCACTCGCAGGAAGGTCGCGTGTTGAAGAAGGCCAATGAGGCAATCCAGAAGAAAAAAGATTCGTTGCGACTGCCCGCTTCGAAACTCTGGTGATGACACAGTCATCAGTCATTGCCGGGCTTGGTAGAATGCGACAGAGTTTCAAATCACATCCCTCACATGTCATAAGGTCGGACCAATGCCCACCTTGATCACCGCACCGACGCAGATCACCGCCGCCGGAAACAAACCTAAAGTGATTCGCGAATATATCGGTCGCGTCAATTCAAAAACCAGCGATGTCAGTGTTGCTCACATGACCAGCCCCACAGGTTGGATTGAACCCGGTCAACGCCCCCAATTCGACGAATACACGCTGGTCCTGAAAGGGACTTTGCGAGTTGAACATGAACAGGGGACATTCGATGTCGCAGCCGGCCAGGCCATCATCACGCACGCAGGCGAATGGGTTCGATACAGCACTCCTGAGCCGGAAGGGGCCGATTACATTGCCATCTGCCTGCCAGCATTCTCGATGGAAACGGTCCACCGTGATACGTAGTGCAGTGATCAGTGATGCAGCACTACGGCAGCGGCCATTCGCCGGCATAACACCTTGCCGCCAGAATCGTTTTCCCCGATTGTTCGTAAGCCTTGCCTGCCAGCTTTAAGAGATCAGGACGAGCGATTCCTGGCTGGTTTTGAAGCGTCTGGCAGATCTGAAGACACGTTTCAGGCTGGCCTTCCTCAAGCGCCAACGTTGCCAGCCGAATCCCTGCAACCTGCGACCGAGGTCCACCGCTGCCGTAAAGTTCGGTCCAGGTCGATTTCGCTTCGGCGGTCCGGTCGTGCGTCATGTAATAGTCCGCCAGACAAAGCTTCATCTCGACTTCGACCTGCTTGGGAACTCCCTTCTTCAGTGCACCTTCAAACAGCTCTACCATCCGATCTTCCAGATTCACCTCGTTCATCGCCTGACCCAGAAGCAATTGCCCTGTTGGTCCCAGCCATTCGGACTGCGGTTCCACGGTGACAACGGCTCGATACAGGAATGCCGATTCACGTTCACGCGAAGGACCATTGGAAGTTCGCCAGCGGGCCATGGACGTCATCAACGCCGCCGCGTTACGGACCGTTCGATCCTGAAATTGAAGGCGATGTGCGAACAGGGCTTCGGCAGCTTCATGGGGCCGACCATCAAAGAGTTCCGCCATCGCCAGAAAGACTGATGCGCGCGCCTGGTCTTCCGGAAAATGTCGTGATCCCGCAGCGCGCCGCAACTGATGTGATGCTTCGCGAAATTCTCCCCGGTCCATCAGCGTTCGTCCGTACAAGATCATCGAACGGGGATGCAGCTCATGTCCCGGTGCCCCGTGGACAACGATTTCGAGAGACTGGCAAGTTCGCACGAGGTCCCCCAACTTGTGGTAGACTAGCGCCGCGTTGAATGCTGCTCGAATCGCCAGAGGTGATGTTGTCTTGCCAATGATCGACGAATAGAGCGATGCAGCCTCTTCCTGTCGTCCTTCAGCAGTCGCGAGTTGGGCTCTTGCAAATGTGGCAACCGTGGACAGCCGTTGATCAGGATAACAGGACATCGCACCGATCAGGCAAGCCGTACCAACTTCGCGCTGACGCCCGAGGGAATTTTCAATGGCACCATCGATCGTGATCGACTTTTGATGCAGGCGCCACTCGCCGCCAATCTCGCGCGTGAGTGCCGACACCATAAGAACCAGCGGAATGTTGTGCACTTCGGCATTGATGATTCGAGATTCCGCTCGATCACGAACGGCATCCGTCCAGACCAGTTCCAGTCCCGCTTCCTTGGCGATCCGGTCCAAGACAATCAGCGCCGTCTGCTGGTGAGCCCGCAATTCCAGCCGTTTGGAAAGCGGATCGGGACCGTGAACAACTTCGGGCAAATCGACGTCGTCGTCCGTCCGCCGCGAATCTCGGGGAATGGAGACTTCCAGAACTGGGTCTGTCGAAAGGGGGGCGTTCTGCTCCGACTTCGCATCCACCCATGTCAATGCGTCTCTCAGCGACCAGTCGATCTGATTTGCGACCGGGTCCAGTCCGGCACTCGAGCCATTCTTATCTCCGACCAGTCCGAGTTCTGCGACGCAGACGGAATGGAGCAGGACAATTTCTGGAACGGCAAGCTCGGGAACTTTGCGATGGTTTCCAGACTGTAGGACGAGTGACCGCAAGAGCGGCTCCGCCGTCTCGAAGTCGTTTAGTCGCATCCAGATACGTCCCTGCCCAAGAATCGCAGAAGTGGCCAGGATCTCGTCTGCGGCACTGGCGACGGATCGATAGGTGGCCAAAGATTCTTCCCAAAGCCCCAAGCCTTCCTGGCAAAAGCCGATTCGAATCGATAATTCCGTGGGAAACCGCAAGAAATCGTCGCTTCCCAACGATCTGTAATGTTGAAGGGCCGCTTCGAACCGCCCGACGCGGAGCAGGTCGTCCCCTTTGGAACGATCTGGACCCGCCAGATGTCGGTCCGGAGCAGCAGGTTTGATATCGTTTGGGATGGGTGTGACGACTTCGTCAGACGCCGCCAGCCGAGCGGGGGGCGGACTCGAATGCATCATGAATCCGACCCCCAGGGCAATCGGAAACACTGCGAGAACAATGACAACCAGAGGGAAGATTCGCAGGCCAGGCGTGGGGGTACCGTTCAGTTCCGCCAGGTCGGCTGCATAATCGTCATCTTCAGGTACTTCCGCCATATTGAGTTGACCTTGACCAAAGACCGCAAACCAGCAAATATGCCTCGCCGTTTCCCAAGAGCAAATCCGTTCCCTCTGAATCTCAACGTCGGCACGATCTAGCTGGGGTATTAGCATGCGAATCGATCCTGGCTTCCAAGGAGGTCCTGTTCAGGGACGAAAGATCGGACGACCGTTACAGGGGGCATCCTCTGCATCGCGTGCGAGTTCGGATCAACCGTCGGAATCGGAATCAACGGTCTCGTCGTCGACAGCCGCATTGGTGTCGGCACTTCACGATATTCCCGAGGTCCGGCCGGAAGTGATTGAAGAAGTCCGTCGGCGATTGGATCGCGGTGACTTCATGTCTCAGGACGCCGCGGAAAAAACCGCAGAAGCAATCCTCGCAGACCTTGCCAGTTTCATCGGGCAATAGTTCCGGCCAACGCTTTCCACGGAAGTCGATCATCAGTTGGTCCCGTTCGTCGCGAATCGATCAAAGTGCGACTTGCTGGCTCGAGGCGGGACCCCTCGCTGGAGGCAAGTCCGTGCCAGCATCGGAAACCCGTGTTCTTATGACATTGCACGGCCTTGTCGAAGACGCCAAAACAGTGGCACTCAACGCGGGTAACGATTTCAGGGTGGCCGGTGCCTGATAGTCGTGGTTCGCTCCGCGAGCCAACGCGCGTAACGATAATTGTCGCTGAAATCGTGAGCTTTGAGGTCGTCGCCTGATGGCGGCGCCGGTTGTTTCAAACGACTTATCATCTTGATCGCGAAGGGGCGGGGTGGCGGGGTCTGACCAACGGGAAGGCCCCGAAACGGAGGGCACGCTCAAAATTTCAGGGCCATCCGCTTCGCTCCTGACCCTGCCACCCCGCCGCCAAGTATGGCTTTGTCGATCCGTCTGAGTAGAGCCAGACCAGTTGTCCGTTTTGCTCGACCACGGCGGGCTGATTGGCATCGAAGGCAGAGTGTAGTGCCCGACTGCCAACGCGCTTGAGCGCCTGCTTCATCGCTTCATCCGTGGGAAGATCTTCATCATCGAGTTGTATCGCTGACGCGCGTCGCCCGAAGCTGTCGCCAGCAAGTTGCTTCTTCCAGTGTGCAATTGCGGGATTGCGCGGAGGGATCGCGTATAGACTGATCAGAAGGTCCAATGCCGTGTCGAAGTACCGCGAGTCATCACGGAAGTCGCTGAACACACGAGTGGTCAAAGCTGGGGGAAGGGCTTCCTCAGGAGTCCCTTCCAGTAATAACGGGAGCACGGTCTTCTTCTTTGCTTCGGAACCCAATAACCGCGCTGACACCTGATCCTTTTCTGCAGCGACGACCGTGCCGATCGCAAGTTCTTTGTTTTTAAACTTGCGGAGGTAGTCTTTCGTACCGACAATCAAAACCCGATCCGCCTCGGAGATCAGATCGACGAACCGGGGGATGCTGCTGCCGACATGCGAATTCTCCCAGCGATCCAGAATCACCCTGATTCCGGCTTTCTCGAGATCCGTTGCCAAGCGGTGTTCGCCCCAGCGTTCGTGATCAGGATTACCCCAGGCGTAACTGACAAAACAGGTTGGAATCGGCTCCTCCCTACAGTCCCTGCCATTCGACGGACGTGTGGGTAACTTCAAGGGACTTCAAGGGATCGACGCTGGCATTGCGACGGATGTGCTGAGGTTTCACGAAGACGATCCGATGTTCTACAACGAAACCAAGAACGAAGAACCAAGCACTAGGAACAGATCTGACGACGCCATTCGAAGACTTTTCTCACGGCAACTTCTGCCGATCTTCGAATCCGTTGCTGATTCTCAAGGGAAAGGGACTGTTTTTCCTGCTGGTTTTCGCGAAGATGAATGCGAGGCACACGGAAATCAAACTTGCCTCCCTTCTGACGGGCCAATATGATCTTTTCACGGGTTCCAGTCGATTTGTTCACTGGCAACTCCTGAATGCGTAAACACTTGGATGAAAAGTCGTGCCCGACAGTTCCACGGTCATACGAAAAAGTCAGGATCGATTTGCCGGCAAGGTCGAGTTCTTCGGGACGATCAGCCGATGGATTGACTCGGCAGATTCGACAAAACCGGAAATCTCGCGCCGACCTTGGGGAGCGGTTTCCGACTGTTGTCGGACTTCGCATCTCCCCCAAATTGTGCAGAGTCGGGACTTGGCATGGATGTGAAATCCGAGGGTAAAGAATCGCGATCAATGCTCGCGGAGTGTCTGTGCTGGCTCACAGACCTTTCGTCCCGTCGCGCTCGGACCACCGTTCTGTTGATCCTCTTGTCATGCGTCGGATGCATTGTCTACACGGTCTATTTCATCAAATTCAAGACCGACCGCGCCGACCTGATTGACCCCGCGGCAACTTTCCAGAAACGCTGGAAAAACTACACCGAAAGTTTTGGCGACAACTCGGATATGGTTGTCGTCGTCGAATCCAAACAGCCTGAAACTATCAAGCAGGTGCTGGATGATATCGGCGGACAACTCAAGGCCGACCCCAAACTCTTCACAAACATTCTGTACAAGGTCGAACCGGGGAATCTGGCCGCCAAGGGGCTGCAGTATCTGGCCCCCGATCAGTTGATCAGCGGGCTGGAACGACTGGAAGAATACCGACCGGTCCTGAATGGCCGCTGGGACTTGATTCGGCTCGATGGACTGGTTCCTCGCATCCACAGCCAGCTCAAGCGTCTGGATCAGAGTGGACAGCTCGAAGACAGCGTTCTGTTGATCCACGCCGACCGGCTCGCCGCCAGTCTGGCTGCGACTCTGCGGGACCGGAACGATTTTACGAATCCGTGGCCGGATGTGCTTCCGGTCGATCCGAAGATGAGCGAGCAGGCGAATCAGACTGTTTATCTGCTTAACGATGACGGGACGATGGGCTTTGTCATGGCCTCGCCTGTGGATATGACCAGTTCGTTCGAAGGGGCAACGGCAGCAATTGACCGGTTGCGGCAGATGATCACCCAGGTTGCTCGCCGATTTCCCGATGCGAAGATCACTCTGACGGGGATCCCCGTTCTTGAAAACGACGAAATGCGTCGTTCGCAAGCTGATTCGATGATGGCTTCGATCATCTCTTATCTCGGTGTGGCGATCATTTTATTCGTGGGATTCCGTGGATTCCTGCATCCGATGCTGGGACTGCTGATGCTGGCTGTCGGGATGGCCTGGTCGTTCGGTTATACCACGCTGGCGGTCGGCCATTTGAACATCCTGTCCGTTTCCTTCGTCGCCATCCTGATTGGACTGGGGATCGATTTCTCGATTCACATTCTTTCCAAGTACCTGGAATTGCGGCATCAAGGTCTGGGGCTGCGGGCTGCATTGCTCGAAACAACGGGCAGTGTTGGCGGAGGAATTGTCACTGGAGCCGTAACAACGTCGCTGGCGTTCTTCTGTGCAACATTCACCGAGTTTCTGGGTGTTGCAGAACTGGGAATCATCGCTGGTGGCGGGATCATGCTTTGCGCCCTTGCGGCGTTTACGTTCCTGCCGGCAATCATCTCGATGGCTGATCGTAATACAGAACCCCGAAAGCTGCCGACACCGTTTCAGGGCCGTGCACTGCGTCACGCGACGCTGAACCATCCCTGGCTGGTGCTGGCGTTGTCCTTGGGAATGATGGGCTACGTGGGTTACCGGGCATTTGACTGGACAGGCCCCCTGCCGAAACCGTTGACGGTTTATGATCACAACCTGCTGCATCTGCAGGCCGAAGGTCTGGAATCCGTCGAAGCGCAGCGACACATCTTCGAATCGTCAAAGCACTCGCTGCTGTATGCGATTTCGATGGCAGACTCGGCCGAACAGGCGCGAGACATGAAACGTCGCTTTGAAGCATTGCCGACTGTGCATCATGTTCAGGAACTGGCGTCACGCCTCCCATCTTCGCCATCCACGGAAACGAAGCTGCTGGTTCAGGGGTTCAATGCACAACTGGCCAAACTTCCCGCTGAGCCTCCTGCACCTGCGCCTCTTAATCCGCGCGATGTCGGTGTTGCACTCGAAGATCTCTGCCAGTCGTTCAAAGGAAAACGCGATCCGGTTTCTCAGCGGATTGTCGCAAACCTCGATCAATTCCTGGATACGATGGAACGACTTCCGCTGCAGGAGCAGATGATGCTGCTGGGGGAATTCCAGTACCGCATGTCGTATGCATTACTGGCTCAATTCCAGGCCATCGCAGCGGCATCCAATCCCGAACCGGTTGAGCCGGAAGATTTGCCAGCGGAATTGAAGTCCCGGTTTGTCAGCCCTCACGGTCGATGGTTGCTTCAGGTTTACCCTAAGGATCAGGTCTGGGACATGGAGCCTCTGGAGCGGTTTGTCAAAGACATCCGCTCGGTCGATACAGAAGTGACCGGGGTTCCCCTGCAGAACTTTGAAGCGGCCCGCCAGATCAAGAGCAGTTATGAAGTCTGTGCCTTGTACGCTCTGGCTGTCATCGTCATTACGCTGTTGCTGGACTTCTCTCGCAAGGAACGGTTGCTGGGGACGTTTGTTCCGGCATTGGCGCTGACGTTGGTCGCCGGATTTGTGATGCACCTGCGGCACACGCCCTGGTCGTACAGTTCGCTGTTGATCATGTACGCCTGCCTGACTGTTGCTGTGGCGTTAATCACAGATACGCGCGCTGTCGTTCATTCGGTTCTCGCCCTGCTGCCACCCGTGGTCGGAATGGGAATCACATTCGGGCTGCTGGTAGTCTTCGATATCCCATTGAATCCTGCCAACTTGATCATCCTTCCGCTGATCTTGGGGATCGGAGTCGATAACGGGGTTCACATCATTCACGACTGTCGGTCACAACCGGACCGGGTCTATTGCACGGCCCCCAGTACCATTAATGCCATCATGCTGACATCGACCACGACCATGGTTGGTTTTGGCAGCATGATGATTGCCGCTCACCGAGGTCTGTACAGCCTGGGTGCCGTGCTGACGATTGGTGTTGGAGCGTGTCTGTTTGTGTCACTGGTCACGTTACCAGCGATGCTGACAATCTCCACTCGCTACCGATTGCGAATGCCTGTGATGGACCTGACACCGAATGCCGGGCCTGCCGTACCAACGATCGATACTGCTGAAGATGCCGTCGAAACGTCGGACGAAATGCTGACTGACAGCGATGAACCACCTGCCACCATTAAGATAATGCCGGGTCGCGTCGCGTAACAAACCAGCTCGATCCTCCTCTTGACGATTTTCCTCGAAGTGGGGTACATCCCCACTATGCGTCGCGCACTGCTCATTATTGCTGCCATTTTTCTCACCGCAATTCCATTGCGGGCATGGGGATGGGTTGAGGAGCGGCAACTTGGCCCCTATCTGATCCGGGCCGAATTCCCCTTGCGCGACTCGCAAAATCTGGTAGATGAACTCGCTGATCTGCAAACCGACATCGAACGTCAGTTGAAGCTGAAATGCGAACCAGCGGAGATCCAGATTCACCTGTTTCGCAGTCGTTGGAGCTACTCCGACTACTTGAGCAAGCGGATTCCCGAAGGAACAAAAAGGCAGGCGCTATTTGTTCAGGGAACAGACGCCTCACGCGTTTATGCCTATCGACATTCCGGTCTGGAGACAGACGTTCGTCACGAAACGACTCATGCGCTGCTGCACAGTGCATTGCCGTTTGTCCCACTCTGGCTGGACGAAGGATTGGCAGAATATTTTGAGGTTTCGCCGGGGATGCGCGAGAAGCACAATCCACATCGGAAGGAATTGCAATGGGCCATTCGTCTGGGATGGCGACCTGCAATCGAGCGACTCGAAGCGAAACACGAACTGCTGGAAATGGAAAAGAACGACTATCGCGACGCCTGGGGAGTGCTGCACTTCGTCCTGCATGGTCCGCCTGCCGCTCGCGAAGCTCTGGCGGACTATTTTGCAGAAGTCCAGTCAGGAAAACCCCCGGCCGCACTTAGCAAGCACCTGCGACGCAAGATCCCAAATCTCGAACAGCGGATCATTGAGCATTTGAAATAGCGGGTAGCTGTCAGCGGTCAGCGGTCATAAGAGCACGTGTCGTGTGCGACATGTTCTCCCAAGTACTCCGAAGGAGTTACGACTTATAGCCCAGGGTTGCCGCGTTTCGCGGCTACCCTGGGAAGGAGTCAGGGACCAGATTTACCCTGAAAGGGTTGCGTCTCGGGTTTGACGGAACCCCGCTGGGGTACGGGGCCATTTTATCGTTCGGACCCAGGGTAGCTCACTTCGTGAGCAACCCTGGGCTATAGGACGTAACTCCTTTGGAGTAGAAATCAAATTCATCCAACTTCAGCTTCACCCTCTTTTTCTTGCTGAAAGCTGATCGCTGACCGCTGAAAGCTAAACGCTACCCACTCACCCTGCCGTCGCGGATGCGGATCAGTGAATCGCCGGGTTGGACGTGTTCCTGTTCGTGCGTCACCACCACAACCGTTGACTGGTGTTCGCGGCAGAGGGTTCTCAGGTCCGCCATGATGGCGGCACCGTTTTCGGTGTCCAGTTCACCGGTCGGTTCATCCGCCAGAACCAGCTTCGGCTTCTTCAGTAAGGCTCGTGCGATGGCGACTCGCTGCTGTTCTCCGCCGGAAAGCTGATTCGGTCGGTGCGTCAGTCGGTCTTTCAGACCGAGGCGACTGAGCAATTCGATAGCTTCACGGCGTTGTTCAGGAGCGACTCCGCGGGGCAGAAACGGGACCAGGGCGTTATCGACAGCAGACAGGTTGGACAGCAGATTGAAGCTTTGAAAGATAAACCCGACCTCTTCGCGTCGGAACTTGTCTCGTTCACGCGAAGTCATTCCTCCCAAAGGTGTTCCGGAAACGGAAATGACACCACTGGTCGGTTCGTCCAAGGCTCCCAGCAGGTAGAGCAGCGTACTTTTTCCGCTGCCCGATGGCCCAAGAATGAATGTAAATGATCCTTGAGCAATCTGGCACGAAACACCGCGTAATGCGTGAACTTCGAGCTGACCTCGCTTGTGAATCTTGGTGACATCTTGAACGTCGATCATCCGGTTCCCGCCTGCAATCCGCTGGTGTGATACGTCAAACCTCTCGGGCTGTTTGACGCCATCACAAATCCATCTTGGTCATTTTTCCACTCGACATTATCATCCCGGTGTCAGGGTCCGTCGACCAGTCTGATTCCACGGAAGGAATGATTCTCATGCTCTCCCCCCGATTCTTTCGCAATTCCGGGTTGATCGCCCTTTCGGCCATGCTGCTTTGGGGCTTGTCATTCGGCATTGTCCGGTCTCAGGATACCAATTCCAAGGAGGTCCAGGATGCGAATGCCAAATTACAGGCCGTCGGGGGCCTGGGAGTTGGCCATATTCAGAGTTCCCTGGGATTGATCGGGGTGACTGCCGATGCATTCGCCAAGGAAGTTTATACCGCCAAACAGGTGGAAGACCTGATGACCGGCACTGTCAACGGAATCGACGCCGTCAAGAAGTTGCTGCGGCGGTTGCAGGAAACGGATCTTTCGGATGACGATGAAGAGTACATCGATCGAATGGTCAATGTTTACAACGCGTTGCAGAAGGAAGCCAAAGCCCTGGTCGCGTTCGCCAAGTCGAAAAAGCCAGCGGATGCCGAGTTATTTGACGCTGCTCGCAAAGCCGCTGTCGCCAAGTTGGGTCAACTGACAGAAAGCGGCGGCGGAACGGACGCAAAAGTCGAATAAGGCGTTTCCGCAAGACCTGTATTATTGAACAGCGTTGGTCAGCGGTTCCAACTCTTGATTTCAACGACTACCTGACCGCGGTTGTCGTGTAGCGAATTCCAGTCATCATTCAGGCGCAAATAGAGCGTGCCGGTTGAGGGGACGCGAAACGTTGTGCCACGGCCTATCACCTTAATTTTGAGCATCGATTCCCCCGAATCGCCCTCAGTTCTGAGGCTTGCGATCAGTGTTCCCAGCGGTCGGCCGCCCGAATAACGAAAACTGATTCCCTGAGGTTCGCTGATCCAGGGAACCGGAACATTAGCGAGTTCAAACCGTCCAGTGGCAGACAGTTCATATGATTCTCCTTCTTTGACCAGCACACCGCTTGACTGCCACCCCCGATCCGCCAGGATCTCGCACTGATGGCTGGAGCGGTCCTGATTCAACTCTGCCCCCTGCTTGAATTCGATCGCTGCTCGCTCGGCGTCATATCCGTACTGCAGGTTCTGCACGTAGAGATCCCACTCCGTCGCCAGATCGCGCGTGTCCGCATTGAACGAACGATAGTATTGGGTCGCGAACGCATTGCGTTGCAGGTGTCCGCGTAGTTCTCGAAAACGTTCGCGATAACGCGGATGAGTATCCAGAAACAGTGTCAGGCTCCAGACCCAGGCATAGTGTTCCGTCTTCAGAAATTCCACGGGATTCAGGTTCAAGATCGAATTGATCGATCGGCTTCGCCCGGCGGAACATTCCGTACGAATGATCGTGATCCGGCCTGCCCCGGCGAATTCCTCAGGTGACGTTGGCATCACGCAAAAGGTGACCGTTCCGTCATTCGCAAGACGATGAGTTCCAAAGTACTCGGCCATTCCTTCCATGTACCAGACCGGCGCTTCGACATCGGGCATCACCGTCATGAAGCAATGCGTCACTTCGTGGATTAACAGGTGTCGACGATAGTAGTCGTACTTTTGTTCCCGCATCCAGAATTCGTTCCGTCGGTGCCGACCATGCTCAAACGGCGGCAGGTCGCCGGGAATCAATCCCGCTTCACGGAAGGCAGCCTCATCTTTGACGAGGTAACCCGTCATCTGATATTCGGACCGTGCCTGATCCGGAGGGAGAGCTCCGAAGTACTCGGTCAGGGCGATGTATGCCTGATCTATGATCGGTGGTAGCGTCGCCGCCGCATTGGGATCAATGTCGGTATACAGGATCAGCCGTTTGGATTCATAACGGCGAATTCCTAATTGCTCCAACTTCTTGTCGTCGTGTTTCGGGCGTTCATCGGCTGGTCGAAGAACCTGTTGCGGTGCGGTTGGTGAATCGGGAGCTGGTGGTTTCAATGCGTCGTTGCTCAAAGGGTCAACCGACTTCACGACAGGAGATTCGATGATGACTGGCTGAGGCGACGGTTGTTTCGCAGAGCCTGGCGGCGCCGATTGCTTGCCAGGAGCAGACCGCTCCCCATCAGCCGCCGTCGTCTGCGGTTTACGCTGGCTTCCACATCCAGAAACGACCAATGCGGACAGAGCCAGCATCAGCCACCTGATTCTATTCCGACTCCGCACAGGGCACCTCATTCACTCACATGGCGGTTTCACGTTTCAACGTGTCATTCGATCAGAATGAGCAAGATGCCACTTTAGCGGGTGACAAGCAATGGCATCTTGATATCAGGGCGATTTTCGGGATTGCGGGCCTCGAACCGTTCGTTGTTTCAAATTCAGGTGGGCAGAGCGGTCTGGATTTCAATTAAGAGGAGACCTGCGGTCGTCGGTTTCGGCGGGGTCGGGAGACCCGCGCCGATCACGTGCCATGGGCCGAAATCGCGTCGAAGAAATCGCAAACCCTGCGGAAATTCACCAAGACTTCAGCACCTGTTCATATTTCCGAGTTAGCGTCTCTTACCAATTGTGGTGCAGACCCTCGATTTCGCGTTTGGATCAGGAGGCCCCCATGACCGTCTCGATGTCCACCTGTTTTTATGTAGAACAGTTTCGTGATGTGACAGTTGTTTGTTTCACGTGTCGCAGTGTTACAGAACGAAACTACGACGTCGTTGCCGAGGAACTTCTCGAATTCGTCAACCTGGTGACGCTGGAACGGCCGATCCGAGTCGTCGCCGAGTTATTGGCGATTCGTGAAATTGATGTCCTGGGACTGGAAATGCTGCGGGCGTTTCATGAGAGCATTCACGACGCGGGCGGACGACTCGTCATGTGCCGTGTTCAACCTGCAGTCACTGCCGCGATTCGCCGGGCTGGTTTGCCGTGCGAGATCGCGGGATCGCGAAGCGAAGCCGTCTGGTCATTTTAGTGAGAATTGAGTGTTGAAAGAGAACATGGAAACCACCGAAGTTACGACGTTTGAAATCGAGCAGGTCCGCGGGATCACAGTTGTTCGGTTTACGATTTCCGAACTCACAGAAGCAAACTTTGAAGCCGTCGCCGACGAATTATGGGAACGACTTCTGAATCGTCGTACTCGTCACGTAGTCGTAGACCTCGGCTCGATCCGGCGAGTCGATGATATGGGCTTGGCGACGGTACAATCGCTACACGACAGCATCGAAGAATTTAGTGGGATCGCGATCCTGTGCCGCCTGAATTCCTCGGTCATGAGTGCACTCAGCGATTCCGGCCTGAGCAAATTGCTGCACATCCGACCGTCACTCAACGAAGCCATCTGGACGTTCTGAGGCGGCTCGATCACGATGAAATCGTTCAGCCGAGGGCAAATTCATCAGTCGGCATTCAGCGGCCTGATTGGCATGCCAGACGCGTCGCTCTCGTGCACCGAGTGGTTTGGCTTCAGTGACAATACGCGTCAGATCATCGTTCATCGTTTTCAGTCCGTTCGTCGGTAGCGGAACCAGCGTCCCTCGACTGGTGTCGACCGTTGAAAGTGCATACCTGCGCGACAGCCGCGACAGTTCCTCAAGAGATTCGTGAGCAGGACGATCAGGTTTCCAGATCCGCAGGGAGCTTGACTGGCCACCAATTGCCACTCGACCCCCTTTCGCATCAAAGGCGACGTCGGTCGCTCCACCTTCATGAGGCAGCATCGGCATCAGAGCATCTCCCTTTTCCGTGCTGAACAGATGTAGCCCGGCAGCCGTTGCGATCATGACAATGGATTCGTCCGAATCAAACGCCGCCGCAGTCGGCTGACCAGTCGTTGGAAGTCGAATCGGTTCATTCGAAATCTGTCGTACCACGTCGAGTCCACCAGGTTCGTCCGTCGAGAAGAGCCGCGTCGAATTATGGAAGTCCGTAATGATCATCTTGCGACCGGTGCTACTGAAATACACTCCTTTCGCCGCGATCTGCCATCCGACGGTTCCCTGATGGATTTCTTGACCTGTTTCGACATTCCAGGCTCGGGTCCCGAAGTCACCAACGGCAACCAGCGTCTTACCATCCGGGGCGAAAGCAAGCTGCCAGCAATCATCAAACGTCGGCAGTTGCAGGAGCCGTGGTTCCTGTTTTGTATTCGTCGAGTAAACATAAATCTGGTGTGCTGAGCCATGAAGGCAGAATCCCACGATTGCCACGTAACGGCCGTCGGATGAGATCGCAGCACATCGTACCCACCCTGTCGAATCCACTTTGAGAGGAGGCGTAACATCAGTGAACTTCAAATCGTCGCAGGACAACAGGAATGCGGCGAAAAACGAATGGACAAACACGCGGTTGTCCAGTGGATGGAACAGCGGCATCGCCATCGCGTTGGAATCAGCAGCAATCGGAGTCCCTATGGCGAGAGGAGATTTGGGCTTCGCCGTGACCCACGTCTTTACGACCTTTGTGGCAAGCGGAATCTGTGGACTGGCCGCTCGCGTGACCGCCGCAAAATGAGAACCGCTGGGATTCCAGGCAACCCGATAGACAGGTTCCCCCGACGCGACCTCATGCCACAATCGACCGGTCTTTGAATCACGGAGTTCAATTCGACCATCGGCCGACCCCGTCAGCAATTGATCTCCGCTCGGATGAAACGCGACCGTTGACAACGGTTCGGTGGAGTCGCAGACGGTTACTGCTCCGTCATCTCGCGATTTGAGATCCCAGACCGTCAACATCCCTTGTCGTGTCAGAACTCCGATCAGATCACCATCAGAGTTCCAGTCGATCGATTGTACCGAGTCGTTGTGTGGCAGCACGGTGCTGGAACGACCAGAAGTTCGCTCCAGCACACGAACCTCACCCAGGGCATTGCCGCACGCGACCCAGCGGCCACTGGGGTCAGGGCAGATCGAAGTTATCGCCGCCTTTCCTGCATTGATTGAAGAAATCGATAGCTTGGGATCGTACAAGTTACGACAGTGAATCGTTCCCTGATTTGTACCTGCCCACAATTCACTGTCATCGCTGGAAAACTGCAGTTCGGTTACGGAGTTTCCATTGTTCACAGGTTCGTGCCAGATGGCGTCGGAACTGGTACCTCCATTCTGGATAACAACCCCCGAAGGGGTGGAATTGGCAATTGCCGTCGTTCGTCCGTCTGCACTGTGAAAGACTTGCAAATGCTGCCATTTGGGGGGTCGGGGGATCTGACGAATCGGCTCTCCGGTCATCAGGTCGATGGCTTCGTGCTGATATGTCGAAACGAACGCGATGTTCTTGTCATCGGAAACCGTCAGTTCTGGACTGCGGATCATGACATCCAGAAGTCGCCCGTCGGCAAGATCCCAGATCAGATTGTGAGATTTAAACGATTTCTCGGGTGACACAGGATCGCCAAACTGCACAACCAGCCGCTGATCTTCACAACACAGCCATATTCGGCATGGGGTCGAAGGTGCTGACTTCGGCTTTTCAAGGACCAGGGGAGGCTTGGTTGAGTTGAGTTGTTGCAGCGACAACGTTCCATCGACACTTTGGGTCAGTCTGACGCGCTGATCAACGTCAACAATCATAACGGTCCCATCACCTGACCTGGAACAGGGTTCCTGTAACTGGTGCAGTCCCGTCTTCAGCGACAGTCGTAACCGCCTTCCGTGGGCGGTGTCGATTAAGACTTCGTCTTGATTCAATCGCAAACGCGGCGCGTTCCATCGATCGGTCGCACGAGCAAACGGAACCGCACCTGAATACCAATCCGAAACATGTGCTGGTAACCAGCAGCGGACAACCGGAAAGGGAAGACGCTGACGAAGAAGTCCCAATCGCTGTCTGAGATCGCGTTCAAGTCGTGAGGTTCTGGAATGTCGTTCTGCACTGGCCTCCGATTCTGATCGATCCTCTGCAGAAGCTGTGGCACGTGAATTCGTAGTCATTTCGGTGTTTTGTCGGAGTGCTTCGACCGTCCACGCAAAGGCATCAACCAGAATATGCTCGTCCCGGAAATCGGCGCCACGGTCTGAGCAAATCTGGACGGATTGTTCCAGCGCCCTCAGTTCCTGTCGAATCGACTCCTGCTCCTGGATCTCGGTGATGCGCTGCAGCTTTAGTGCCCGATCTCGCTCTTCGGCGAATTCACGTGCCGAATCGACGGCGTTCCGCCACATCCATGTCGTGGAAGTGATTCCCGTCAGAAGTGACAACACGGCAACCGCAGTAACTGCTGACAAAATTCGGTTTCGCTGAGCCCACCGACCAAGATGGACCAGCCACGACGTTCGCCGCGCCATGATCGGGTCGTGGTTTTGAAAGCGACGCAGATCATCGGCGAGTTCCTTGGCGGACTGATACCTTCGCGGTGGATCGGCGGAGATGGCTTTCATGATAATGGTGTCGATGTCGCGCGGGGTCGAGGGGTCGATCTGTCGAGGCGACACCGGATCGGAATGGACGACCGGTTCCAGCGGGTTCTTGCCGCGAGATTCCTCGTGGACCGGCTTCAGCATCAGCAATTCGTAGAGAGTCAGTCCCAGGCTATAGACGTCACTTCGCTCGTCTGCCCCGCTTCCGAAGGCTTCAGGAGCCATGTAGCGCAGAGTGCCAATCAAATCAAATGACTGCGTCAGTTCCATATCATGAAGCTGCCTCGCCAATCCAAAGTCCGACAGCCAGACAGTGCCATGCAGATCCAGCAGCAGATTTGAGGGCTTCACATCTCGATGAATGACTCCGCAATGATGGGCGTAATTCAGGGCATCTGCGATCTGTTCACCAATCCGGGCGACTGCGGCAGCTCGCCGAAATGGATGAGCATGGGCGAGGTCACTGTAGACATCACTGACCGCATTCTCATTCAGCGATTCCTGCCCAGAGGCACCGTCTGTCGCTTCGCGAAATGGACTGGCCGTCGACGTCGCGGGTGAGGATATTTTGTAACGTCTCTGCTTGAGAATCACGATCAGGCGATCCAACCCGATTCCCGGAATGTATTGCATCGCGAAGTAATGGATATTGTTTTGCAGGCCAACCCCATAGACTTCGACGATGTTGCTATGGTGCAATCGTGAGATTGTCCGGGATTCGCGTTGAAATCGCAGGACATCCCTCTCGGAGCGAAACAACGATGGCTTGAGGACCTTGACAGAAGTTCGGCGATCAAGAGACTGTTGGATCGCCTCATAAACGATCCCCATCCCCCCTCGCCCGATTTCACGTGTGATCCGATAATCGCCGAGCAATTGGCCCAACAGCGTTGTCGGTTGGTTGAGATCTACGCTTGCCCGATGGACGCCAAGATCCGCAAACGCCTTGTGGATCAAATCCAGGTTACAGGCGAATCGCGAGCGATAGTCCTCTGGCGTCGGAATCTCACCCGCTTCGTATCGCAATTCGAGTTCGATCCCCAGCAATTCTTCCAGGAATACGGTGCGGTCACCGGGATCCACTTCTTCCAGAAAGCTTTCGATCTGCGGCTTCTCGCCATTTCGCCAGCAATGCTCAAATCGTCGACACCATCGGTCAATGTGACGGGCTCTGACAATTGAGGATTCAAAACGGGGAGTCATACCAGTTTACTTCTGCTCATTCTGCCAAAGCACGCGGATCAGGTTCAACATGCGCTGGATTGTTCGACGCGTGTAGCCCAACTCGTGCGCGACTTCGTCATTGGTATACCCTTCCAGCTTGAGAACAGCCACCTTTTCCAGTTCCGGATCGTTGAGCAAATGGAACAGTCGCCGGTATTCGTCAGACAGAATGGCGTTTGATACTGGCCCGAGAAGTGTCGTCGGAATACGATCCAACTGGACCTGTCCCGATCGAGTTTCCCGGTCATCCTGCCGAAGATCTCCCCCACGCTTGGCCGCACCTTCCAGCTTGAGTTGGTCGTTCAGCTTACGAACAGTAAATGTCGCCAGGAGTGCCCACAGGTTATGCGGGTCATCCGGGGCGAAAAACTTCCCCTGCTGGACCGCTCGGCAAAAGGCATCGAAGGCCCCCAATGCCACATCCTCTTCATCGAATCCGCCCGGTCGACAGTTCTTCAAGCGTGCACGGGCCAATTGCAACATTCGTTGCGAAAATCGTTCCCACAACTTACTAGCAGCGTCGGGGTCACCCTGCTTCAGTTGTGAAACGAAAAGGACGACGGAACTTCCATCGACGGTCATGATTTTCCATTGAGGACGGTGTAGCCAATCGTGGAGAGTTCGGATTTCAATTCGAACTTCGACTTCGCAGGTTCTGGCGAAGCAGTTCGCAAAGTTCACTCAATTGCGTCATGTCAAACGTCGTCAGTTCGTCGCGGCTTGGCTCTGACACCCCGAGAATCTCCTGAAGGACTTTGATCTGACCGAACAATTCTCCCCGATTCTCGCCTTCCTTCAATCCTTCAATGCGACCTTCGGCCTTGCCTTCCGTACGTCCTTCGCTCAGTGCTTCCAGGCGAGCACTCTCCAGACGCGACACTTCATCCAGTTGATATTTCAACCGTGAAATATAGTTGTCCATCTGCTCCGGATTGTTCTTAATCACTTCCAGGACTCCTGCCCAGGGCCAGCGCGCACTCTGCGGCATCTTGGTAAGATAGGCGACTTGCGCTCT
>JBAWWJ010000143.1:0-20889 GCA_037146815.1 Planctomycetota bacterium
CGTCAGCTTGTCCGCGTTTTCAATTCCATCCCCCCAAAAAGTCGGATGAACCGAATCTTGACGATCCCAGTACGTCTGGACCGTCTCATAGGCTTTCACCACGAAGGGCACTAAGAGCACGAAGGTGTCAGAGAACGAAACGCGTGATTCTATGGATGAGCGAGTTGACGTTGATGAGAAGCCTGATCTTGATGTCCGCCAGTTTCATGGAAGTCAACAGATGAGCCTTCCCCTTTGATCTCGACGCGTATAAGTTCAATGTTCAACTGATCACGCGATAGCAACATCGAAGAAATCCACCTTCGTGCTCTTCGTGTCCTTCGTGGTAATCATCGAAAGGAACGACCGGCCCTTCAGGCCTCATGAAGACTTCGGTGGGATCGATTCCAGGGCCGAAAGGCCCTGGCTGGGTGAACAACAGGCCCTTTGGGCCGCAAACCTTGGGGCTTCCCGTTGAGCCAGCCCCAAGATACTATTTGGCGGCGGACTCCATCGCGTGCTGATCAACACCGTTTTCGAACAGGTGCTGATAGCCTGCGGCATCCATCATGGTTCGCTCGTGCTTGTTGAGCCACGCGAGGAAGAGGATCAACCCGCCGACAACACTACCGATCGCCAGCAGCATGAACAGAATGCTGTACATGTACGCGCGAGGTTTCGGGTCATCGGTTTCGAGAGCAAACTTGCACATCGGACATGCCAGGACCTCTGATGCTCCCAGAGAAGCAGCTGCAGTCCCCATCACGGCCAGTCGCACCATTCGATTCCACATGTCTTGACCTGTCTTCCTGCACGGGCCTGCGCCCTTGTCCGATAGTCATCAGCCATGCGGCCAATGATACAGCAATGCGTAAATGATAACGCCTGTCACGGAAACATAAACCCAGATTGGGAAAGTGATTCTGGCCAACCGGCGATGACTTTCCCAATTCCTCCGCCAGGCACGTAGCAGCGTCATCAGGGCCATCACTGCCACAGGGATGGCCAGCAATACGTGGCTGATCAGGATTGTGAAATAGATCGGCCGGATGATCCCCTGACCCTCAAACTGCTTGCCACTTTTTCCCGTGTAATGATGCAATGCGAAGTGATAGACCAGATAACAGATCAGAAAAATGACCGACGTCGCAAACGCTGAACCCATGGCCCACGCGTGAGGGACCACTTTCCGACGCTTGATCAGGACAAACCCCACCAGCAGCAGGATTGTCGCCAGACCATTGAGCGTTGCATTTACCGCCGGTAATCCGGCGACCCACTGCGGCATTATTCTGTCCCCGTTTTTGCTTCAGCGGGCTTTTCGTCGGTTTTCTCCGCGTCCGGTTTGGCGTCACTCGCTTCGCCTGACTTCGGCTCAATCGGCTTGGCCAGCTTTTGAATTGTCCGTCGCAGTTCTGCCATCGCGGTCGGTTTCGTAGCGTCGAACTTCCCTTTCACCACTCCCGTTTCATCCACCAGCATGATGTTGTTCGAATGAATGAATTCGAAGCCGTACACTTTCTTAGGCTCCTCCAACTCCTGGACAGGCATCTTGAAGCTGCCATGAATCAGGCGATAGATTTCTCGCTGATCACCCGTCACAAATGACCACTTCTTGAAGTTGGCTCCACGCGACTTGCCGTACTCACGCAAGACTTCGGGTGTGTCGCGAATGGGATCAACCGTCATCGTCACCATCCGGAAGTCAGACTTCTTCAGTTGATCCTGCAATTCACGCATCGACAACGTCACCCGTGGACAGGTTGCCGCACAATGTGTGAAGACAAAACAGACAATCCATGGTTTTCCCAGCAGGTTTTTCCTGGAGATCTTGTTCCCCTCCGAGTCCTCGAACTCGAAGTCTGCGATCCCATCCTTGTCCCATGGGGATTCAGGATTCTCGCCTGGCAGAACAACCTTGGCGTTCCCGTTCTTGTCCGTCGTGATCCTGATCTCTGGCGGAGCTTCGTCGCCACCATCATCTGCTGGTATCGCAGCGGCCGTATTAGTGGCTACGACAACATCAGGCCTGGGCGTCCGATCACGCTCGCCCGCGGTCAGTTCGGACCGCTGCCGACTCGGCCGGTTAAAGGCGGCTATTCCGGCAGCCAGAACGACCAGCCACAGCACGCTGCCTGTCCAGAACGCTGGCGTCTGAAAGAACGAGCGCCGACCGGCAACGTCATTCGGTTTTTGATCCATGATCTCTCCAATTCCCAATCATCGCAGCGATGTCTCGCAACTCGCTTTTCGATCTGCGATTGTTTTCACCGGGCATTATGTGCTGACCGACGCCCCGTCATCCAGACCGCAATACTAACGTAACAGGTCGCAGCCAGGATCGTCACCGTCAGACAAATCCACCATTCCGGCAGTCTTTCGACCGCAGCCGGATTCGATGACATGATTCTACGCAAGCCGGCAACGCCATAGGTCAACGGATTCAGCCGGATCACCCAGGAGAGCCAACCCGATTCACCAGGAGGAAAAAATGAGCCCGACAGCAACCACATCGGCATCAGAAAAATACTCATGATCGCATGGAATCCATGAGTCGAATCCATCGGCCAGGCGATCAGATATCCGAGTGCAGTCAGTGAGAATCCGACCAGCGTCAGAAATCCAATGGTCGTGGCTGCGTTCTGCCACGTCAAACCCGTATGCAGTTCTGGTGCGAGGCCCACCCAGGAAAGTGCGGGACCGACGGTCAGAAACACCATCGCCTGCAGCACCGCCAGGATTGTTCCGCCAATCACTTTTCCCAGAACCAGGCTGATCCGTGGGACCGGAGCAACCAGTACCCCCTGCAGGAATCCTTCACGACGGTCCTCAATGATCGAGATCGTTGAGTAGATCGCCGTGAACATCAGGATCATCGCGGCCACACCCGGAAAGAAGTATTCCTGGTACGACATCTCGGCCGGGCCACGAAACGAGCCCTGCAATCCGGCACCAAAGAGCACCCAGAAGATGATCGGCTGACCAAGAGCTCCGACGATCCGAGTTCTCTGACGAAAGAATCGCGTCAGTTCACGATGTGCCAGAGTATAGACCGGTAACCAAAGCCCCGGCATCGCTGGCCGATTGCGTTCCATGGTACTATCGCTCATTGCTCCTCCTTCGCGACATCCCAGAAATGATGTCCCGTCTGTGCAATGAAGACATCTTCGAGCGTCGGTTTGGAGAGTGACACGGCTGAAATCTCATCGGGAAATGCGGCCACCAAGTCTCGCAACAGTTCATGACCGGCCGAATGTTCGATTCGCAGATCCTGATCGATCCGCCTGGGGACCAGTCCGAACTTTTCCGTAATTCGTGCAGCGAGTACTTCTGGAGCGGCCGAACGGACGGTCAGGCAATCGCCTCCCACCGAGCGGCGTAGCGAATCCGGCGTCCCGATCGCGACCAGGCGACCACGATCCAGGATTCCTAAACGATCGCAGTGTTCCGCTTCATCCATCAGGTGAGTCGTTACCAGAATCGTCACTTGTCGTTCATCGCGCAGTCGATTCAGATAGCTCCAGAGATCATGGCGAGCCCCTGGGTCCAGCCCTGTGCTTGGTTCATCCAGCAACAGCAACTGAGGCGCGTGTAACAGGCTCTTGGCGATTTCGACCCGTCGTTTCAACCCGCCAGAGAGTTCATCGACCCGCTGTCGTGCCCGATCCGTCAGCCCCAGTTGATCCAGCAGTTCGGTGATCCGCGAGGTTGCAGTGCCGCCCCATAAGCCATAGAGATGAGCCTGGTGTCGCAGGTTCTCCTGAACGGTCAGCTTCCCATCAACGCTGGGTGACTGAAACGTCACGCCAATCCGCGAACGGACGGTTGCAGCATCGCGAGTGACATCGAACCCGAGCAGCGATACGGTCCCCGATTGAACGGGAAGCAGGGTTGCCATCAACCGGAACAGAGTGGTCTTTCCCCCGCCATTCGGCCCGAGCAGACCAAATATCTCGCCCGAAGCAACGGTGAATCCAACGCCAGCC
The DNA here is from genome assembly GCA_037146815.1 of Planctomycetota bacterium. Lineage (GTDB taxonomy): Bacteria > Planctomycetota > Planctomycetia > Planctomycetales > Planctomycetaceae > Schlesneria. The sequence goes on from JBAWWJ010000143.1 coordinate 3,966, forward strand.
AGAGCGGTGCGGCTGCCATAGGTATGAACCACATCCCGAATGACCACAGCGGCACCTTCGTCCGCCTGCCGTTCATGAATCACATTCTGAACCATCAGAGTCCTTGTTTGCGAAGTGATCGAAGAGGTGTCTCACTGGGTCGGAAAAACAAAAACCCGGCCATAAGCCGGGCTTCCATGCTCAACCTGTACCCCGCTCGCCGCGGTTCTTTCGACCGCCTGTTCGGCGCGGGTCTCCTGACCCCGCCGAAACGACCGACCGAAGGTCTCCAAAATTCCGCGTTCGACGCTGGTCTGCTGACCTCACCGACATGGCCGCCGAAGGTCGCCTCCGCTCAATGCTTCTCGGGAGCCTTATGCGAATGATCTCCGCCACCGTGATCCGTACCACCGTGGGCCTTGTCGCCACCCTTCTCGCCATGATCTGTTCCATGACCGCCGTGGCCGTCACCCTTGTGAGCCTGCTGAGCTTCGTATTCCGCCAGTTGCGGCACCGAAACCGTGTAGTAGTGCATCCCAACGTCAGGGGCCAAAGCAAATGGAATCGTGCAGGCCAGAATGAACGTTGGAGCCAGCAGCAGGTACTTCCATGCCCGCTCAAACTTCAGATGCATGAAAATCAGCATGACGCACAGCGCCTTGCAGACGGCCACCGACAGCACGATGCCGATCAGCATCGCGCGATTCGGGATGTGCACCAGATCTGCAACGATCGAAATCGCCGTGAATCCGCACAATGCGAGGAACACTGACAGATACAGTTTCCCGTGTGAATGGTATTCGTCGTGATGGTCTGACATCTGCCAATTCTCCTGCGGGTCGCCTCGAATTGAGGTCCCGATTCATTCCAATTTCAATTCTCGACTTCTGGATTCGCCTGCGAAATCTACACCGATCAAAGGATGTAAATCAGTGGGAACAGGAAGATCCAGACAAGGTCCACGAAGTGCCAGTACAGGCCAATGTTTTCGACAAACGTCGCATCTGCCAGGCTGAGCTTGCTTCCCTTCTTCAGAACCAGCACGAACATGAACAAACCGACGATGACGTGAATCGCGTGGAAACCCGTCATCAGGAAGTAGTTGGACGCGAACAGGTTGCCGTACAGAATCGGATGAGCAGGCTGCAGCGAACCGAGCAACGGACCAAGCTTGGGGTCTTTCTTCAAAGCTTCGACGCGGTCATTGACTTCGTGCAACGTGAGGGCATCGATCTTGCCTTCTGCGTTTAGATACTTCTTCAGATCCTTCAAGGACTTATCTTCGAACTTCTTGGCGTTGCTTGTTTTCCAATCTTCGTATTTCTTCTTCCAGTCCTCGCTCGATTCGTCCATCGTGCGGTACTGATCAAAAGCAACGAGCGGAAGTTCCAGCGTCCAGTTCGCGCGAACGTGTTCCTTAATGTCGACCTGAGCCGCAAACAGATCTGCCATCACTTCAGCGGCGGCCAATTCCTGCTTTTCAGCAGCGGTCGCGTCAGCTTTGTCCTTCAGAGCTGTGATGCGAGTGTCCAGTTCTGACTTCTGGTCTTCGCGTTTGGTCAGCTTTGGATACATTGCGGCGAGGCGGCTATCGACGATCGCGCCGAATTCACGAACGACCTTATCCATCGCCTGCTTGTCACTCTCGGGGATGTGACCTGGCAGAATGTCGTGCTGGAACTTGCCGGTGTACTCGTAACCCTTCACGCCGAGGAACACAAAACCGAGCAGCAGCGTCCACAGCATGAACTGCCATGCCTTGGCAAACTTCTGCCCGAGGAGTGCATCGTGTGCCACGACAACGAAGTAGCTGGAAAGGATCAGCACAAACGTGTTGAACCCACCGGCCGCAATCGAAATGTGCGTGACGTGAACATCCGTCGGCCATCCCGGCGACCCCATCCGCAGTACGATGTATGTACCGATGAAGGCGGTGAAGAACATGATTTCCGTGCCGAGAAACAGCCACATCCCGAGCTTCGAGTTCGGAATCGGAATGCCCATCTTCAAGGGCGCTGAGGGATGATGTTGCGTCATATCTATCGTGTCCGCCGTCTGTGAACTAACCGAAATACGTCTTTAGCAGAATTCCCGCCACCAAACCAAATCTCTAATCCTGATGCTACGGCTCGCTTCAAGTTCGACCAACAGTCGGAAGAAGCGATCGTCCGGTTCTGTCCGTGGCCCAACCCCAATTTTAAGCCGTAACCTTGCACTAGACAGCTCGCAGCCAATCCAACAGCCGCAAGTGGTCCCAGGTCAAAACCATCAGTAACACAGGCAAGTACACCAGCGAAGTCCAGATGACTCGACGGGCACTTGTCCGTGACTCTTCCCAGGCAAATCCAATTGATGCTGCCAGGTAAGCCGCACCTAAACCAATCGCGATAATACTGTAGACCATTCCGGCAGCACCAAAATATGCCGGCAGCAGGCTGACAGGAATCAATCCCAGAGCATAAACCACGGCCAGCAATCCGGTGACGTGAGGCATCGACTTGCCTGCAGGGAGCATTCGCAAACCTGCCGCACAGTAATCCTCTTTGTACAGCCAGGCGATCGCCAGAAAATGGGGAAACTGCCACAGAAACAAGACGCCAAACAGTGCGAAGGCCATCCAGTCGAGTTCGCCACCGGCAGACAGCCAACCCAGTACGGGCGGCAACGCGCCAGGAATCGCTCCGACGGCTGTACACAACGACGTGACTCGCTTGAGAGGCGTGTAGACACCCGCGTACAGCACAAACGTCAGCCCGGTCATCGCAGCTGTCAGCGGATTGACGGTCAGCAGCATGTAAATCACACCTACTGCTGCACTGACAAATCCAAATATCAACACTTCCGCCGGGGCCAGTCGCTTCATAGGGAGCGGTCGATTCCGCGTCCGGCGCATCCGACCATCGGTCTCTCGTTCAATCCACTGGTTGATGGCCGATGCGCCAATTGCTGCCAGTGACACCCCGATCCAAGCGTTGAGTAGCGTCAAGTAGGACGCTGGACCACGCAAGGCCAGGAAGTAGCCGACCGAGACTGTCATCAGGACCATCAGCGAAATTCGCAACTTGGCGATTTCGATGTAATCGGCGACCCGCGTTCCAAAAACATTGGCTCGGGCGACGGGAATCGGCGGACAGTTCGGTGAGGAGATCGCGCTCATGTCGCCACCCCCATCATCGACCCTTCGAACTCACGCCCGCGTGTGGTGAATCCGTTCAATGGAACCTGAACTGAGTTCGCACAAAACAGATTGACGACCGAGGTCATCAAAGTGAGCATCCCGACAACCTTATGCAATGAACAGACGATCACCTGCTGTGCCGAATTGAGTTGAGCGACAACACCCCACGAAGGAACGCCGAATTTCACGTACCACGAGGCCAACCCCAACAGGGCCTGGCAGACGATCAGCGCCAGCAGAATGTTTGCGCCGCGGATCAACAGCAACGACCCGCTCCGCCGCGCGGCAACCGCGAACAGAGGTGCAAGAGCCAACGGAACCAAGGCAAACCAGGGATGAGACATCCATGCCCAGCTTTGACCCAGATGTCGCAATACACCGCCGAGAAAGTACTGGATGGCAACGGATACCAGCACGGCAACTGCGAGAGATCTGGCGAGTCGCCCGGCGACTGCGTCAGTCACGGGCTTTCGTGCTTCCCAGTTTGTTCCGGTCACGACGACAAACACGCACATCAGGCTGAAGACACCAGCGGCAAAATCACCGTGAATCAACGCCATCGACTGTTCATCCATCAAGACTCGAACGCCACCCAGCATCCCTTGCACGAACACTGAGCCAAAAATTGCCAGTGCGAGCAAGCGGGCGGGGCGGCGGGTTTCAATCATCCAAGTTGCGATCGCAAGAGCGATACTGAGCAGACCAATGGTGAGACCCGACAGGCGGTGGCCATGTTCGATGAACTGATCTCGTGCCGAACTGAGCCACGGATAGGCGAGCATGTTGTAGCCATCAGATGATGGCCAGTCACTGAATGCCATTCCCGCTTTCAAAGTTGTCACGACAGCCCCTGTCGTCACCGGCAACAGCAACGTCAATGTTGCGGTCAACCAAGCGAACCGGTGCAGCCAGCGACTAGCGGACGAGACATTCATGCCACTCAGCAAACCCAAAAAAACACCACTCAAACGCAACAGGCAACCGGTTCATATCCGACCACCCATCCTCGGCATCATCACTGCAACCCGCTGGCGACAGGCCAACGGGTCAATTGACTCAGTGCCCCGAATTCGTCTGACGCTGAGCCAGCGGCACGTATTCAGTCTGCATCAGGTAATCCTTGTCCTTTACGATCGGCGAGCTGTACTCGTATGGACCGTGGTAGACGACAGGCAGAATATCGAAGTTACCGTGACCTGGTGGCGATGGAGCCGTCCATTCCAGTCCGTTCGCGTTCCAGGGGTTCCGACCACATTTTTCACCGAAGAACATGCTGTAGGCAAAATTACCGAGCAGCAGGAACTGTGCGACACCCATCAGAATTGCCGCCGCCGTCATTACCTGATTCAAAGGCAACAGGTGGCTGAGGTATTCAAAGTGGTACGGGTCAGCGTAACGTCGAGGCATCCCCGCCACACCGAGCATGTGCATCGGGAAGAACGTGACATTGAAACCGATGAACGTCAGCACAAAATGGAACTTGGCGACCGTGTCATTCATCATTCGGCCCCACATCTTGGGGAACCAGAACTGAATCCCGGCGAAGACACCGAACAGCGTGGAACCAAACAGCACATAGTGGAAGTGAGCGACGATGAAGTACGTGTCGTGGATGTAAATGTCGACTGGAACAGCCGCCATGAAGATCCCGCTCAGACCACCGATGATGAACATCGAAACGAACGCGATACAGTTCAGCATGACGCCATTAAACTGCAACCGACCACCCCAGATCGTTCCAATCCAGTTAAACGTTTTGATGGCAGAAGGCAGGGCGATCATGATCGTGCTGACCATGAACGTCATCCCAAGGGCGGGGTTCATTCCGCTGATAAACATGTGGTGTCCCCACACGATGAATCCGAGACCAGCGATTGCCGCCATGGAGTAGACCATTGGCTTGTAACCGAAGATCGGCTTACGGGACATACAGGCCAGCATGTCGGATACCATTCCCATCGCGGGGAGCAGCATGATGTACACAGCAGGATGCGAATAGAACCAGAACAGGTGTTGCCACAACAGCGTCTGGCCCCCACCAATGGTCGGAGCCGCATTGTTGATTACGATACCGGCCGGAATGAAGAAACAGGTTCCCAGCAGTCGGTCTGCCACCAGCATGAACCCTGCAGCGGTCAACACCGGCAGAGCAAACGCTTGCAGAATGGCGGTGATAAACATCGCCCAGATCGTCAGCGGCATGCGGAACAGGGTCATCCCCGGAGCTCGCATGTTGATGATCGTGGTCATGTAATTGACGGAACCCATCATCGAGGAAACCCCGACGAACGTGACCGCCATCAGCCACCATGTCTGAGCCATCGCCGAACCTGGTGCCGAAGTCTTCACTGCGGACAGCAAGGGATACGACGTCCATCCTTGCGCCGTCCCGGCATCCATCCCTCCCACGACCCCGGTTAACCACTCAGGTCCTAAACCCGCGGCGAATGCGAAGAACAAAATGGCGGGCCACATGAACCAGTAGCTGAGCATGTTCAGTGTGGGGAAAGCCATATCGTCCGCCCCGATCATCAGGGGGATCAGAAAGTTTCCGAACGCACCGGCCAGAACGGGAATGATTACCAGGAAGATCATCACGGTCGCATGCATCGTGAACAGCATGGTGTAATACTCAGGCGAGATCTGCCCGCCATCGCGAGCAAATGTCAGATCGCCAGCGATCGGCATGTATTCCCATGGCCGAGCCAATTGCCAGCGGACACCCAGAGCCAGAGCGCCACCGACCATCAACATCAACATCGTGGTGATCAGGAACTGGATTCCGATCACCTTGTGGTCTGTTGAAAAGACGTATTTCTGGATAAAGCTCAACTCGTGGTGGCCGTGTCCATGCCCGTGGGCATCGTCTCCCGCATGGCCGGCGTGGTCGAGAGTGGGATGTAATGTACTCATGATTCTGATCTGCCTCTCGGCTGTGTTCGGCGACGTTACGTCACGCCCTGAATTAACTATCCTTCAATCACCACGACGGACATCGTAGCAAACTGATTCCACTTACTCGGCGGCCTTCTTGAAACCATCATCGAACTGTTCGCCAGCGATCGTCTCACGCCACTGTTCGAACTCTTCATCCGATTCCGCGAAGACGCGTGCTTTCATCTTGTAGTGGCCCCAGCCGCAAAGTTCGGCACAGACCAGTTCGTAAGCTTTGTTTCCAGTTCGTCGTTCGAGAACGTCAAACCAGACGGGGATCACAAGGCCTGGTACGGCGTCCTGCTTGACTCGCAGTTCGGGAACGAAGAACGAGTGCTGAACATCGTCCGTTCGCAGGCTGATCGAGACTGGTCGCCCCGTGGGGACATGCAGTTCGTTGACAGTGTAAACGTCATCCGGTTGCGGAGTTGGCTGCAATTTCTTGCCGCGTGCCGGGTAGCGAATTCTCCATTCGAACTGCCGGGCAGTGACTTCAGCAACAGCCTCAGTTTTCGCGGGTGAGCTCGACTTCATACGGTATTGAGCCCACACGTCCATCTGGTAAAGGGCGATGAACAACAGGATTCCCGCAGGAACAATGGTCCAGATCACTTCCAGGCTGTGACTTCCGTGTGAAAACAACACCTTGTCGTCCGGCTTGATTGTGGCTCCACGCCACAGTACGTAACCGAGTACTGCCTGTGTTCCGACGAACGTGATAGACACGATCACCAGAATCAGATGAAACAGGTCATCAATGCGCCGACCGAGAGTGGAATAGGCCTTCCCGTCACCCGGAAACCACCAATGGAGATCGGGTGAAAACCAGCTCACGGCGACTGCAATCACAGCCGTCGCTACAAAAAAGACTGCCCAAAATCTGCCCACGGCACTCGCCTTCACTCAAAAACCAACCCGTTGGTGGTCGCCGAATCCTCAACGTCAATTGAAACCGACACTACTTCGAATGGACGACGTGTTCCGTCGCTTTGGCCTTCGTCGGTGTCTGTTCGTATTGCAAACTCATCACAAAGTTGACGACATCCCAGATTTCTTCGTCTTTCAGTGCGGTCCGACCGAAACCTGGCATCGGAGTCCCCTTGATCCCGGCATAAACCCGGCGGAAAATATCGACTGGCCGACGACCGCCACGATACTGACCTAACGTCAACTTTCGTGGCTGCAGTGGTTTACCCCACGTGTCGTGCAATCCTCGCTTTGTATAGTATTCCTCAGACCCAGGTTTCTTCCAGAAGTCTTCAGTCGCTGCTCCGTCACCACGGCCTTGAATACCATGGCAGGTGTAGCATTTGCCCTTGTCGGACAGATATAGACGGCGTCCGCGTTCTCGTGATGCCGCATCATCGGTTACGCGAGCGACTGATGGGACAATCAAGCTTTCGGCATCTTCGCTGTGTGCCCAGGCTTCAGCGATGAATTTCGCGGAACCGTCAATCAACTCTGGAACGTCCGACTTCAGATACTCGGCGAACTTGTCTTTGGCAGCCGACTTTGCAGCGGCCGAACTCTGTGGCTTTTCTGGCTTTTCTTTCCCCTTCGCAGCATCGTAATTTGCTTTGGCTTTTGCAGCAGCAGCTTCGATGGTCTTCTGCGAGAAATCACCTGCCAGGTCGTTATCAACGCGGCTTTCGAATTCGCCGCGGATAGCCAGCCAGCGAATGTATTCAATGACAGATTCCGTTTCCTTGTCGCCGAGCCACAAGAATGACGGCATGTATGTTCCAGGAATTCCGTACTTGATGACTCGGTTCAAGTCATCGCGAGTTGGTTTTTCGGGGCCCAGTGTTGAAGTGAACTTAAAGACACCCGTTCGGTAGTCACGTGGCAGCGGATTCAGATACTGAGCAGTGGGACCGTTCCCATCGCCACTGACTCCATGGCAATGCATGCAGTTTTTCATGTAGATCGCACGGCCCGTCTGCAGCGACTTGCCGAAGCCGATCACAAGCTTATCGCCTGCGACGGGGGCCGGATCAGCACCACCGGTCCAAGTCAATTCCTTCTTGGCGGCGTCATAGGTTGCGACACTGCCAACGCTGGTTTTTTCACCGGCGCGCGCTCCGCTCACCCAGATCAGCGGAGCATCTTTTGCCACCTGAGTCGCATCGCCTTCCCACTCGACGACAACGGATTTGGCTTCTGCAGCGACTTCGGTGACAGAGCCTTTGACCCCGCCGTAGTTCACGGGGAACCGCTGCCAGGCGATCAGTTCGTGCGGAGAGCCGAACTTTTCCTTCAAAGTGGCTTTCACCACTTTTTGAGCATCTGGAATCAGATCGGTCGTCTCTTCACGCAAACTGAATTCCGCCTGCGGACCTTTTCCGCAACCGGCAACCAGCACCGTGAGACCGACGGCCAAATAACAGCAACTCCGCTGCATTGCGGAGACTGCCCATCGACGATGTATTCTCAAACAAGACATCATGATTACCGTCTGTGCGAAGCCTTTTGTGTGCATCAAATCGGCGAAGCCGCTTCCGCAAGTTTCTCGTTATTTCAGCTTGGACGCCGGGACCGTGATCGTGATCTCATTGTCACCTGGCTTGATCGTGACAACCAACGACTTTTCCAGGAAGTCACCAGCCTCATGCCAAACCTTAAACTCATGCTTGCCGGCTGGCAGATCCTTGATTTCGAAGACCCCATCTGCCTTGGAAACGTCTGCGAACGAATGGTCCAAGGGCAAGTGATACGCTTGCATCCAGGGATGAATATCGCAGCCGACTGATAGTGGCTTCTTTTCGACCTGCGTGTAAACCAGTGGAACGCCGACGCGATCATCAGGCTGCACCACGCTGTTGAACGGTGCATTCTTCCCGGGATAGGTGTGAGTGTTATGTGCGGCGGCATCCGCATTCAGCACCTTAACCGTCTGCTTGGTCCGGACCACCATGGCGTGGGGCAGGAAGATGCAAGTCTTCTGATCGAAGACTGCGGCATCGGTCACATCAGACGACTTCCCACCCTTGGGTGGCTTTTCAAGATAAACGAATGCGTTTGCGAGTCCGCCGTCTTTCACGAGGATTCGCTGGTTCGGAATCGCCTCCGCACCGCAGACACTCGGATCCTTATTGGCACCACCCTTTTCATAAAGGTTCGGTAGCGCTGCAAAAGTCCCCTCGTAAACGACTCGCCCTTTCAACGTTCCAACGCCACCAGCATCACCGACTGGCGTTTCACCCTGTGCAGCAGTTCCTTCGGCAGGAGCTTCCGCAACCGCAACCGCGACAGCGTCTGCGAGATACTTAACGCTGACGGTCGAGTTCGCACCGCTTTCCAGCTTTCCGCAACCCACCGCACCGAATATCAAAGTCGCGGCAGAACAAGCGACGGCACTTCGAATACCCATGAATTGATTGATCCGCATCAGTCATTACCTCCCGCAGCCGCTGGCTGTGGTTGAGGCTGAGGAGAAACCTTGCCTTCTGTTTCCATCAGCTTGTAGTAGTTCACCAACGCATCCCGCAGCGAAATCGTCTGACGCAGTCCGTCACCTCCGAAAATTTCGGGGAAGCGAGGTTGTGCGCCTGGTTGTTGTGGCGGCAGCGGCGATGGCATGGATGTATATGGCGTAATCCAGTTTGGTCGGTACAGCCAGAGCAACGTCCAGTCGGGTTTCAAACGCTCGGCAGTGAGCTCGAGATTTGGCCCGCGAATATCTGTCTTGGGATCATTGATCGCAACCTGACGGCCTGCGACCGAATGGCACTTGATACATAGTGGAGCGTTCAACATCTTCCAGGATTCCTGAAGATAATCATCCTTCTTGTCCTTGAACGCCGTATGGAATTCGTGGTTCTTCTCACTCAAGTACTCTGGCTCTCGCTCCACAATCAACTGGTACGGGAATTCAGCCCCATCGACTGCGGCAAAGTAATTGGCCAACGCTTGCGCATCCGCGTCGCTCATATTGAACTTTGGCATCCGCAGCACGGTCGTATGTCGGATCTTTCCTGGATTTCGCAGGAAGTTAAACAACCAGGGAGTCTGAACTTTTGTCCCTTGCTTGTAGAGTGGCGGTGGCGACATCTGCCAAGCCAAACCCGCTTCCTTTGCCGTCTGGTTTGCCACCAACCGCTTAACCAGCCATTCGGCATATTGCCCACCCCGAGCGGGATCGATTCGATCAAGGTTCGCCACCGGGAAGATAAACTTCGCAGTTGGGAACGTTTCTTTCCCAGCGATGTTCAGGAAGTCCCAGGTGTCGACGATATATTCTTGTTCGTCCGGCGAATCCTCGGGATCCGGATACGACGACACCATACCGTGGAACTGGATGATCGGCAGGCTCTTCCCCTTGACCGACTTCATCTCGCCCGTCAGTGCGTTCTGAACAGGTCGCAACTTCTTCAACAAGGCAATCGCTTCAGGATATTCAACAGCCGTGTCTGACGCCGTAATCGATTCCAGATCGGCACCATACCGGATCTTCGGCAGCTCAAGCATATGGCAGGCTGAGCAATTGAATTGCTGAATCAGCCGTTCGCCCTTGATCACAGCCCCCTTGGCTCCACCAGGATTGTACAAGTATTCCGTTGAAGGAGGTTCCGCGACCAGGCCCACGACAAACGTGGCGATCGCATCGATTTCCTCTTCGGTGAACGGGAACTTCGGCATACGGAGTCGATCGTCGTACGCTTTCGTCTCGATAGTCTTGTAGTCATAGCTTCGCGGTTGACGGAGCTTTTGCCAGAGGAAACCTGGTCGACCGTGATGAGTCAGGCTTTCGTAATAGAACGCCGCTGATCGTTCGCGTTCGTCGGCAGCAGGACTGGTGATATCACCGCGTGAAGCACGGCTGATTCCGTCCTCAACGCGATCCTGCATGGAGGTATCCGCTTTGATCGTGATGGGCTTTTCGAGCTGATGTCCATCGCGCCAGATTGAGACAGCAACGTTGGAACCAACAACCGTCCGGTCGAGCAGTTCGTTGTAGTCAGCCATCGAATTTACTGGGATGCCGTCCAGTGCGACAATGACGTCGTCTGTTTTGAATTCGGCTTTCTTAGCCTTCGCGACTCGAACACCACGTACTGCATCGAGTTTCAGGCGAGCGAGCGACTTGGCGTCAACGGAGTCAACCAACACGCCCAAGCCTGCCTGGCCGTGGTGATGCAGGTATTCATGGATATGTTCAAACGCCAAGCGAGAGCGATCCTTCTTACCCCAGTCCTGCAGGGCCGTTCCGATCGGTCGGGCCTTTTCAAAGTTCGGGATATCGTGACAGCCATAACAGCCGTAGCGTGTGATCGTCTTGCGGCCGAGGTAATTCATCTTGCGATTGCGGAAGTCTTCGGCGGTTCCCCCCACGGCCAGTTCAATTTCATCGCCCTTGATGACTGCTGCAGGCAATGGGTAATTGCCCGACTTCATCACGGCTTCGACCTGAGTCTTCGTCAGGACCTTCATCAGGAAGTAACTAACGAGTTCATCAAGGACCGCATCCGAAACCGTTGGGGTTTCAAACGTCTCTGTTGGCTTGAAGTCAGCCGGTGCGCCATCGAGCTTCAGCAGGAAGGCTGCGATGTCGGCTGCCGGGTCAACGTACTTGTCTCCCGTTCCTTCGCCGTCGAGGAACAGGTGCGGCATCTTCGTGCGTGGGTGATGCCGTTCTGGCTCACGAATCCACGTGTAGAGCCAGTCGAAACCGAGCTTCCCTTCGCGGAGCTTGGCATGAACCTTGGACAATTCAGGACCGAATTCTGCGGCGAGTCCGGGGACATCCTGATGCGTGTGACAGACAACGCAACCCTTGGTTGCAAACAGATCACGACCGCGTTCGGCATTCGGCTTGTAGCCTTCCACGGGACTCAGCGTATCCAGCTTTTCGGACTTGGTCAGCAGGTAGTGTGACATCGCCGCGATTTCCACGGGATTGTACTTGCCAGCAGCGTCGTCAGCCTGGTTATCGAGCTTAAAGAATTGTGGCATCCGCGTTGTGGGCCGGAATCGTTTGGGCTCTTCGGTCCAGTGGGACACAAACCCTGGATTCGCCTTCGAGGCGAGATGACGCAGCGATGGGCCTACTTTGCGTAGCTTGCCGGCAACCTGAAGTGGGTCCTTAGCGATTTCTGCAGCTTCTTCAGCCGTCGTCGGTTCGAGTCGCAGGTCGGGGCCGATGATCTTGTTGCCGTCGTAGCCGGAAATCTCGTGGCAGCCGAAGCAACCATAGGTCTGGATCAGGTCATGACCCTTCACAACCTTCGGAGCTGTTGGCCCGAATTTCTCGTTGACACCGAGTTCAACAACGTTGACGTGGCACTTGATGCATGAGGCTTCTTCGAATCGCTTGGGAAGCATTGGTCGCTCCCAGAAGTGATTATCAAACCACTTGTGATCCTTAGCCCAACGTTCCATCTCAACGGGATCGTTCGGAGTATGCGACGCATTGGTGACAGATGTCCCTGAACCCTGTCCTTCATGACAGACGGTGCAGCCGAATTTCGGCAGCGGGTGAGGGCTGGTGGCTCCGAGATACAGCCCAAGATTCGGATGTGACGAATAGGGTTGAGGAAATTTTCCATGTTCGCCAGCTTTTCCTGCCGGAAACGCCCCTGCGATAGATGTTGTTACAGCATCATCAACGGTGTCAATCGACAAATGGCACGTTCGGCAACGATCGAACCGGGCAACGTTTGTCATCCCGCCCAGTGTGAACTGCAATCCGGGCATCCAGTCCTGAATCGGGCGTTCGGGCGAATTGAAGCCTTCGATGATTGGCACCAACATCATGCTGCGTTTAAACGCTGACAGGCCGCTGTCCGGCTTAATTTTGGCCGCCGCTGCATGAATCAAACCGATCGCGGTCTGCTCAGCCATCAATTCCTTGGTAACTTGATCGAGAGCACCGGTAATGACGGCCAAACTCATCTTCGCTTCGATAGTTTGCAGTTTGAGTTCAGCAAACTCGACTTCCATCTTCTGGACTCGAGATTCCGCATCTGAGTATCGCTTCTCCAGAGGCTTCATATTCAAGTTGTCGCGAATCCCGAGATTGTAGTCGGCTCGAGAGACGTCACGGCGTGCTCGTTCCAGCTTCAGATCTCGCAGATGATTCGACTCTTTGTCACGAGCGACCTGGACCGCCTTCTTGCGTGCAGATTCCGTCGGAAAGTCCGCTAGCGTCAGTTCGAGCTTTTCTTTGCTTCCCAGCTTCAGACTGGCAACGCGATCGAAATCACCCTTCAGCAGTTCGCGGAACTTCTGCTTGGTCGGCTGTTCCTGCTTTTCCGACTCCTTCGACTTGCCCGTATTCGGAAGTTCGATCTCTTCAGGAATATCTTCGTACGAAATCTTTCCGTCTTTGTCCTTGTCAAATTCGTCAAACTTGCTGTGCAACTCCGCCAGTGCGGTCAATTGCTCTTTCGTTTGCTGAACGGCATCGGCCTTCTTGTGTTCAAGTTCCTTGACCTTCGTTTCGTGCTGTTTGTCAGCAGTCAACGTGCCTTCACGAGCTTTCAGACGATCCGCCTGATAGTTAAAGGCTTTTCGCTGATAGGTGCGCCACTCATCATTGTAATCGGCCCACATCATCCACATCGTTGTCAGCAGCAGCAGCAATGCACTACCGCAAAAAACGCGATGCATCAGTTTGGGACTGCGAAGATATTCTTCATTCGCCGGCATAGTACCGAACCATCCTTCGGAACACGTCTAAGGGAACGCAACCGCCGCGTCACTTCGATTGCACAAAGCCCAGCAGGGCATCCGTCAATCTTGGACTAAATATTAAAAAACCACTCGGGGATCGCGACGATGTATTTCAATCGGACGACCCAGCGCAACACCATCTTGATCGGCAGGGACATCATCATCAGCATCAGGTTCGCCAGAACCATGTACCTCAGGAAGCCCATTTTCGTAAAGAACTTGCGAAACACCGTTGCAGCCATGATCGGCGGCAACACAAACAGATAGGCCACCACCAACACCAGCCCCAACCACTCTCGCAACAGAATCGTCAGAATCTGCTGGAGTGGTGATGACCCGGCAGGAGCGACTGGCAACTGCTGATTCATCAGATTCAGCCAGAACCACTCCGAGACGTTGACGTTGTTCAGCAGTTCCAGCTTATGAACGTCCCAGTATTCGTAGGGGCTAAAGAAGTTCCAGTTCGGTCCTCGCAAGAACGTTCCCAGAACGATCATCGCAACCCAGAGCGGCAGAAACCCGAAGAGGAATGTACTGACTGCGAACTTACGTTCGTTGAAGGTGTAATAGCCATTTCCGAGTTTATTGAAATCGATATACGGAATCGCCATCAGACCGACCAGAATCACGCTGGGGAGAACCACCCCGGCCATCCAGGGATCGAAATACACCAGCATTTCCTGCAATCCCAGGAAGTACCATGGGGCCTTCGACGGATTCGGTGTCTTCGCGGCTGAAGCGGGCTCTTCCAATGGGGCCTGGAGAACAATACCCCACGCAATCAGGACTGCCGTCACCACGATCATACAGATCAGTTCGGTGTAGACGAGGTCAGGCCAAGTCAGCACCTTTTCGTTCTTTTCCTGCTCAAACAGTGGTCGCCCTTCAGCACGGCGCTTGTCATTTTCCACTGATTTGCGGAAATACAGCCACGTGAAGAAGCCCACAATGTAGAGCATGGCCACAATCGGCACGTTATCAGGCTTGCCGACGATCTGGCGGAAGTCGTAGTCGGTGATACTGAACGCCATGAACAACAGCGAAATATTCAGTAGCACCCATCCAGCAGTCGCGGTTGTCCAGATCGATCGCAACACGATCATCGCAATGAACACAGCCGTGGAACCGATGAAGAACCAGCGAGGGTCGGACAACCAGTTAATCGGTTGCTTCATCCACTCAGGCATTCGTAGCAGGAACGACTGAGGGCTGCCGGTTCCCGTCAAATGGGCAATGGAAATCATCAGCAACAAGAACGCGTAAAACGCCCAGATCGCCGCAACGGGAACTTCCTGCCCTTTGCCCATTAATCCGCCGAGGCTCAGGCGAAAATTGCCATCCACCGCATAGCTGCGGCGCACCCAGGCAGCGTTCATTACGAACAGCACCATATAGACCAGACCGAGCCCGAAAATTACGGACGAAGTCAGATCCGGATTATGTTGCAGATGGGATTCCATAACTCTTCCGTCACCCACTGAACGAACTAAGCGAATAAAGCCAACTCAAGCCACATTCAACCCGCACAGACAAACCGATCACAACGGCTGGCTGATCCCACCATCTTTACGAACTCGCCAGAAGTGAATCGCAATCAACAGCGAAACGACCAGCGGAATCGCGACACAGTGGAGAATATAGAACCGATTCAAAGTTGCTTCACTGACGAACCGACCACCCAGCAACAGGAAGCGAGCATCGCTACCGCTGGTAATCAGATCGAATCCACCGATATTTAAGAGCTGTGCCCCAGGGCCTTCATACCCCAGGAATGGCGTCGCGCGAGCCATATTCGAACCCACTGTGATTGCCCAGATCGCCAACTGGTCCCAAGGCAACAGATAGCCGGTAAACGAGAGCAGCAACGTCAGCACGAGCAGTAGCACGCCAATCACCCAGTTAAACTCACGGGGTGGCTTGTAACTGCCCGTCAGAAATACGCGATACATGTGCAACCAGACAGTGATCACCATCGCGTGTGCACCCCATCGATGCACTTCACGCATGATTCCCAGCGTCGTCACGTCTCGCAGAGCGAGAATATCATTGAATGCAAACTGCAGCGTCGGGCGGTAGTAAAACATCAGCAGAACGCCGGTGATCGTTTCGACCAGAAACAGGAAGAACGTAATCCCGCCCATACACCACGTGTACGACAGCGCAATACCCTGCTGCTTGATCGACACCGGATGCAGATGCAGAAAGAAGTTCGTCAACATCACGACGATGCGGTTTCGGCGATCCACTGGAGCAGGATGCCGAAAGATACTCTTCCAAATCTGCGAGCCGCGAATGTAATCACCGACAGACATCGATTCGCCCTTATGCCGCCAACCCAACCTTGAAAACACCGCCGTTACGTATCGGCCAACTAACCTCAGGAAACAGAAACGAAGGACGCGGGATCAACCCACTGCCCCATCTCTTCCTGGAACTTCATGCTCTTATCGACTTCCAGCATCCCTTCGGCGATTTTCAAGCCCATACGCTCCAGCGGACGTGGAGCAGGACCCTCAAAGTTCACACCAGTGATGTAGAAGCCAGACCCGTGACATGGACACTTGAACTTCTGTTCACCGTCCAGCCAGCTTGGAGTGCAACCCAGGTGCGTACAGACAGAGGCGAGTGCAAAAATCAGATTCTGACCTTCGTACTGATCCGTATGGACAATCCAGACCCCAAACTGATCTTTCCACTTATTCGAAACCGTATTCAGCGGGTAATCCGAAATCGGACCAACCTTGAATTTCGAAGGTGGTTCAACCAGCACGTTCGGCATCATGAATCGTGCTGTATGCAGAGTCCAGAGCGACGTAACCTCAGCTAATGAGGCCCACGCCGCCATGAACGGAGTCATTAACGTTGACCAGACAAGCATTCCCAGCAGGAACAGCACCACACTGCCAGTCAGTGCCGAGCCGATAAAACATGCGAGACTGGCAACGGCAACCAGCAGAATGCATGCGAGGCTTCGGCGTTGCGGAGTGGGCGCTTTCTTGGACGCGGCAGATGCAGGCTTTGCCGGGACGGGCGGAGCAGCAACCGCTGGCTTTGGAGCCCCCGGTGCCACTGCGGCAGGAGCAGCAGCCCCTTTCCCTTCACGAACCGCCTTTAACATATCCTGGACCGAAGGCCTCGGACCTACGGCGGCAGCAGTTCCGG
>JBAWWJ010000144.1:0-20863 GCA_037146815.1 Planctomycetota bacterium
ATAACCAACCACATAAGCAGTTGACGCTGTTCGACTTATAGCCGGACAGTTGTGGCCATTACTGTATGACGAATTGCGAAAGCTCGCGGCTCAGCAATTGGCGCGTGAATCGGTTGGTCAGACACTTCAACCGACGGCTCTGGTCCACGAAGCCTACGTTCGGTTGATCGGGGCCGAGGACGCTCGCTGCTGGGACAATCGAGGCCACTTCTTTGGTGCTGCAGCCGAAGCGATGCGGCGAATTTTGATTGAGAACGCACGGCGTAAAATGCGGATCAAGCATGGCGGGGAGATGGTTTGCGTGGATCTGTCGGATGACATTTCCCGAATGGACGAACACCCGGAACCCCTGATCGAACTGGATACCGCCCTGACAAAACTCGCCGGAGAAGACCCGACAGCCGCCGAAGTCGTCAAACTGCACTTCTTCGCCGGCCTTCCACTGGAAGAGGTTGGGACACTCCTGGGAATGTCGCGAGCCACCGCATATCGCCAATGGTCGTACGCCCGTTCATGGCTGAAGTGTGAGCTGGAACGAGAATGAAACCGCCGATTTTTAGCAGAGAATGTAAAAAATTGAATTCTCTTTCGAAAAAACGTGAGACGATTGGAAACCGACGTCGCATGGTAAGGTAGAGCCTTCACGGAGCCAGCCATGTCGATTGATCCGAATCTTGCCAAATCGCTGTTTCTACAAGCCATCGAGCTTCCTTCGCAGGAAGAGCGTTCCGCCTTTCTTGACCTGGCCTGTGCCGGACAGCCGGAACTGCGAGGGCGGGTCGAGAACCTGCTGCAGTCTGCTGATACCCCAGACAGCCTGCTCGATCAGCCTGCCATCGAAATCGATGCCACGCAGATCGTAGTTCCTGATCCGATGGCCGTTTCTCTCGATTTTCTGCAACCGCCGCAGCGTCCGGAAAGTTTCGGTGCGATTGGTGGTTACGATGTTCTGGAAGTCGTTGGTCGAGGTGGGATGGGGATCGTTCTGCGAGCGATCGATGCGAAGCTCAATCGTGTGGTGGCGATCAAGGTACTGGTTCCGGAACTGGCCGGGAACCCGCAAGCACGACGACGATTCCTGCGCGAAGCTCAGGCTGCCGCGGCTGTCTGTCACGATCATGTCGTCACGATCCACGGTGTGGACGATGACGAAAAACTGCCGTTCATTGTGATGGAATACATCGTTGGCCAGTCGCTTCAACAGAAGATCGACAAGTCGGGACCTCTCGGTTTGAAAGAAACCCTGCGGATCGGGATGCAGATTGCCGCTGGCCTGACTGCCGCTCACAAACAGGGCCTCGTTCACCGCGATATCAAACCTGCCAATATCCTGCTGGAAAATGGCGTTGAACGCGTCAAGATCACGGACTTCGGTCTCGCTCGCGCCTCGGATGAAGTCGCGATTACTCAATTCGGACAGATTGCCGGAACGCCTCAATACATGTCACCGGAACAGGCGATGGGGCATTCGGTCGATCAGCGGAGCGACCTGTTCAGCCTGGGAAGTGTCCTGTATACGATGTGTACCGGACGTCCCGCCTTCCGCGCCGATTCGACAGTCGCTGTCTTGCGACGCGTATGCGACGAAACGCCACGACCGATTTCGGAACTAAATCCCGATATTCCTGACTGGCTGGTCGCGATCGTTGAACGCCTGATGGCCAAGGCTCCTGAGCAGCGATTTCAATCCGCAAGCGAAGTTGCGAACCTGCTGGAACAATGGCTGGCACACTGCCAGCAACCCGGTTCGGTACCACGACCCGCTACAATGACCCGTCAGCCTTTGTTGAAATCTCTCGAAGCTGACTCGAAACAGTCTTTCGCGAAGAAGTTCCTTTCGCGAAGAATGCGCACCGCCAATCTGGTGATCGCCACCTCAGCCATAGTGCTTGGCCTGCTTTACTCCTTTCATCTCCCGCTCTACCTCTGGTGCCACAATCGAGCGCTGGTACAGTTTCGGGGCGACGCCTGGGTGATGCCAACGAATAATAATGAAGTCTTGTCAGTGCTGTCTGGTAACGACGGGATTTACGTGAATCCTGGCAGATTCAGCTTCCAGGTGCGCAAGAAGCCAAATCATCGTATCAGCGAAGTCCGCATCGAAGATCTCTCGTTGTGGCCGCTGGGGACCAGGACCGAGATCCTTCGGACTGCACCACAATCGATCGCTGTTCAAGCGGGGCAGCATTGGAGAATCACCGTCAAGCACGAAGCCGATGTGCCACTCATGGGGCCTCTTTTGCCGGATCTGGCGGAACCTGATTTTGACTCAGACTCTCCACCCTGGACAACCCTTTTCAATGGGAAAGATTTAGCCGGGTGGAAGACCTTTGAGACAGCTCCCGGCGACTGGACGGTTAAGGACCATGTCCTGACCAGTCGAGGCCCTTATAGTTTTCTCTATTCAGAACGGGGAGATTTTTGTGACTTTCAGCTTCGGGCCGAGTTCCGAATCAATGCTGCTGGCGACAGCGGAATCATCTTTCGCAGTCCATTTGAGTTGATGAAGTATCCGACGTCGTTTGGAGTAAAAGGTTATGAAGCCCAGATTCAGGCCAGGACCGGGTCCGGTATGAATACGGGATCGCTGGCGGTGGTCCGCGCGAATGGGAACTGGGAACTGCTGACGCCCGTCAATGAATCTGTCGCCAAGTCTGACGAATGGGCCACATTGCAGATCACTGCCCGAGGCCATCGGATCAACGTGCGAGTGAACGGAATTCTGACCGCCAGTTTCCAGGATCGGACGACAGGACTGACCTGTGGACACATCGCTCTGCAGCAATCGACACCTCAAACCATCGTTCAATTTCGAAAGATCGAGGTTCGTACCTTCCCCGATGACGCCGCCACTGTGCCCGTAATTCCATCAGGCCCTGATCAAGTTGCAAAGCTGCAGGAACGTTGTGCGAAGGACGCTGGAATTCCTGTGCAGACGGTAAATCCTCTCGGTATGCCATTGCGGCTGATCCCAGGAGGTTCCTTTGAAATGGGGAGTACCGCTGAAGAATTGAAACAGCTCAGTGAGGAATTAGAACGGAACGGCGAATCGGACTTCGCCAGGTTTGCAGCAGCCTCCAGTGGCCCGAAACATCAGGTCACGCTGACGGAACCGTTCTACATCGGAATGCATGAAGTGACCCTGGGGCAATTCCTCAAGTTCGCAGAAGCGACACACTTGGAACCTCAAGCAGGACACCATCAGAACTGGAGGAACTTTATCCACGGTGAAGGCAACGCTGCAGATCGACCCATCTGTGGAGTCAGTTGGGTGGATGCTAAAGCCTTCTGCGACTGGCTGAACACTCAACCTGATACTTCCGGCATCGTTGAATCCGGCTCGTATGACCTGCCGACGGAGGCCCAGTGGGAATACACCTGCAGGGCGGGCAGCATTTTTCATTGGTGTTGTGGAAGCGATGACGTGACTCTCGAAAGGTTCGCGGTCTTCGGCCAATCAGGTCAGCCCTTGCCATCGACGATTGGATCACGCCAGCCGAATGGATTCGGAGTTTACGACATGCACGGCAACGTCACTGAATGGTGCCGCGACTGGCATCATCAGGATGCCTATCGACGACTCAATCCACTGGACCCGGTGTGGCTGGAATCACCCGGAAATTCGGCATCAGGGCGAGTCGTCCGGGGCGGTTCGTGGGGTTCCAGATCCTGGTGGACACGTTCCACGACCCGAAGTTACGACAATTCCACAAATCCGGCTCATCCAACCGGGTTTCGAGTGGTCTGCAAGCCCAGGCTACAGTAAAAGTGCAATTTCCGTCTTGCTTGCCCTCAGGATCAGACCACTTCGTGCATCGGCAGGTTACCGGGATCAACCAGATACTGAGGCAGCCCCGACTGATCGAAGACGCGGGTGTTTTGGGCGTCGATCCCGGCGCATTTGTAGAGCGTCGCGAAGACTTCCTGGAACTTGACCGGGCGCAACGAAGGCTGCTCACCATTCTTGTTCGTCGAACCGATCACCTGGCCCGTTCGCATGCCACCCCCGGCCATCACTGCAGTATTCGCCTGTGGCCAGTGATCGCGACTGTTCATGCCGTTGATCTTCGGAGTTCTGCCAAACTCGCCCCAGACCACGATTGCGACATCGCGGTCCAGGCCGCGTTCGTGCAGGTCGGAAACCAGTGCTGCCAAACCTTGATCCAGCAGCGGACATTCTTCGCGGCACTTTGGATAATTCATGCCGTCACTGCCGTGCCAGTCCCAACGGCTGTAGTTCATCGAGATGAACCGCGCACCCGCCTCGACCAGTCGACGTGCCAGGCAGAGGTTCTCGATCATCGGGGGAGCACCATCACGCTGGAATTGCGTGCTGCTCTGACCATAGCGAGCGACGACCTTCGGATCTTCCTTCGTGAGATCGAGGGCATCGGCGAGCTTTGAAGTCGTCAGAATTCCCATTGCCTGCTGTGCATAGACATCCAGGCTGCTCATCATTCCACGGTGATCAGCATCGCGGCGGTAACGATCGAGCGACTGGCGGAGGGTGGTGCGATCACGCAGTTTTTCGAGCGTCACGCCATGCAGAACCATGTTCTCGTTGGTACTGCGAGCTTCACGGCCCAGCACGTTGAACGGGGAATGGGCCACGCCCAGGAATCCACCGTCACCCGTTTCACCCCAAGTCCGATTCCCTGTCTGATACATCAGGGCGACATTGGGGGGAATCGCCTGATTCACTGGTCCCATCGCGTGCGAAACCCAAGCCCCACCCTGAGGCCACCCACCGGGAGGAGTCCGGCCTCCCTTGTGACGGCCCGTCATGCACTGATAAGCATCGTGACCACCATCGGAATCGGCCAGGGATCGGACAAGGACGAACTTGTCCATCATCTGAGCCATGCGGGGGAACATTTCGCTGACTTCGATGCCGGGGACGTTGGTTTGAATCGTCTGAAACTCACCCCGAACTTCCGCAGGAGCATTCGGCTTGGGGTCCCACATGTCGATATGTGGCGGACCACCGGGAAGATAAATGTTGATGATTGCTTTGTGAGATGCGGATCGCCCGGATTCCGCTCGCAGTACATCGCTCAGACCGATTCCGCCCAGTGCCATCCCGCCGATTGTCAGGAAGTCGCGTCGAGAAATCCCGTCGCAAAACCCACGTTTCTGACTGGCCCGATTTCCGAGGATGGTAAGCATGAAATACGTCCTTCGTCGCAGGAAACGATGTCTGGCGGGTAGGTTCCGGCACAAAAGGTGTGTGACAAATCGTCACTTCAATGCGGGCGCAATTTCCCAAATGTGCGAACGGATAAGACATCTCTAACTTGATCGACCACCCTGCGTCAACTCTGGATGAAAATTTCCCGATACGATCATTCGGCCCAGAGTGTCCAAAAGTCCGAACGAGCAGCGATGTTTTACACGGATTGCGATCGAGACGCGTGTCGCATCTCATTCATATCAAACAGGTTGCACACGGTTATTTTGTGTTGTTTGCGTCACCAGACGCTACCGCGGTCGGATTGTCGCGACCTCTTGCGGGCTGAAGGCCCGCCAGCACAAAGCACAGGGCTTCTAGCCCTGTGACTGCGGAGAGAACAGGGCCTGCGACCTGAAAGGTCGCAAGAAATTCAGTCATCGTCATCAACTCCGACAGATGACCTCTCGCGACCTTTCAGGTCGCACATTTGCTGTGTTTCTCGTTCACAGGGCTGAAGCCCTGTGCTTCGTTCTTTCGGGCTTTCCGCCCGCAAGGATTTCGACAAGTCGAAGTGCCAATAGCGTCGGACGTGTTGGCAAACCACATTCTACCTGGCCGAAAAGCGTTAAAAAGCAATCCCGGCCCCCAATAACAACCCTGACTCGACGGAGGCTTATCGTGACTGCGTTACCAGGCGCGGCGAATTCTTGAGCGTCTGGTAGACAACGCAATAGCGTTCGGTGAGTTCAATCAGTTTGGCGAGTTTTTCTGGTGGGGCGCTGGAATCGAGTTGAAACGACAACCGGATTTCCTGAAAGCCGATAGGAACTTCACGACTGACCCCCAATGTTCCACGAAAGTCGACGTCTCCCTCTGCGGTGATTGTTCCTGATGTGATCGGGATTTCCATGGCCGTGGCGACGGCGCCCAGCGTCACTCCGGCACATCCGACCAGCGCGTGCAACAGCATTTCCGCGGAACATCCCCCTTTGCCATCGCCACCCGTCAGAGGGTGAAGGCCTGCACAGGCGGCGTTGCGCTGCAGATCCAGTTGGCATGTCACATCGTTGAGCCCGAGTGTACCGACAGCCCGAAGTGTCACCAGTGCGGTCACCGGATCTTCTTTGTACTGATTCTTGAACGGGGCCTGTTTGGCTCGAAGTTCTGTGGAATTCATGATGTTCCGTGAATAAGGTCTCGCAGTGTCAGCTCGCGTTCTGAGGATACCGAATCCTTCCTCGCAACTGAATCCTGCTGTTGAATCGAGGAATGCGCTGGAGTGGAAGAGGAGACCTTCGGTCCGTCGTTTCGGCGGGGTCGGGAGACCCGCGCCGAACGCGCCGATATGGAATGGCTCTGCAATCACGCAAGGATCGACGCAATTTCAGCAGGTGTCAGGCGTCCATCATGCAGTGCCGACGCAACGAGAATTGACGTTGCACCCAAGCTTTCGAACGTCCGCAGGTCGTTGATTCCCCGGACCCCACCCCCGCAGACGAGTTCGAGTTTTGGGAATTCGACCAGCAACTCTCGGCATAGTTCTTGAGTTCCTCCGCCACTGGATGTACCGACATCAGCCAGATCCAGCACGATGATTTGCGTCACTCCACACGCAACAACCTGACGAACGATTTCGGTGGGTGCTGTCTGCCATGTCGAATCGAACGGCAACATGGGACGACCACACTGAAGATCCAGGCTGAACGTGATCGCTCCTGGATTCGCAGCAACAATCCCGGCCAGAACTTCCGGGCCCGGGCAGGACTCCAGTCCAATGATCGGCTCGGCCCTGCAATTCCGGACGGAAATCGCTTCATCGACGCTGCGAATTCCGGCATCCACCAGCAGTTCGAAACCCTCGTGAATCAATTGCTGATAAGTTTGCCAGTTCGGGCGTTGATGCAGAATCGCATCCAGGTCTGCGACGTAAAACCGGGTAAAACCAAATTGCGAACAGAGAGCACGTGCGACTTCCAGAGGTCTCACTTCTGACGTGAGCTGACTGCGCAGCGGCTGATACTCCGATCGCCGCCCCGCAATTCCGCGAACGACAACGCCATTCAAGAGATCGAGGACCGGCAGGACTGTCATAAAGCAACTTTGATTTCCAAGGCTTGTTTCGGTTCCGCCGAAACAGTACCGCGAAAATCATCTTGGCTGAAAGTCTACCTTGAGATAATGTCCCCACTCCCATCGGCTTTTTCTGCCGGTCTTCAAGTCGCGAGATTTCCCATGTCAAACCCCGTTTATCCCGGCGCAGGGCGATTCGCCAGTTTCGTGCTCGCCGTCTCCTGGGCAACTTCGATCGGTCAGACCGCAGAGCCAGCCGAACCGAAGGTGGTGACTCGCCAAACGCGAGAATTCCGGGTGCTCGTTGATCGACGGGAACGGGGATCGCAAACGATGGTGATTTCCAGGCGAAGCGACGGGTCGGAATTGATGCGGGCAGAAGTCGAAGTGACGCTGAATCTCGTCGTCTACCGCTATCGGTATGCCTCCAGTGGAACAGAAGTCTGGAAGGGTGGGCGACTCATCGAACTGGCCAGCGAGGCGGATTACAACGGTGACAAGTACGTTGTGCAGGCATCCGCATCGAAACAGGCCCTGCACTATGAAGTGAATGGCGAAGCACAGAAGGCACCACCCGATATCTGGGCGGCTTCCTACTGGCGTGAACCCCCGGCGAATCGCGTGAATCAGAAGGTCAAACTGCTCGATGCCGATAAAGGGCGACAGTTAACGGCGACGCTGGAACGCGTTGGCCAGGAAACGCTCACGATCGAAGCGACTCCGATCAAGGCGACACGCTATCGATTGCGCGGCGATGTGGAAGTCGATGTCTGGTACGACGCATCGGGAATCATTGTCCGACAGGAGTCGATGGAATCGGGTCACAGGACTCTGCAGGAAGTCGTGAAGGTCAAGCAAGATACCTTGGAATGAGGTCAGCCCCTCAAATCTCATCGGCGAGCCTTCATCCGCCCCCGATTGCCGGCAAAAAATGAACCTCGGAATCGCGATTGATCGGTGTCCTCAGGCCTGATGATGCGACGGACGAATCGACTGCAATCATTAACCCGGGGCGCAATTGTCCGTCCCGGCAGAGACGTTCTCGCGTGCCGGGGTGGATGGATTCCAGGGCTTCGATCACCTCACGGACCGTCGTACCATTCACCACGACCACCTCCTGGCCATCGGTGAGGTCTCGGATCTGCGCTGGTATGAAGACTCGTGCCATGACGAAATCACTTCGCGGCGTCGCGCTCCCAGATGGCGGACATGATTCGTGGAGGTGACATTGGCAGTTGCTTCATGCGAACGCCGGCAGCCGCTGCAATCGCGTTGGCAATCGCGGCAGGAGGTGGACAGATCGGCACTTCACCGACGCCTCGCACGCCGTACGGATGCTGAGGATCGGGGACTTCCACCAGTATCGTGTCGATCATCGGGACGTCGTAACACGTGGGGATACGATAATCGAGGTACGTTGCATTGCGCATCGAGCCCTTGTCGTCGTACCAGTATTCTTCATTGAGTGCCCAACCAATCCCCTGGACCGCCCCACCTTGCAATTGGCCTTCCACGTAGCTGGGGTGAATCGCAGTTCCAACATCTTGCGCGACTGTGTAGCGCAGGACTTGAACCTTACCAGTTTCGGGATCGACTTCCACGTCGACGCAATGCGTTCCAAACGCTCCTGCTTGCGTTGCCTTACCAGACGTTCCGTTGCCGATCACCGGACCACCGGTTTCAGGCAGCTTGTGGGCGAGTTCTACAAAGGTCATCCGCTTGCCATCGGGGCCGGAAACTCCTCCATCGACGTACGTGACGGTTGAGGGATCGACTTCCCACAGTTCCGCGGCGCGGATGACGAGTTGGCGCTGGATATCCCTGGCCGCCTCGATCGCGGCGATCCCCGTGGCAAATGTGACTCGACTGCCGCCGGTGACGTCGGTGTATCCGACGCTATCGGTGTCGACGACCGAAGGAGTCACCTGTTCGGCGGTGATTCCAAGGGTTTCTGCAAGCTGCATGGCGATTGATGTTCGCGAGCCCCCGATGTCGGTGGAACCTTCAATCAACGTCACGGAACCGTCGTAGCCGACAGTCGCAGTGACGGCAGACTTCAGGCCGATATTGAACCAGTAACCACTGGCAATTCCGCGTCCCTGGTTCGGACCGGCCAGTTTGGATTGATAATGCTCACTCTCCTTGATCGCTTCGACAGTTTCCAGCATCCCGATGCGGGCGTAGACAGGACCGTCGACCCGGCGGACACCTTCCTTCGCACCGTTTTTCAGGCGGAAATCGGCGGGGTCGATCCCCAGTTGCTGGCAGACTTCGTCAACCACTGTTTCAATCGCAAAGGCGGCATTGGTTGAACCGGGAGCCCGATAAGCATTACTGCGTGGCTTGTTGACGCAGACGTCATATCCCTCCACACGAGCGTTCGGGAAATCGTAACAGGAGAAGACGCACATGCAGCCAGGGCCAATGGGAGACCCGGGAAATGCTCCCGCTTCGTAGGCCAGGTATGCATCGCCAGCGGTGATCATTCCGTCGCGAGTGACCCCCAGTTTGATCTTGATATACGATGCTGGCGTGGGGCCAGTTGCTTCAAATACTGCGGAACGGTCCATGATGACTTTGACTGGACGACCTGTCTTCTTGGACAGAGCGGCAGCAACGGGAGGCAGGTAGACGGAAACCTTGCCACCAAATCCTCCACCGATTTCCATCGGAACGACTTTCACGTCGGCGACCGGAATCCGCATCAGTTCTGCAGTCTGCTGACGGGCGGTGAATATTCCCTGGGTACTCATCCAGACCGTCACCTTACCATTGGCATTCCACATGGCGGTGGCGTTGTGAGGTTCAATGTAGCCTTGGTGAACGGTGCCCGTACGGAATTCACGCTCCAGCACGACATCAGCGGTTGCGAATCCGGCTTGCACATCCCCTTTGGTGAAGATGATCTGGCGAGCGACGTTGGTTGGACGATCGGAAGCGGCAGGAGAACCACCCATGACATCGGTCCGAACGTCATCATTCAGTACTGGCGCATCGGGCAACATGGCCTTCAGAACATCCAGAACGGGTTCGAGAACTTCGTATTCCACATCGATCAGTTTGCACGCATCTTCAGCGATGTGAACATTGTCTGCAGCGACAGCGGCGACGGCATGTCCCTTATACAGAACCTTGTCATGAGCCAGCACATTGGCACTCAGATGCCGCATGTTGACGGCACCCTCACCGAGTTCCACCATGCGGTCACCCTGAGGAGGAATGTCGGCCGCTGTCACGACGGCTCGCACTCCGGGGAGTGCTTCTGCTCGCGAAGTGTCGATTCGCACGATCCGGGCGTGTGCATGCGGGCTACGCAGGACGATCCCGTGGAGCAGGCCACTCAGTCGGATGTCGGCACCATACTTGGCACGACCTGTGACCTTGTCGACTCCATCATGTCGGATCGGACGAGTTCCAATGACTTTGTACTTCGGCTTGCCATTCGTTGACATCTGGGCAGTTCCTGTCACCTGTTCGCAGTTTTCGCCTGGCAGACTTCCGCGTCTACCGTGCCGATTCCAAACCTCGACGGACGCACGCGTCGTCGAACGAAGTTCACGTGTTCAGTCGTCCATGGCTGCGCGACGCTTATCGGCCGCACACATCACAGCTCGCACAATCTTGTCATATCCCGTACACCGGCAAAGGTTCCCCGCCAGATAGAACCGGACTTGTTCTTCCGTCGGTGAAGGATTCTCAGTCAGCAACGCTTCTGTCTGCATGATGAATCCTGGAGTACAGATTCCACACTGCAAAGCAGCACCTTCGAGAAACGCCTGTTGGACCGGAGCAAGGTGGCTACCACAGGCGACCCCTTCCACGGTGCGGACTTCAGCCCCTTCGGCTTCGACTGCCAGGACCAGACAACTGGTGACAGGCCGCCCGTCCATCAGAACCGTACAGGCACCACAGTTGCCGTTGGAGCAACCTTCCTTGGTGCCAGTCATATCCAGCGTGTCTCGCAGGACTTCGAGAAGTGTCTGCCGAGGCTCACAGAGGAACTCAACGGGATCACCGTTCAATTTGATCGAAACAACTCGCTTCTTCGCCATGATGCTGCTTTCTCTGCGCGATCCAGACTGAAAAATTCGTTGAAATTCGCAAGTGTCTAATTGAGCAGACCCGACTAGTGGCCCGGCTGGTAGGTGAAAGTCTCACCACGAGCTCGGGCGACTGCGGCCTTGAGGACTCGCGCGAGCAGTACGCCCACCAGGTGAACACGGTATTCGGCGGTGCCGCGCATATCACTGATCGGAGTCGCGATCGCTTTGGCGGCCGCAACCGACTTGGCAATGACATCGTCGTCGAAGGCCTGGCCGATCAACGCCTGGGCAGCATCCGTTGCAAGCAGCGGCGTCGGGCCGACCGCACCCAGCGTGATCCGGGCATCGGTGATTCTTTGTCCAGATTCGTCGAGAGTGACTGATGCGCCGACACCAACAACAGCGATATCCATTTCATTTCGCGGAATGAAACGCCGGTAGTGAGAACCACTACGAGCAGCCCGGGCGGGGAACTTCAGCTCGACCAGCAGTTCGCCAGGCTGTAAGACATTTTTGCCAGGACCAGTACAAAAGGCTTCAGCAGGAACTTCTCGCGTCCCGTCTTTGCTGGCGATGACGCACTGGGCACCCAGAGCAATCAAACTGGGAATCGAATCGGCGGCGGGGCCTGAATTACACAGGTTGCCACCGACCGACGCACGGTTTTGAATCTGAATTCCGCCAATGATCCGGCAACTATCGACGAGTGCCGTATAATCGCGACTGATTTCTGTGCTGGCGATCACTTTCCAGCAGGGAACACTGGCTCCCAGTCGCAAGCCCGAAGGGCTGGCTTCGAGTCGATTCAACTCGGGAAGCTTCTTGATATCGACCAGCAGATCAGGAGCAAGCCGGCCAGTGCGAACGTGATCGATCAAATCCGTTCCGCCTGCCAGCGGTCGAGCCACTGACGCGCCAGCCATCAGGGCGAGTGCATCTGCCAGCGTCGACGGGACAGCGTAATCAAAATCGCGCATCGTTTTTCCTCAGTTGCTCATCAGTGTTCGCGAACAGGGGCAGAATCCATGTCTGATCAGGTCCATTGGTGCTGGAGATATCATCGAAGGAATGATTCGCGTGTGCAACCGTGACGGACGAGGTTCGTCATGATTTCACGAAGAGTCGAGTGCAGCGGCGATCGCCATTTTGGTATTCGGCTGCTACTCGGCCGCTTCAGCTTCTTCGCGACGTTCAAACACCAGTGGGTGATCGGATTGAGGATCGGCGACGCGGAGCGAAATCTTGCCGTTCAAGACATCGGTCAATAGATCACCGCAGACTTCCGCTCGCCAACCCTGGCTGAGTCGCGGGGGGTCTCCGTCTCGCTCGCCATACGCGTGCCACCGAACCAGATGCCGCAGGTCGGCTGTTTTACCAATCAAGCCCATTGCCACATTCAGTTCGGCACAGCGGTTTGCCAGGGCCAGACCCAGCAATTGCCCCACGACTTGTTCATCGTGTGACTTCTCTTCATCCAGCGACTTCGGCAAGACGGGCAGTTGGTTTTTCGGAACGGCAATTCCCTCGGAAACACAGGCCAGCATTGCTGCCGCGGCCTTCTTGTATTCCGGGCGATTCATGTCACGAACGGCCAGCAGGTCGGCCTCACTGGTTGGTCGGCGCTTGGCAATTTCCAGTACCAAGTCGTCTCGCAAGATCTTGCGCATTGGCCGATTTTTTGCAGCGGCTTCCGATTCTCGCCAACGATAGACTTCGCGAACGACAGCCAGTTCTCGCGCGGAGAGTCTGTGAATTCCGGGCAACCTTTGCCAGCTTTCCGGAGCCCGTTCTGCCGAAACCTCGTCGATCATCCGCTGCATTTCAGCCTGAGCCCATGTCTGGCGTTTCAGCTTCGTCAGCGACTTTTTCTGGATGTCGTAGATCTCGAGCACGTGCTTGACGTCATCAACGGCGTACTCGATCTGGTTCTCTGTGAGTGGCCGGCGCCGCCAGTCTGTGCGAGTTTCCCGACCATGAGCCGTACGACCCAAGACTCGCTTCACCAAGGCGTCGTACCCCAGCGGAAAGCTACGGGAACGCAATCCTTCGGCAACTTGCACGTCCCACAATTTCCGTGGAGGCGCATTGGCGAATGTCAGACAGAACCGAACCTCTTCACGGCCACCATGAATCAGGATCGTCGTCTTGTCGTCCGCCATCAGTTCCCACCAGGCGTTCAGGTCCTGGATTTCAAACGGATCGACGGCAACACATCGTTCCGCGGTGGCAAACTGAAGCAGGCAGAGTTCCGGTCGATACGTGTATTCCGAAACAAACTCGGTATCAAACGCCACCAGCTTCGCCTCGCGGATGTGCTGGCAAAGGTCATCGAAATCAGCCTGGGTCGTGATGAGCGACGGGGACATCGATAGCTGCTTCCACTCAAACGTCCGACGGCCGGCAGCCGCCGAAAGTTTCAAACCGGCAACAGATCCAGTTGGCAACGCATTTCGATTCCTGCTCGTTCGAATCTCGGGCCAAGCAGCCAGAGATACCAACGGGCGGGAATCATTCCGCGAGGGCATCCAAAGCCGGATGGCTTTGGATGTCCCGCAGAACGTCAACTCATTGATTACAGCGTACCGCCGTAACGGGCTTCACTACCCAGCAACTCTTCAATACGGAGCAACTGGTTGTACTTGCAGATTCGGTCCGTCCGGCTGGCCGAACCGGTCTTGATTTGACCGGTGTTCAGGGCGACAGCCAGGTCGGCGATCGTCGTGTCTTCGGTTTCACCGGAACGATGGCTCATGACGGCCGTGTACTTGGCGCGATAAGCGGTCTGAACGGCATCGACCGTTTCTGACAGCGAACCGATCTGATTCACCTTAACCAGGATGCTGTTCGCAATCCCTTCTTCGATTCCGCGCTTCAGGCGAGTGGTGTTGGTTACGAACAGGTCGTCACCAACAAGCTGAACCTTGCTGCCGATGGCATCGGTCAACAGCTTCCATGTCGTCCAATCGTCTTCCGCACAGCCATCTTCGATGGAGCAGATCGGATACTTTTCGGACCACGACTTCCAGATCCCGACCAGTTCATCGCCCTTGACCTTCTTGCCGTCCATCTCGTAGAGGCCGGTCTTGGAGTCGAAGAACTCGGTCGACGCACAGTCCAAGGCCAGCTTGATCTGTTCGCCAGGCTTATAGCCAGCTTTTTCAATCGCCTTCAGGATGACTTGAATAGCCGCTTCGTTGCTCTCAAGATTCGGAGCAAAACCACCTTCGTCACCGACGGCGGTGCTCATTCCCATGTCGTTCAGCACTTTTTTCAGGCTGTGGAATGTTTCCACCCCGGCTCGCAGGCCGTCGCTGAATGTGGTGAAACCGACGGGAACGATCATGAATTCCTGAAGATCGATTGCGTTGTTGGCATGGGCACCACCGTTGATGATGTTCATCAGCGGGACGGGGAGCGTATTCGCACCGACACCACCGAGGTAACGGAACAGCGGCAGGAAGCTGACGCGGGCCGCAGCGTGAGCACAGGCCAACGAACAGGCCAGGATCGCATTTGCACCCAAGCGTGACTTGTTCGGAGTTCCATCCGCTTCGATCATCGCGCGGTCAATCGCACCCTGATCTGTGACTTGCATGTCCATAATGGCTTCGGCCAGCTGTTCGACATTGTCAACAGCTTTACGGACACCTTTTCCCAGGTATCTTCCTTTGTCGCCGTCACGCAATTCGCAGGCTTCGTGAGCCCCGGTACTCGCTCCGCTTGGAACAGCCGCACGGCCAATCGTGCCGTCTTCCAGTTCCACATCGACCTCAACGGTCGGGTTCCCGCGACTATCCAGAATTTCCCGTGCACTCACGGCGGTGATCGCCACTGTCATCGCAGACTTTCCTTCCTCAGATTCCCATAGATCAAGCCGAGTTCGCTCGGTACCAAAACGCCGCTTTTGGCAGCGGGTCACGGAATGTAACCATTTGTCGGGGGAGTTTTTTACCACAATAAGGCTCCGTCGACCATCGGCCGCCACGGAATCTGTTCGGCCGCCCGAAATTCAGGGGAAACTATAGCGTAAGAGGAGGGCCTTCGATCGAGGGTTTGACGGGGTCATGAGACCCGCACCGAACTCACCGGGTTTGGCGAGATCGCTGAAAAACCGCTTGGGATTGGAGAAAACTTCACAACGGCTCGATAAGATGGTAACGTATCAATGGAATCTGGTTTGACCCGCCTTGACTGTCCCACCTTGAATTTCGGAAGACTTCAATGAGTTCCTCAAAAAGACTCTGTTCCGGCCCCCTCACCCGCCGTGAAGTATTGTCCGTCGGGGCTCTTGGTGTCGGCGGCATGGCTTTGCCCGATCTCTTTAAGCTGAGGGCAGATGCGGCAGAGCAGGGGATGCCGATTGATCCCGATACGAATATCATATTTGTGTGGCTTCCCGGCGGTCCTCCACACATGGACATGTACGACATGAAGCCCAAGGCCCCGACGGAATACCGAGGGGCATTCCACCCGATTCCGACCAAGGTTCCAGGTCTGGACGTCTGCGAATTGATGCCCCGACATGCCGCGATTGCCGACAAATTCAACGTCATTCGTTCGGTCTCCCATACGTTTGCAGATCACGGGGGTGGCCATAAACGAATGATGACTGGTCGTATTCCGGTGACCCCTGTCGATACCGTCAACGACGCACCCGCCACCGGCGCTATCGTCGCCAAATGCCGTGAAAATCGAAACAACGGTTTGCCAAACCAGGTCTCCCTGAATCCCGGGGGACGTATTAACGACGTATTTGCCCAAGGTGCCGCGTACCTTGGCAGCGCCTACCTGCCATTTAACGTCGAAGGTGACCCGACCGCCCCGAACTTTACGGTCCCAAACATTGCTCCCGTGGCGCAAGTCGCTCAAAGGCTTGATGATCGGATGAAATTGCTGGGCGGTCTAGACCGAATCGAACGACAAATCGATGCCTCGAAGTTGATGTCGTCAATGGACAGCTATCAACAGCGTGCTGTCGGCATGATCACCAGTGATCGGGCTCGCAAGGCCTTCGATCTGTCGAATGAATCTGACGCTGTCCGCGATCGCTATGGTCGCCACTGCTGGGGCCAACGAGCTTTGATGGCTCGCCGCTTGGTCGAAGCCGGGGTCAGCTTCGTGACGGTGGTCATGGAAAACCCGTATCAGTCCGGAGTCCCATTCTTGAAGCAAGGGGTCTACAACTGGGACTCTCATGCGGTGAACTGTCACATCTGGGACGATTTGAAGGTTCGACTGCCCATTTACGATCAGGCTGTGACCGCTCTGATCGAAGACATTTACCAGCGTGGGATGGATCGCAAAACGATGATCCTGGTGACGGGTGAATTTGGACGGACGCCACGGATTGAAAACACCGCAGGATCTCAAACCGGAGTCATCCAGCCAGGCCGTGATCACTGGCCGCAAGCAATGTCGTTTATCATGGCAGGTGGCGGAATGCGAACCGGTCAAATCATCGGTTCCACGAATTCCAAGGGTGAACATCCGGCTGATCGTCCGTTGACACCTAATGACCTGTGGGCCACGGTTTACCGTCATCTGGGAATCGATTCAGCGATGTCCTTCCTTGACCATCGCGGTCGTCCAATGCCAATTCTCCCCTTCGGTGAACCGATTGCGGAACTGTTGTAGAGATTCACTTGTTGCTTGCCTGAATAGCAGTCGGCGACATTCTTGGTATTGTGACTCCAGCTTTTCAGAATGAAGTTGGAGGGTATACGATGCCAAGCCAGTCTCTTGAGAACGACCTTCAAGACTTTGTTCAATTTGCCACGCGGCGCATCGAATCGTGCACGGGGGGGGGGAATCGGTCGAGCAACTTGTCGAAGAATGGCGATACCAAACGGAATTTCTGGCTGACGTGCGTCAATGTGTTATCGACAAAGCGACTGGACTGGCAGAACCCGCAAACAAAGTGTTTGCCGATGTTCGCCGACAGTTGGGATTGGCAGAGTGATTCGGCGAGTTGAGATCTCGCCGCGCGTACTGACGATGTCCAGTAAACTTGGCACGGCAATTTCGAACGAAGACCAAAGGCGATTACTTCCGCCGGGATTGGGACTTCAATAGCAGATCGACCCACGCCGCTTCATCTGGAGGAAGTGGAGGTTCCGGCGGATCGGGCTGATAGTCGATTTTCCAATACCGACCGCGTTCATAGACCTGGTCAATCAGTTGTTGAAGGTTGAGACGAGCGTCGCGATCGTATCTCCTTAACGGTATGGGAATGACGGGCAAGGATTCTCGCAACGTGGATCCGAAAACTTTTGTTCGCAGACGCGATCGAACACTCATCATGTACGTGCGGCGGCGGTTTGGTGGGATCAGTTCCCAGGCTGCTGACAGCACATGTTGACCACAACGAAGCAGATCAATCTCGACAAGATTAATGCCGCCAAGAATGTAATCCCGTTGCTTTCGCTGATACTCGTTACGTCCGGATGTCGTCAGCTTATTGGTCGGGCTGAGGACTTCAATGACGGTAATCACCCGTTCCCCTGACGACGCGTCGACGATTTTCACGTGACGCGACGTCTCGGGAACCTCTTCCAAAACCACCAGTGGTTCCGCGACCAGTGTGAATTCGCCCTGTGGCAGATCAATGACGGTTCCTTGATCCTGAACGATGCTCACGTCAGGCGCGACCAATCGAATGTCGTCGGGTCCATCGACTTCGATTTTTTCTTCGACCCGCGCGACGAGATCGGCTGGAAGTTGCTCCTGGATCTGGTCGCCGATGTACGTCATTAACCGAGTATGAACATCGCGCCAATGCGACTCCAGATAGGGGTCCATGCCTGGAAATGGGCTCTTCATGGTATCCTCGCGTTCACAATCCAGACCGTCAGGCCTGAGGTTCAGTCATGGCCCATGGATCGAGGGCTTTGGTCAACTGATCCGCTGGCAGAATATTCTGTTCGAGGCAAAGTTCGCGGATCGTCTTGCCAGACTTAAAGGCTTCCTTGGCCAAAGCGGCGGCCTTTTCATAGCCAACATAGGGGTTCAGGCTGGTCACCATCGCCAGACTCTTTTCGACGCTCGCTTCACACGCCTCGGCATTCGCTTCCATGTCCAGAGCACACAGATCGATAAACGCGGTGGTCCCCTGAGCCATCAGCGCTACCGACTCCAGCGTTGCGTGACCCATGATCGGCATCATGATGTTCAACTGGAACTGGCCACCTGTTGCACCGCTGAAGGCGACGGTCTGATCGTTCCCGATGACACGTGCGGCGACCTGCATCAGGCTTTCGCACATCACCGGATTGACCTTACCCGGCATGATCGAACTGCCCGGCTGGCGATCCGGCAACATGATTTCGTAGAAACCGCAACGGGGTCCCGAACCGAGCCAGCGGATATTGTTGGCGACATTGAACAGTGTCGTCGCGATCACTCGTAACTGACCGTGACATTCGACCAGGCCATCGCGCTGGGCATTCCCTTCAAAATGATTGACCGCTTCGAAGAAGCCGAGTCCTGTTTCACTTGCCAACGCTTCGCACGTACGGCGACCAAATTCCGGATGCGTATTGATTCCCGATCCGACGGCGGTCCCACCAACCGGAAGCTCCAGCACCGCTTCCAAGGCCCGCTGTGCTCGCCCGACGCTCAATTCCAACTGACGGGCGAATCCTCCAAATTCCTGGCCAAGGCGCAGTGGAGTGGCGTCTGCTAGGTGAGTCCGGCCGATCTTGATGATCTTATCCCAGCGCTGGGCCTTCGACTTCAAGACATCGGCAAACCGGCTGAGAGCGGGAATGAGAGTCTTGTGAATACTGATCGCCACGGCGACGTGGATCGCTGTGGGAAACGTGTCGTTGGTACTCTGTCCCATGTTGACGTGGTCATTGGGATGAATCGGCTTCTTCATTTCGAAGCGGTTTCCGCCCGTCGCTTCGATGGCTCGATTCGAAATGACCTCATTGCAGTTCATGTTGCTGGAGGTTCCCGATCCGGTCTGGAAGACATCGATCGGAAATTCGCTGTCAAACTTTCCCGCAACGACTTCCTTGGCCGCATTCAGCATCGCATCAACTTGCAAGGCGTTGAGTGGATTCTTGCCGGTGCCGGTCAATTTCCCCAAGTCCCGGTTGGCAATCCCACAGGCCCATTTGACCAGTCCCATCGCCCGAATCATTTCTGGCCGCAGGGTCCAGCCGGAAACCGGAAAGTTCTCGACCGCACGTTGAGTCTGTGCGCCATAGTAGGCTTGAGCGGGAACTTGAACATCACCCATCGAATCGTGTTCGGTACGAAATTCGGTCATCGAAGTCTTCCAATTGATTTCACGAGAAACAGAGCCACCACGGGACACACATCGCGGTCCGCCATTGTGGGCAATTCCATGATACCGTGACACGATCGCAGCAACCAAGCATCGCCCGCCAGAACCCCGAAACCTCGAATCCGGCCGAATTTGCCGCACATCGTCCATTGACACTGATTTACACGACTTTGATGGCCCTGGATCAGACAAATCCTATTGTTGGAAGCAAGTGACACAGGTATCAAACCGATGAGGCATTCTGTCTTGAAGCGAACCTGAGCTGTTCATAGAAGCGAATCCATGCATTCGAGGTTCTTCCATATCCGATTCGGTTTCGACCTGCATCAGCGACGCAATCGTGATTGCTTGACGTGGTTTGGGGCTGTACCTGTCTTACTGCTCCTGATGGCGGTCGGGCAAGCAATGATCGCACTCCCCTCGCGGTTTAGAAACGGTTATTCCCGGAATCAGCAGCAGGTCGTTGCAGGAATGAATGACTTGATCGATACCCGCGGCTACTCGGTCGCCGAGTTGGTTCCCTTCATCCCTTATGCGCCAGCAAGGGAAGACGCACTCGTCAATTCGCTCAGTGGAGAAATCTATGCCAGCATGCCAACGATTGGTCTGCAAATCGCAGGAAA
Organism: Planctomycetota bacterium; assembly: GCA_037146815.1. Classification (GTDB taxonomy): domain Bacteria; phylum Planctomycetota; class Planctomycetia; order Planctomycetales; family Planctomycetaceae; genus Schlesneria. The sequence goes on from JBAWWJ010000144.1 coordinate 20,197, forward strand.
TTCACTTCGGACCGTGACTAACAGAATCATCAACACGGACTTGTTTCTGAACGTCGCGGATGAGCCGCTGCTGGGGGCTGCGACGGGGCTTTCGACCGAATCTGATCTGATTGTTCGTGGGCAGCCGTCTGTCTCGTTTGCCAGCGGATGGTTGCAGGGATATGGAGTCTCAGGGCGATTCGGAAGCGATGGCAATGCTTCGTCATCGGGATATGGAATTGGCGGACTGGCTTACGGCCTGGACCTGGGACGCGATGAAACCGGCGTGATCGGTATCGCGCTTGGCAACAGTTTTACCTCCATCAGCAATGATCAGTCAGATACGGCTCGCGTGAATTCCCTTCAAGTCGGAATCTACGCACTGAAGCGGAATGAGATTTCCTATGCCTTCGGAGTTCTCAATTATGGTCACAATCTGTTTGATGTGAATCGTACGGTCGGCGTGACACCGATGAAACTCGCGGTTGGCAGCAGTTACTCGGGGGATTAATTTGGCAGCTATGGAGAAGCGGGCCTCAACGTGGAATCTCGCAATGTCAGGATGCAGCCTTTCGTCGGCATGCAGTATGTCTCTCTGTCGAATAGCCAGACAAGCGAATCGGGACTGGGGGGATTAAGTATCGCGGCCAGTAATTTCAGTTCCGTTCAGGCACACCTCGGCGGTCGA
>JBAWWJ010000145.1:0-20640 GCA_037146815.1 Planctomycetota bacterium
CTAATTTGATTACACGTTTCTACGAATTCCAAAACCATTAGCCGGACACTTGTGGTACGCCCAATAAAAAAATCGCCCGTATCAGGTTCAATTGCGACGAATTCATCGAGGTGCTGCGGTTCCAGAATGAACGTCAGTCTTTCGGCGTAGATTTCTTCTGCTCGTTTGACAAAGGCATCAATGTCTGCGGGACCCATAGCCAACTCCCATGAAGTTCATTCCAAACGGAATTGTGACCTCCCGTTTTTTACGGCAAATCCCGATTGAACCAGCCTTTGACCTTGGGAATCGCGTTCTGGCGTTACTCCTTGCTCGCCGTCTCAGTCCCACCGATGGAAATCAGATGTGAGAACGTGCGGAAGTAGATGCGGCCGTTGGCGATGGCTGGGGTCGAACGGATGCCATCTCCCAAGGTCGATCTGCCGAGTTCCTTAAATTCCTTTTCGGCAGCGATCACAACGACTTCACCGTCGGCATTCGCGCAGAAAATCTTGTCGAAGGCTCGCACCAGGGAACTGGAATAGTTGCCGCCGAGTCGTTCACGCCAGTGAATTTTTCCCGACTGAAGATCCACACAGGTGGCGATGCCTCCGTCAGAGACCATGAAGACCAGATCGCCGCGGACAACGGAGGTTGGGACATAAGGAACCTGTCCTTCAATCTTGTAAGCCAGCTTTGGCTGCTTTCCGTCACATTGAGCGGCGACCAGATAGTTGCCGCCCCCCCCTGAGCCGTTGCTGCCGAAGATCAGGTCACCCTTGACCAGCGGTGAACTCACCGTTCGCTTGTCAAAAAAGGTTTCGGACCAGAGGGGAGAACCTGACACTGGATCAAGGGCAAACATGCCGTCACCAGTGTTGGTGCAGATCAGTTGTTCTGTTCCCGAAGCGGGTGCGAAGATAACAGGGACGGAATAGCTGGTGTTCCCACTATTGCGGGGAGTCTTCCAGCGATCAGCTCCGGTGACACGATCAAACGCCATCATGAACGACGGAGGTGGTGGTCCTTCTTTGCTTTCCTGCGAGTTCGACAGAATCACCATGTCCTTGTACAGGACGGGGGATGTCCCGAAACCGTGCTGGCTGGACCAGGTCCCCAGATCTCGTGTCCAGACCGTTTCGCCTGCGTGAGTCATCGCAATGAGCGTAATCGACTTGGGAGCGGCCCAGGCGAAGTAGACATGCTTATCATCAACGGCGGCCGACGAAGATGCGTAACTGCTCTGCTTGTGCAACTGATGCTTTTGTGAGGGAAATGACTTCTGCCACAGCTTCTTGCCGGTTTTGGCGTCGAAACAAAGGGTATGCCGAGTGGCGTCGTCGGGATTGGCACTCAGGATAAAGAGCTTGTTGTCCCACAGGACGGGAGACGAATGACCAATTCCGGGGACTTCCACATTGAAATTGACTTGCTTATCAGTCCATTTTGCCGGGATCGATCGGGCTTCGCTTTCGCCGGTTCCGTTGGGACCGCGGAATCGAGTCCACTCCTGAGCCGACGCCGTCATCGTCGACGAGATCAATGTAATGGCGCACAGTAACCACGCACTGAACTGACATCGAATCATCGCCGGTTCCCCTTATTCTTCTAATCGAGTTTTCGAAACCTCTGGCCGCTGGCCCACGGTTCAAACCGGACGCTAACGCGTTCCGGCTGATTGATCTCACCAAAAACAAGTCATCCCAACAGACTCGCCGATAGTTTCACTCATTCCATCTGCCGAGGAAACTGATCGACCACAGAAAATCGTCCCAAGACTCTAGACAATCCTCAGTGAGTTAGCCACGGTGGAAGGATCGAACGAGAAAGCTCGTACGCCGACCGATTTGTCGATGATCAGGAAGTGGCCTTGGAAAAGAACGTGACTGATTGCCTGGAACGGGGCTTTGAAATGTTGCAGGACCGTCGGCGGTTGCTGGGGAAGCCACCCACAATCACCGAACGGGACCGCCAGCGAATTTCGATGCAACTGGAACTCGCCGCCGAACCCTGGACTGCCGTTCACCAGTCGTTGAATGAATATCCCGAGATCATCCAGGCCCTGAATGATCTGTGGCCTCAGGTCATTCCTTATCTGATCAAGGGTAACGAAGTCAGCCCGATTCAGCACATTCCCTACGTGGTTCAATTCATGGCCCGGATCGGGCTGGCCGAACTGACACCGCTGGAATTGAAACGTGGAGTCCTCGCCGCATTGATGCACGATATTGGGATCGGCGACTGTGCACTTCCAAAGATTTCCGAAGCGAGTATTCAGCGGGCAGAACCGGTTGAGAAGGAACGATTGCGGCGAGACGGGATTGCGTCGCGGCTGGAACACATGAAACTGGGAGTCGAAATCGGTCGTAAACTGTTGAGTGACTATCGCCGTCAGCACCCTGAGTTTCTGTCGGATGAAGACCTTGAAGTCATTCTGGAAATCATCGGCAGTCACGATTTTTCGAAAATCCCACTGATGGAAGACCACGTTGATCGGAAGTGGCTGCTCCGTTCCGACCGGCAGGATTGGCTGAAACAGTGCCATTGGGAGGCCGATGCACTCTGGATGCTGACCCCAGCGGGGATTCAGGTCGACCTTGAACGTGAGCGAGAAGAAAACACGGCAGAAAATCGCCGGGCAAAATTTGTATTCAATCTCGGCCTGCACCGGCAGATCATCAACCTCTATGCCGAAGCCTATTCCCCGGCCGAAATGCACGAGTTTGGATTTCGGGAGGGATTGCTTTACCGCTCCGCGACCGGCTATTCACTGGCAAAACTGCTCGAACAACAAAGCATCTCAGAAAACGCACAAAACCATACCAATTAGAAACTTGCAACACAGAAACGCAGAACATGGGTGCCACGGTCTTGGAGTTTTCGACAAGGCCGTGCGGTTCAGATCAACCGAGGACCATTTACTATCTCACGGCCTTGTCGAAGACTCCAAGAACGTGGCACCCCAAAACTATTGCACCAACTTAGTCGTTCCCCTGCAATAACGTTCCCGCGGCATGGCGGTCGAAATTGTAACCGGTTCCGACATGAGCACCTCTGGCACACTGATTGCCTCTGTGAAAGTGTCGCGAATTCGGACGGGCGGAGTTTCACCCCGCCATTGACCGGGTTTAGCAACGCCAATAGACTTGCAGCGGAGCAAGTTACGTCGTTCAAGCCAACGAGAAGCCGACCGGGGTCTCTGGGTGGCACGCCAGTTTCAGGGTTTCGAGAGCGACCCGCAGACTGTCGGATCGGCAGGTGGAACAGGATTCCCGCGCGGAAGAGTGTGCGGTGCAGGAGTTAGTACGACGCGTCCTGCGCGTCTTTTCAACGGATGAATTATGGAAATCCTCGATAAGTTTGGCGACGCTTTCAACGTAGTTCTGGGTGGCACAGAGCGATTCATCACCCGGATGTTTGGTTCGTCAAACGAACGACGCGTCCGCGGCATCGGTTTCGTCCGCGACAAACAGGGGAAGTCGACGATCGTCCCCGGTTCTTCGCTGGCTCGTATCAATGACCTTGAGCCCGACTACGAAAAACTCTCTGATGCAGAACTGAAAGAGACGGCATCGCGCCTGCGGAAACGACTTGCCGATGGCCAGACGCTGGATGACCTGCTTCCCGATGCGTTCGCCGCCGTCCGTGAATCGGGCAAACGCTACCTGAAAATGCGTCATTACGATGTTCAGATGGTCGGTGGCTACATCCTGCACAAGGGGATGATCTCTGAAATGGTGACCGGTGAAGGGAAGACGCTGGTCGCGTCACTTCCTGCCTTCCTGAACGGCATCGCGGGTTCTGTCCATGTCATCACGGTCAACGATTACCTGGCCCTGCGCGATATGGAATGGATGGGTCCGCTGCACATGGGACTGGGCCTGACGATCGGCGCCATCCAGTCCAATATGACTCACGAAGAAAAGCGCAAGGGATATGCCTGCGATATTACCTATGGAACGAACAACGAATTCGGGTTCGATTACCTGCGCGACAACATGAAGAGTTACAAAGAAGAGCAGGTGCAGGGACCGCTCGTTTACGCGATCATCGACGAAATCGACAACATCCTGATCGACGAAGCTCGAACCCCGTTGATTATCTCGGGCCGGGCACATGACGACGTCTCGAAGTACCCCGTCGCCGACAAACTCGCACGACAGTTGCAGCGCGATGTTCACTTCGAACTGAAGGAAAAGGAACACACCTGCCATCTGACCGAGGCGGGGATTCGGCATGCGGAAGAACTGGCCGGAGTCGAAAGCTTTTACACCCCTGGCAACATGGAATGGCCGCACCTGATCGACAATTCGCTGCGGGCTCATCATCTGTACAAGCGCGATGTCAATTACATCGTTCGGACGAGTGAAGTCATCATCATTGACGAGCACACCGGCCGTATGATGGAAGGCCGCCAATGGAGCGATGGTTTGCACCAGGCCGTCGAAGCCAAGGAAGGGGTCAAGATCAAGGAAGAGACGCAGACGCTGGCGACGGTCACTCTGCAAAACTTCTTCAAGCTGTACAAGAAGCTGTCGGGCATGACCGGTACGGCTATGACCGAAGCCTCGGAATTCGTCAAAATCTACAATCTGGACGTGGTCTCGGTCCCCACCAATCGGCCTCTCAAGCGAATCAACTTCCCGGACGCCATCTATCGAACGGAGCGGGAAAAGTGGGATGCCGTTGTCGAAGAGATCAAGGAAGTTCACGAGACCGGTCGCCCGGTCCTGCTGGGTACGGTATCGATCGAGAACTCGGAAAAACTCAGCCACATGCTGACACGTAGCGGCATCAAGCATGCCGTGCTGAACGCGAAATATCACGAGCGTGAAGCGGAAATCATTGCTCAGGCAGGTCGTATCAACGGAGTCACGATCGCTACCAACATGGCAGGTCGCGGTACCGACATTATTCTGGGGGGGAACCCCGAATACATGGCCTGGGATGAACTGAAGCTGAAGTACGAATCGCGTCTGGACGTTCCCAAGTCGGAATGGGATGCGCTGACGAAAGCCATCGCGGTCCGGGAAGGGATGGCTGACGAAGGTCGCAAGGTCGCCGAACTGGGTGGTCTGCATGTCGTCGGAACAGAACGGCATGAATCACGCCGAATCGACCTGCAGTTGCGAGGTCGTGCAGGGCGGCAGGGGGACAACGGGTCCAGCCGATTCTTCCTGTCACTGGAAGACGATCTGATGCGGAAGTTCGGCGGGGAATGGGTCAAGGAATGGCTCGCCGCACTTGGTATGCAGGAAGGTGAGCGCATCGAAAGCAAGATGGTGACGCGTCAGATCGAAAGCTCGCAGAAGAAAGTCGAAGAACGACACTTCGAACAGCGTAAAAATCTGCTCGAATACGACGAAGTGATGGATGAGCAGCGGAAACGTGTTTACAACTACCGCCAGGGGGTTCTTGAAGGGTCTGATTGCCGGACCCTGATCTTGGCAATGATCGACAAGCAACTGGCTCGCTGGACCGCACAATTCCTCAAGCCATCGTACCGCTGGGAGACGATCGTCGAATGGGCACGCCAGCAGTGCGAAATCGAATTGGAACTGCGTGACATTCGCGGGATCGAACCCGAAAACCTGGTCGATTTTCTGAAGTCCACCGCCGAACGCCAGGCGGATATTCAGATTCAGGAAAAGATCGAAGAAAACCTGCCGCGCGAAGTCGAGAATGACCGTGATCGCAACTGGCAGGCGATGTCGATGTGGATCAACCGCCGCTTCGGCCTGAACACCAGCGAACGCGAATTGAAGAAGATCGAGTTTGAAGAACTGCAGCAGACGCTGTACACGCGTGCCTGCGAAGCGATTCAACGGTTCGACTATTCGCCCGCCGAAACCTTCCTGAAAGAAGATTGGGGCCGTCAGTCACTGTCGGGATGGGTCCGCCAGCAGTATGGCATTGAAATCCCGCCGACAGAATTCGCCAGCAAGAACCCCGAAGATACGGCGAAGTTGATCAAGGAACAGATCGTCAATCTGTATCGATTCAAGGAAATTGAACTCCCTGTTTCCGTTGGTATGTCGCAATACATGTCCGATGACAATCGTGGAGGCGAACGCTACAACCGCGAAGGTCTGGCCCAGTGGGCTTCGTACCGCTTCGACACGCAGATTCCGCCCGAGGCGTTTGAAAGTCGTTCACGCGCGGACCTCGCTCGCATGCTGATGGATCTCAGTCAGCAGTACTTTGAACGAGGACGATCTTTTGAGCAGTTGAATTCACGACTGGACAAGGCCTGTGCTCCGGCGGTCAACGGACACGCAGCGACCCCGGCGTCGCTGCTGACTCCTGATCCGGTGACCAATCCGGATGCTGCGATCGAACTGATCAACTGGTCGAACCAGGAATTCGGCTCTGCACTGAGCCCTGATGACTTCATCAATTCGCATCGCCGTGAATTGGCAAACGCCGTTCGTCAGGCGTACGAACGGAAATATCGACGCGAACTTTATTCGGCAGAACGCCAGGTGATCCTCGACACGCTCGATACGTCGTGGAAGGACCATCTGTACTTCATGGATCATTTGAGATCCGGAATCGGCTTGGTCGGGTATGCCCAGAAGGACCCGAAAACGGAATACCGCCGCGAAGGGATGGCAGCGTTCGAACAGATGTGGGATCGCATCGCCGCCCAGGTGACCGGAACAGTCTTCCGCATCGAAGTGCAGGTTCCTGAAACTTCTGAATCTGTCTGGCAGATCACGTCGACCGAACATGCGTCACCGGTGGAAGACATTCCGGATGACCACCCGGCTCTGTCCGGTGGAAATCAGGCGATTGAAAGCAGTCAACCGATCGACCCGATCCGCAACTATGGTGATCGAGTCGGTCGCAATGATCCCTGCCCCTGTGGCAGCGGGAAGAAGTACAAGAAGTGTCACGGGGCGTAACCGTTCAAAACCTGTTGAGCCGCCCCTCAGGGCAGGGAAATCGTTTTTTTCGATTTGAGTGGCCGGGGCTGGACCAAAGGGAAGCCCCGGTCTTCGGTGAGAACATGTTTTCCGGGGCTTCGCGAAGACGCCCCAGCCCCGGCCACCCGGTGCTTTTGAGCACAGGCCATAAATCCCTCGGAACAAGTCCAACAGAATCAGGACGAAACGAATGATGTTCGCGTGAACTCAGGCTGAAAGGGGAATGGATGCCCTGGATCGTCGGCTGGTTTTTGAATCTCGTCTACTCGGGACTGTTACTGACGGTGTCGCCGTTGCTGGTTTATCGGCGCATCCGGCACGGTAAGTACCGGGGGGGCTGGCGAGAAAAGCTGACGGGCTCAGTCTCAAGAAAATTTCCTGACCGCCGCTGCATCTGGTTTCATGCGGTCAGCGTCGGTGAAGTGCTGCAGCTTCAGAAAGTCCTTGACGAAACCCAGGCTCGATTCCCGGATGCCGAGTTGTTCGTCACAACAACCACCGACACCGGCTACGATGTCGCTCGGACCAAGTACCCTCAGCACACAGTCTCGTACTTCCCTCTCGATTTCACTTGGGGTGTTTCACGAGCCCTCAAAAGCATTCAGCCCGATCTCGTCGTGCTGGTCGAACTGGAGCTTTGGCCGAACTTTATTTTTCAGTGTCGCCGCAAGCAGATTCCTCTGGCGCTGATCAACGGACGGATCGGCGAAAAGAGCTTTCGCGGATATTCGCGCGTGAAGCCCCTGATGCGCCGGGTGCTGAGTTGCTTTAACGTTCTCGCCACTCAGAATGCGACGTTCGCCAGGCGGTTGCAGGATCTGGGAGGGGCGGCGGATCGACTGACGGTGACTGGTAACATCAAGTTTGATCGCGTGGAATCAGACCGTAATAATCCCAGGACGACAGAGCTACGGTGTGCGTTTGGTATCAAGCCTGACGAACAGGTCCTGATTGCTGGAAGTACGCAATCGCCTGAAGAAATGTATGCCCTCGACGCCTGGCGCATGCTTCGAAAAGACTATCCGAATCTGCGTTTGATCCTGGTTCCACGACACAAGGAACGGTTTGACGAAGTTGCAGAACTGGTCCATCAACGCGGGGTTCCACTTGTGCGGCGGAGCGAGTCAACGTCGGCCGCAGATGCGACGTCGCATGGAAATCCAACTCCGCCGGTTTTGCTGCTGGATACGCTGGGGGAACTCGCCGCCTGCTGGGGTCTGGCCGACATCGCATTTGTGGGCGGAAGCCTGACCAATCGAGGCGGGCAAAATATGCTGGAACCTGCTGGATACGGTGCGGCAATCCTCTTCGGCCCGAACACATGGAACTTCAAGGAAATCACCGAGGCGCTACTGTCACGCCAGGCCGCGCGCGTTGTTCGCAATCCTGACGAATTGTTGCAGACATTGCGCGACCTGCTCGAACATCCCGATCAAGCCCGTCAGATGGGATTGATCGCCCGACAATTCGTCTCGGAACAGCAAGGTGCGACGGTACGAACCGTCGACCACATCGCCAGGCTGATCCCACCGCAGGTGCCAATTGCGTTTTTGCGAGCCGGGTGACCATACACGACTGGTGGTTCTCACCGTGTACGAAACGGGCACATTTCAGGGAATTCCCAGTCGAATTCCAAAGGGATTCCGTCCGTTTCAAGGAAACGGATTTGGCTTCTCATCGACAGTCGTTGTCGTTGACCAGTAAGAATGAACATAATGGCCCCGTGTCTTTTGTGTTCTTCTCGTCAGTCATGACTGAGTACAGAGCCCTGTGAAATCAGTTGCTCGCTCATCATCATCCAGAGTGAGTTGCGGCCATGTTCCCGATGGTTTTCCAGCCGGTCGTTGATTCTCGATTTCTCCTCGAGCGGATACGGCAATTGGAACAGGCCCTCGTTCTGCAAGCGGAGACGATTCAGGTCATTCTTCAGAGGCTGGAGACGAAATTCGGCAAGGGATTTCTTGGGTCGGATTTGCACCGACTGACAGCGACCCTGCCGGACGCCGAAGCCAAAGCCATCCTGAATTCCATCGATAGTTCCATTAAGAATGGTGATAAACCAGCGGCGACTCGGCAGGTGCGTGATGCCTTCGGATGTACGTGGGACGAAGCCCTTTCGGCTATCGCCGAATGGAGTTCTCATTCCTTTGAAACCAAAATTCGTGCCCTGCGACTGGCACGCTACGTTACGGTTGCGGAATCGATTCACTCAAGTCCGACCGAGACAAGCTAAAATCCATGAAATCCCATTCTTTGTCCGTCGCTGCCACACTTCTGCTGTTCGCCAGCACCGCATGCCAGGCCGAAATCAAGATCGCGACCGGCCACAGCGAGACGAACGCAGGATTTGCGTTTCCAGGGATTCCCGCACCTGCGAACAACGACGCTGCGACCAGTGCACAGTTCAATCTGGTCGATGGTCAGCGAGACCCCAATGGGGGAGATCTCGCGGTACTCCACGATGGCCGAGTCCCCGGCAGTGAAGATCAACCGGCGCACAATTTCTTTTTCCGTGCAGGGACTGCGGGAGGTCGGATTCGCATCGATCTTGGTCGCGTCATTTCGATCAAGCAAGTCAGCAGTTATTCCTGGCACGGCGGCCCGCGCGGGCCTCAGGTTTACACACTGTATGCTGCTGAGGGAACCGAAGATGGCTTTCACGGCGAGCCCAAGACTGGTACGGATCCCGCAAAAACTGGCTGGAAACAGATCTCAGCCGTCGATACCCGCCCCAAAGAAGGTGACGGAGCGGGACAGCATGGCGTGACCATCAGTGACAGCGCTGGCGTCATCGGTCAATTCCGTTACCTGTTGTTTGACATAGCGCGGACTGAAGATCGAGACAACTTTGGCAACACGTTTTACAGTGAATTCGATGTGATCGATGCGAATGCACCGACTCCGACTTCCATCGTCCAAAAACCGCTTCTGAAGACGTTTGAAACCGAAGATGGCAAGTTCAAATTCATCGTCGATGCCACGGATGCTCCTGACCTCGTGGAGTGGACTGAAAAGAAACTCAAACCGGTTGTTAACGAATGGTATCCCAAGGTGGTCGCGTTATTACCGAGTGAAGGTTATCAGGCTCCGACCACGGTGACATTTCGATTTCGGAGCGATATGCGGGGAACGCCTGCTTCGGCCGCTGGTGCAGGTGTGAACCTGAACACCCCCTGGTTCCGCCGGGAATTGGAAGGTGAAGCTTGCGGGGCGGTTGTCCATGAACTGGTTCATGTCGTGCAGAATTATTGGGGCAGGCGAGGCCAGCCCCGAGTTCAGACAACGCCCGGATGGATCGTCGAAGGGATCGCCGACTACGTCCGCTGGTTCCTTTACGAACCACAATCGCGCGGCGCCGAGATCACGAAAGGAAACTTTGCCAAAGCGAACTACGATTCCAGTTACCGGGTGACAGCCAACTTCCTGAACTGGGTCACACAGACCTGCGACAAGGAATTCGTCCGCAAACTCAACGCCGCCGCACGTGAGGGCCGCTACGACGAATCACTCTGGAAAGACTGGACAGGCAAAACGGTTCAGGAACTGGGCGGCGAGTGGAAGAAATTCCACGAACAACAATTGAACACCCGATGACATGTCCTGGAATTCACAGATCGCCGAAGTCGAACTCGTTCAGGTCTGTCAGGGTCTGTTCTTCCTGCTCCGTCAGTGGTTGAGCAATTAATTCACTCGCAGTATCGGCATGGACTCCCCAGCATTCTCCAAGGTTTTCGGCAATGTGCCGCTTTTCCTGCGGGCTGAATCCACCGAAGGCTCGACGCAAGAAGACGAGTGCCCGGCGGAACTGATCGTCGTCCAGTGAACTCACATAGCCTGCCAGTTGCTCCCACAACGGCTGACGAGCCAATAGCGCATACCGATTGCGTTTGGAAAGCCCTTCAAACCAGCCTGCTCCCAAATCGGCCGGAATTCCGGGTGAGAGACGGCGGGAGACTTCGCAAGCGAGTGACTCGTTGGGGATCAGGCCGCGTTCCAGCAAGATCGCACAGGCATAGCCCGACAGCAGTGGGTTGCGGTCGTCTGCGTCTGCCAGCTTCTGTAAACGCTCAATCCACATCGATTCTTCGACGCGGTCATGGTATTCCAGGCTGACCTTGTTCAATTCGTCGATGGCAACCAGCATGGCGACGGCTGCCTGGTTGTCGCAGTTGGAAGCTCCCGGCAGAGCGAGTGCTCCGTTGACGAACAATTCCTCGATCAGTGGAATCAGCGGCGCTGGATCAAATTGACGGACATCGCCATAACGAGCGATCTGGCCAAGCTGGTAGGCTGCATGTGCGATGGAAAGGAAATCCGACGTTTCGGTCGCAAGTTCCTGCAGTCGCATTCTGGCCAGGTCCATCGAATTCATCATGCCGCACTGACAGGCGTCGCGGACCATATCGGCCGCTGCGGCGATGGATTCGCACTTATCGAGTTGGGTTTTGAATTTGTAGCCGGTGGCCAGTTCAACGGTTTCACCCAAGAGAACGGCTTCGACGAGGGCGATTTCGTTTTCCGGACTCCATTGCACGTGCCATTTCTCGGCCCAGGTGGTGGACTGCTGACCTGATGCGATCGGGGTTCCGAATCCAATCTCAAGGACTCGCAACTGATGCAGGAACGACGATCTTCGCAGATCCAGAAACGCGGCGTCATCGCTTTTGACGCGACGGTTCTCGCGCAAGTCCAGCGTCAGTTCCTGCTTAACCGTGGTCTTGAATTTCTCCAGCTTCAGATCGACCAGTTTGCGTTCGAAGTCTTCCTGAATCGATGTCCGACTGACACCCTTGGGAAGTTCTCCGATGGCTGTCCCAACATCAACGCGGGCAAGTGCCTCTTTGATTGAGGAGAGCTCGCCGTGGCCAATCAATGTCACGGCGGCGTCATGCAGATCGATCAGTGTGGGGGCATATCCATCTTTCAGGGCGGAAAGCGTCCGCGCCAGTCTCACACCTTCAATGACTTCAGCCGTCGATCGATGAGTCCCCACGTCACGCATGTGTCGGGCGACAAGCGACAGATAGCGATTCGGGACTTCCTGCAGATCGTTCTGCTGCAGAGCATCCCACAGCAGTTCGAAATAAGCCGGAGCCAGATTTCCTGCTCCATATCCCGATTGCGACGACAGCTTGAAGTACGAATACGGCATCAGCGTCAGCTTGCTGGATCGACGCCGCAATCGCTGCAGTTCTTCGTCAGTCATCGCAGGATGATCACCGTTCAGAACGGGAGCGTGAAAAGCTCCGACGATCGCAACAACCTTATCAGGTTTGGTTCCCTTGGCCAGAACATCTTCAATCCGACGTCGCATGTACGCTTCGCGGACCAGGTTTTCCGCACGCCAGCGAGGTCGATCTTCCTCCAGTTCCCGCAACGCCCGACCAAACTCGAACGACGCTCGCCGATAGCTGTGATCGCTGCAGTTGTGTTCGAATCGGCGCTCCCAATACGTTTCGTAGTCAGGTTCCCCGCTTTGCCGGGCGAACTGCTCGTAGATCGAAACCGACTGCTCGGGACTCCATCGATCAACGTGATCCACTTTGCACGAGGATTCGCGATCGGATTCCTCTTCTGTGGCATCCTGACCCTCAGGTTCGGCGACCGCATTCTGCTCAGCCTCAATGGCATCGCGACGAGCTTTTTCGATTCGTTCGGCTTCGATATCCTGCAGAGCCAGAAAAATGTCGGAAGGGAGATCGATGAACTCCACTTTCGCGTTGTTTTCGCTGGCCCACATCATCGCCTGATACTCAGGACTGTACCGAGCCAGAGGGTAAACAAGTGTCCGCACTGGCAGCGTGTCCGTGTACGCCAGGATGGCGATCGGAGGCTTGGTCGCCTTGCGCGTCATGTGTGCCACAAGGTCATTGGCGTCTGCGAGTCCCTCAATGAGAACGACCTTTGGTCGGATCTCGTCCAGATATCGGCGCAGATGCCAGGCACCTCCGGGTGAGAGGTGCCGGACGCCGAAAACGGGAATTTGCCAGCTCATGGTGTCACCAGTCCCGTTCTGCAATCAGCCGTTATGCTCAGTACAGGAGGTGAATAGAGGTCGCCATTCGGCCCCTCGCTTCTTCATGACGTTGGCCAGATATTCCTGCCAGACGACGCGGTCTTTCTCTTCGTCTTTCACGATCGAGCCTTGCAGACCCGCAGCGATATCGTGTGACGTCACTTCGCCCGAACCGAAGTTGCCCGCCAGTGCCATGCTGTTGGCCAGCACCGAAATCGCTTCGGCCGTGGAGAGAACCCCTGAAGGACTTTTGACCTTGTTCTTGCCATCCAACGTCTGACCAAGACGCAATTCACGGAAGATCGTCACGACCTTTTCGATCGCTTCGTCGGCAGGCAGATGAGCTTTCAGTTCCAGATTCGCAGCCAGTTCACCTACTCGCTTTCGCACGATGTCCATTTCGGTTTCAAGCGAATTCGGAGTCGGGAGAACGATGATGTTAAATCGCCGTTTGAGTGCCGCGGACATGTCGTTGACACCGCGATCGCGGGTATTGGCCGTCGCGATAACCGAGAAGCCCTTCGCAGCCGGAACTTCAGTTTCCAGTTCCGGGACCGAGATTCGTTTTTCGGACAGGAGCGAAATGAGCGCATCCTGAACTTCCGACGCACAGCGCGTGATTTCTTCGAAACGGGCCAGGCTGCCTGATTCCATCGCCCGGAAAATGGGACTCTTGATCAGGGCATTATGGCTGGGGCCATGCGCGATCAACATCGCATAGTTCCACGTGTATCGAATCTGCTCTTCGGTCGTTCCGGCGGTTCCCTGAACCACTTTCGTCGAATCTCCATTGATCGCGGCGGTGAGATGTTCCGAGAGCCACGATTTGGCGGTTCCCGGTTCACCGAGCAACAACAGCGAGCGGTCCGTGACCAGGGTCGAGATCGCGATCTCGACCAGCCGTTGATGTCCGATGTACTTGGGGGTGATGTCGAGCTTCCCGGCCTTTCCCCCGCAGATATAGGTCAGCACGGCTCGCGGCGACATCTTCCATCCGGGTGGTCGCTCGTATTTGTCCTCTTTGGCGAGGGCTTCGAGTTCCTCGGCAAACAGGACTTCAGCCGGAGCCCGCAGCATTTTCGAATCAACCCCGCCATTGCTGGCGGCAGGTTCAGCATCGTCAGTCTTCTTCTTGGCCATGATTTCCTACTCGATTCGAGATGTTGTTCGTTGATTGCTTGCTACGGGACATTGTTTCACATCAATCATCAGCCGCTGGGCGCTAGCCCACGGTTTCCGAATTCGATATCCCTGCTCGCCCAGAACCGGACGCTGGCGCGTTCCGGCTGATGTCGTTTTTGAAACTGAGCTGGTGTCATTCTTCTGATTTGTTTCGAAGTGTGTTGATCGATTCGAGCAGCTCGTCGACCACCTTTTCATTGAGTTCAGGGAGCAGTTCTTCCAGTGGCTGCAGGGCGTTCTTGGGAAGGTCCGGGATCAAACGTGAAATCCAATAGACGCCCCAGGCCAGCTTGCTTTTGCCGTGCTTTTTCAAAACCGAGATCAGACAATCCGTCGCTTGAGGATGCTTGATACGAACCATCGTGGCAAGAAATTCGCCGCAATCGTAGAGATCCTTGGATTTCTTGAGTTCCGCAGCGAATGATTCCGAAAGGAACTCATTGCAGCCTGCATGACCGGGCCTCGCCAATACCTGGACCAGCTCTGGACTTTTAATCTGAATAGCGACGTCCAGCCATCGGGGATCCCAAGTTACCCCTTCTGGAGTCAGCGAATCACTTTCATCATCGAGATCATCCAGATCCTCGTCGTCAACTACTGTCCGCCTCCACATCCAGGGTGATGACATGGATGTGGCGAGTTCTGATCGTCTGGACCATGCCGGATCGCGACCCTTTTTCTTATCATCAACTTTCGCGAGCAGGTAGGGCGAAAACGTGTCGAAAACAGCCGCGGATTTCATGCATCGAGTCGCCGCCTGCAGAGCGTCCACAAGACACTCAGGAGAGAGCGAGGCATGGGCCGCAACAAGCGCCTCCTGGCACTTCTTTGACGCGGCGATCATCAGTTCACTGATCCGGTTGTTGATGTCCAGGCCACTCGGTTCCCCTTTCATCGCCAGCAGGGCTTCGCGACTCGCAAATGTTTTCAGCAGGAATGCCTCGGTCAACTTGTCATCCCGTTCATCCAGGCACTGCATCAACGTTGTGATCCGATCGGCATGTTTGCTGCATTCCTTCTTGTCCTTTGTGGCTAATCCGGCTTCGATCTGAGTGTCAATTTCCGTCAGGACGTATTGCAGCAGCTTCGGATTGCGATTCTTGCGAAGAGGCCGGACTGCCAGCACCAGATCACTCCCCGCCAGTGCCTTTTGCAGTACCTCAACCGCTTCGGGCGCATCCACACGCGTCAGTGCCGACAGTGCTGCAGCCCGGACATCTTTGGCTTTGGCTTTCGCCTGCTCAAGCAGATATGTCAGGTCTTCGGAAGCGTCACCGAGGCACTGAATGGCCACGACTTTCATCTCTTTCGAGCCTTCGTCGAGTGCCTGTTTAACGGTTTCGCGAGCCCCCTCGGGGTCCAGATGATGCATCAACACCAACCGACGCAGATGTCCTGCTTTCCCCTTGATATCGAATTTGGCTCGCAATTCCGGCAGGATCGCCTTGCCGAACAACGGCAGGACCTTTTTCCCGATGAATTGACTGATTTCCGGGTAGGGATCATCAATCCCATTCAAGGCTGGCTTGACCAGTCGCAGATCCCGGAAGGCCCCTCGTTCGAACGAGTCGCGGATGATTTCCAGCCGCCCAGAGCCGGTGGTCGAGAGTGCTTCCAGCAGCGGTTTCAGAACACGAGCACTCGCTTGAGTCGTCTGGGGACCGAGGTCGGTCGTCTCGATCGGTTCGATCTTCCCAGCCAGACCTGTTTCGCCCTGCGTATACAGGACGGCGTTGACAAGAGTGCTGAGTTCCAGCAGCGCCAGGGCCGATGTCTGCTCGTTGCTTTCCACGAGAGACTTTACCCCTTGGCCGATTTTCGCGAACACGGGAGCTTTTGCGCCAGCCTGTTCGAGCGGAGCGATCAGCTTTTTCAGGCGAAAATCGCCTCCTGCAACCACGCTGCCTGCGATCGCCAGGCGTCGCATTTCGTCATAAACCTGAGTGAGTACAGCGATGCTCATGGAATTTTCCGTTTTTGAACAAGAAGCCGGGTCACATTACGCATTCGCGTGAATTACAACGTCAGCCGGACGATGCCTTCTGGCGTGACGATACTCAGCGGTTTGACCTGTAATTTGCGAGTGTCCAGGTCATGACGGAATCGGACAATGACGGTTTGTCCGGCAAGACAGGCCGGCGGAAGCAAGGAAAGCAAGTGACAGCTTGGTGGCTCTTCCGACATCCCGGCGTCGGTCATGACCAATCGCTCTCCCTTGGCATCTTCGATGACCAGCGTTCCGCCGATCTGGCCGATCCGCTGGAAATTCAAGGCGTAGATCGGCTGTTTATCAGAGAGTGGACCTTTCAGGTGAGTCTTGACGTCCTTCACGACTGCGGCGAAATCTCCTGACGCATGCTTGCGGATGGTCTGGAAATCTTTGGCTTCGATCAGGCGGGGCAGCATCGCTTCCCAGCGGATGCGCGGATTGACATCACCCGGATAGACGCACAGTTCCTTGACCTGGGCCACCTGAAAGAAGCTGTCATCGCTTTTGATGTACTTCACCGCTTTGTACGGGCGGAATGTCTGGGTGATCCGGATTTTTCCGGAATTCAATGACATCCAGATTCCCGTGTCAACGAATTCGCGCCGGGCGACATCATCGTGCGAGTTGAAGGCGAGTTGCACCAGTTCCACATCGGATTCAACGAGTGCGGCATCTTTCAGTTCTCGCAATTGCCAGGCGTGTCCCAGCCAGGCGGCGATGCTGGATTCCGTTTCCGGCTTCAGTTCGGAATCTTCCAGCCGTCGCTGCAGGTAACTTCGCCCCTGTTTGACGAGCGTGTGCAGTCGTCCCAGTTGATCGAGGGACTCACTGAAAATCGCTTCGCGTTTACTGGCCGGGACATCTTCGACCGTGCCATCTTCGCTGGCGAACAGCTTTGTGTAGTTGTGCAACGCTGCCTGGGCTCCGGGAAGGTAGGCGTTACCCAACTGCTTGGCCTGGGCTTCGATTTCACTGGCGGACTTGGCGTTCATATTGCCAATCCCCAGGCGAACCAGATCGAAGGTCAGCTTTTCGAGCAGATCGATTCCCTTCAGTTGAGCCTGGACCTTCTTGGCCAGGGCCGCTTTGTCGACAACTTTCGGTTTGTCAGCTTCGACCACCTTTTTCTCAACGCGAGCCTGCAGCTTTTCACGTTTTCCCTGCAGATCTTCGGGAACGTCGGCCGTGGTAAACTTTTTCCCCTGAGCGTAAGCGTACATTAACCCCAGGCAGTGCTTACAGGGAAACTGGCGGCTGGGACAACTGCAGCGATGAGTCGGCGCTTCGGGGCGCTGGAAGTCGCAGGAGCATTTGTAGGGATCTTTACCGCTTCCCTGACATTCTCCGAAAATGATGGTGGAGTCTTCAGAAATCGAGAGTTTCTGAAACTTGTTTTTGACCACCAGGCCGCGACCATTCTTGGCTGCATCAGAATTGGGGGCGGCCGAATCAACGTAAGCGTCATCAATGGAGATCATGAGTGAACTCTCTGGAAGACTTGGCAGAACGCTGAAGACAGGATGTGGGGGGAAATTATGCCAATCTGTCTGGGGTGACTCAAGCGAATCAAACGGGGCAAATCTGTGAACTTTCCTTCGGAAATCGGATAAGTCTTGGCGTTGCTGATACGGGGTCGCTATAATCCCCGCGCCCCAAAATATCGGAAGTCGATTTTTGGGTTGCAAAAACACCTCATGTTATTGATGAAAGAAGAGACCAAGCGGTATGCCCAAAGAAGAGGCCATTGACGTCGAAGGAGATGTGGTAGAGGCGCTGGCGAACACGCAGTTTCGCGTGAAATTGACAAATGGTCACATGGTGCTGGCTCATGTGGCGGGAAAGATGCGGAAGCACTTCATCCGTATCGTGCCGGGAGATCACGTGATCGTGGAAGTCTCGCCGTACGACCTGAATCGTGGTCGTATCGTGTTCCGCGAACGTTAAGATCTGGCTGGCGTCGCTGACGGGATTCACGGGCTGTTTTATTCACCGGCTGGTTTACTGACAGGGGTCCCCTGGGACTCCTCACAGTCAGGATTCAAAACAGTCAGGATTCGAGGGCTCAGCCCGAGTTTCAGCGAGAATTCAAGTGAACGGTGGACTCGCCTGGGCGTCATCCTGACGCGAGTCCGCGGCAGTTCGGACCTCGACAACGGTTTTCCGTCCGAAACAAATCGTCGGACACCCTGAAGTGCTGTTTTCCGGATCGGTCCATGTCGAGCGAATCAACTGCCGATGGCATCAAGAACCTGCCGTTTGTCCAACTCTTTACCGACGGTGCCTGTCGAGGCAATCCCGGTCCGGGTGGCTGGGGATGCATCCTGCGACATCCTGCTTCCGGTTCTGAAAAAGAGTTGTCCGGCGGGGAACCCGAGACCACCAACAATCAGATGGAACTTCAAGCGGTCATTTCCGGGCTTGAGGCCCTCAAATCGCGTTCCGACGTCGAAGTGGTGACCGACAGCAGCTATGTCGCCCAGGGTGCTGAATCCTGGATGGTCGGCTGGAAAAAAAACGGCTGGCGACGGCGCGAGGGGAACTCGTGGAAGCCCGTCAAAAACGTGGAACTCTGGCAGAAGCTCGACCAGTTGCTGACGATGCACAAGGTGCGGTTCACTCACGTCCGCGGACACATGGGACACCCTGAAAACGAACGCTGCGACGTCCTGGCCGTTGCCGCCGCCCTGGCTGTCGCGCGGTAGGAGACACAACGCGCGTTCGGTGCGGGTTGTGCGTTCGACCCGGATCTCTTCGCCGAAACCACCAACCGCGCGATCGGCGCCGGTCTCCCGACCCCGCCGAAACGACCGACCGAAGGTCTCCAATCCCAACGATGTCAGGGGGCTACCTCAAAGCCGGTACTCCCGACTTCGCACCATCAGCCCGCTTGTGTCACCGGGACCGTGCAGTTACGTTGAAGCAATCAGCACGAAGCTTCCGCGTTCTCTCGCTCCCATTGACTTGCCGCCAAGAGATCTGTGATGCCCCCCTTCGATCCCTATTACAAGTGGCTTGGCATTCCCAAGTTGGAACAGCCGCCCAATCACTATCGACTACTGGGAATTGCGATCTTCGAGACAGACCCTGACGTCATCGAAGCCGCCGCAGATCGGCAGATGACGTATGTCTCGCAGTGTGCCACGGGTGAGCACATGAAGCTGTCGCAACAGGTGCTGAATGAATTATCGAAAGCGCGAGTCTGTCTGCTGGTCGCTGATAAGAAACAGGCATACGACGCTCGTTTGAAATCGACGCTCGACGAAGCTCAGAAGATCGAATCGTCACGCGTTCCTGTACCGATCGCTGAGAACGACGATCTGTCGGAGGAAGTCAAACCGGTTTCAGGTCAGAAAAAAGAGGAGACCTTCGGTCGGCAGTTTCGGCGGGGTCAGGAGACCCGCGCCGATCGCGCCGTAGCTGCCTCGCGGAGTTCAAAACCGTTACTGATCGGCGGAGGGATCGCCGCTGCAGCCGTACTTGTGATCGGGATTTTCGTCAGTACCAGACCGAAACCCGCCAACAAGATCGCAGAAACGACGCCCCCGATTTCACAACCTGTCCAGCCACCTGCACAGCCAGCGAAGCTCACTGAGACGACAGAAAAACCTGTCGGAACAACTCCCGCTGTTACTCAGCCGAAACCTCGTGGTCCAAAGGGACTGGAAGTCCTCGAAGCGAAGTACGGAGCACCTGGACATTGGACCGATCTGACGGAGCGTTTTCAAAAAGCGTCAAAGAGCGGAATCGTCGGCGCGGTCTGTAACAATTCGCTTGTGGGTTCGGATCCGCTCTTTGGCGTTCGCAAGCATCTGATGCTGCGGTATCGCGTCGACGGGCGGGACTTCGAATTTACAGGGAGCGATATGGATTCCGCAGTCGTCATCGACACTCGACCGAACCCTGATGTCGAAGCTGGCCCTGCGCTGAAGATTCATGAGGCGAAGTTCGGCGGAACAATTCTGGGGGAAGGAGCCTGGCAGGACGTGACCGACCAGATCACCGCACGGATCAAGAACAACCAACTGCAAGTCGCTGTCCGAGAAGTCGTGCAGCCTCGTTCCGATGCTGCTTTTCTGCTGATTCGCTGGAGTACGCAAGGATCGACGTGGACAAGTTTTTTTCACTCGGAAGACACCGTCGTACTCGGGACAGACATTCCAGCCGTCGTCAACCTGCAGAAAGACCGCCAGCAGGCAAAACCAGCCGACTCATCGCTGGTCGTGCTTGAGGCTCAATACGGAACACGTGGAACGTGGGTCGATTTAACGGACCGCATTCGTGCTGCGTCGGCTTCAGGCATCCTGGCTGTCGTTGCGAATGGAACGACGGTACCGATCGATCCCGTCCCTTCAAAGTCGAAACACTTCAGGATCAGATTCCTACTCGACGGCAGGACGTTTGATCACATCTACGACGAAGGATCATTTATCTATCTCGACGGGCGAGAAATTCCCGAAGTTCCAGAAAAGGGGCTCAAAATCTTGCAGGCGTATTGCGGCCAGGGGATTTCTGGGGAACTTCAAAACGGACAGTCGAAGATGTTCGAC
>JBAWWJ010000146.1:0-20607 GCA_037146815.1 Planctomycetota bacterium
CCGCTACGTTCACTCCCAGCACAAGAATCGTGATCTGAGCTTCCGGCAGTTCGTTACCTTCCCATCCCCCCCACCATCCGGCAGTCATGCTCAAACCGCACGCGACGAGGAACGCGACGCTCCCCATGCCGAGATAAATCGACAGTACAAATGTGATGACCTGATTCACCCGGTGAGGATTTCCTTCCGAGTGGTACTTGGCCACATACCTTGAAATCGTCTCTCCCATGCCGCAATACAGCAGCGCGGAATAACTGGCAATTGAATTGATCAGCAGCCAGCTTCCGTACGTTGACACCCCCAGGACATCCAGCGTGTAACGGGTCAGAAAGAACCCGATCACGATGTTTGAGGCATGAGTCCCCCAACTGGCGAGGACATTACGTGTGACTGACCCAAAGGAAGGCATCGCGGATATTTCTCAGTTACGGGCAATCCTTGGTGACAGGTGTCGCCGTGGATATTTCGTGAATTCAGGCCCCGTCGAGTTTGCCTCAGTGGGGCTTTCAATGGATAGAATGTACGTGGAGTGGTTTCGTTTGTTCAGCGTTTTGATGCGACGATCCATGTCTGCCGAGCAGTTGGACCAGTGATCTTGTCCACCCGGAATCCAATACGTGTCAGCGTGTTTCGCAGCCAGTCGGGCGAGTGGTAATAGCGGCGATATCCCGCTCCCGTCGGCCAACCTCGCCATTGTTTGATCCCGCAGGCATACAGCATTCTTCGGAGCAAAAAGCTGAGTCGCGTCTTCAGTCGCACGGGTTCCAGATTCAACTGGAAAACAAACTCGCCCCCCGATCGAAGGAGTGCGTACGCATCCTGAAAATACGTTGTCAGTGCAGGCTTATCGATGTAATAAAAAACTTCGTAGGAAAACAGAGTGTCACATTGTTCAATGCTTGCGGGTCGAAGATGGATTCCGTCTGCAACTTCAAAGCGGACATTGCTCAGTTCATTTCGACGACGTGCTTCTTCAATCAGGCGCGGGGCAATATCGATACCGACGACCTCGCCAAACTGATCCGCCAGGGCCGTGGACATTCGTCCGAGACCACAGCCAACTTCCACCGCCGTCCGATCTTTGCCACATTTCATCCCGGTAATGGCGATCGCACGTGCCAGGTCGTCGCGGCCTGACTGCAATACGGAACTCCAGGCGTCGTCAGCAGCAACCAGCTTGTCCATGCTGTGAATGCCGACCTCATCCAGAGACTTATTCCACCATTCGATGGACGCCGATTGACTCATACCCTTGAAACCCTGATTTTGAAGGCTGAAATTCTTTCCACGGAATCTGGATTGCCACTGCTGGAGTCTACGTCACAATCGGACGAGATTCGGAGGATCCGTGGCTTTTCGGCGACGTGCTCAAGTGTGTTGTTCGTCAATCTCGTTACAATCGGCGCCAAACAGCTTCGTTTTGATCTGTAGACCCACGGCAGTTGATTCATGTCCCCGATGACCCGCCATCTCGTTTTTCAGGGAGCCGACTCCACCCTGGTGCTCTGCATGCACCTCGGGGCGGTCGGCTTGACCCTGGCGGTGATCGTCCTGTTGCTCCGCTACGAACGGCAACTGGTGTCACGGTCGGTCGGAAACTGGTTGCTGGCCTTAAGAATCTCCGTTCTCGCGGTCGTGCTCATGACGCTTCTGCAACCAGTTCTGAGCTGGACGCTGGACCAGAAGCGAACCGGTAAGATTCTGATCGGGATCGATCTTTCCGAGAGCATGGGGACGACAGATGTCCATGCGATGCGAGCGGAAAAATTGCGATGGGCTCGTGGACTGGGAATGATCGGAAACGATGCAATCAACGCCCGCCTGGATCGATGGCAGCAGGCCTTCGAGGAACAGCGTGAGCCGGAATGGGTTGATCCAAACGAAACGGCAGATGATGACCGCCGGGCCGCTTTGGAAAAGTCGAGGCGTGATCAGTTGCTGGCGATCTTTCGTGAAATCGATCAGCTTCCTCGCAAGGAAATCGCCCGCCGGTTACTGACGACCGTTCCTCAACCGCTTCTGGATGAACTAAAAAACCTCGCCCGGATTGAGCTATTCGCCTTCGCCGGAAAGACGGAGGCGGTGGAACGGGAGCAACTGGAGAAACTCGTCGCGACCCCTTCGACCAGTCTACTGACAGGGACAACGGATTTATCGCAAACATTGCAGTCGGGCGGTTCCGGTCCGGGCGAATCGGTCATGGGGCTGATCCTGTTTACCGAAGGGCGGGACCATTCGGGCAAAGGGCTGGCACCACTCGCCGCTTCGCTGAAAGCGGCCGACGTCCCCGTCTATCCAGTGATGCTTGGATCGACATTTCGCCCCAAGGACATTTCGATTGCCACACTGGAGCATCCGCAGACCGTCTACAAGGGTGATCATCCGCAACTGAAAGTGACATTGAACACGGTAGGGTTTGAAGGGAAAACACTGGAAATCGAACTCGTTCCAGAAAATGACCCGACGGGAATTATCAAGAAAACCGTCGTCGTTGCAGGACCATCGATTAGCGTGGAGTTTGATCTCGATGCCACCGAAACGGGCCGCAAATCATACGTTGTCCGGACGCCAGTACTCGAGGGAGAAACTCGGGAGGATAACAACAGCCGCTCGTTTGCGTTAACGGTCGTCGATGACCGAGCCAAAGTGTTGTTGCTGGAAGGGGATTCTCGCTGGGAATTCCGTTACCTCGACGCGGCGATGTCACGTGATGAACGAGTGGAATTCAAACGAGTTCTGTTTGAGCAGCCGTTTATGGGACTGCTCCCCGTGCCATTCTTTCCGCAGCAATTGGAACTGCCGGCAGATGTGACGGACTTTTCAAATTCGCCTTTGGCAGATCTGGACCTGATCATCCTGGGGGATGTCGCCCCGTTTCACCTCGAAAAGATTCTGCCCTGGCTGCAGGACTATGTCTCGAACGGTGGGACGCTGGTCATTGTGGCTGGAAAGCGGTGGATGCCGCAGGCCTATCAGTCTCCAATCCTCGATCAGTTATTGCCGCTGACGAAGGTGCGGCCATTGAATCTGAACGATCGATCCGCCGAAGGGCCACCGTCACGACGAGGTCTGCCGATTCAGTTGACGATCGATGGTGAGCAACAGGCCATGTTTCAGTTTGCAGCCGATCCGATTGAAAATCAGGCCATCTGGAAAGCACTTCCCGGCCAATTGTGGACTCTGCTGGGCGAACCCAAGCCAGCGTCAACGGTCTGGGCCACGACAGTGATTCCACCGGAGATGGCTGATCCGCTGCAAGCCGATCGGAAGCACGGACTGATCGTGCACCATCACCTTGGTTCAGGGCAGGTCTTGTGGATGGGGTTCGATGGAACGTGGCGCTGGCGGCATCGGGTAGGGGACCAGTATCACCACCGGTTCTGGGGGCAACTGGCTCGCTGGGCTGCTGCAAACAAGGTGATGGCGGGAAACGAATTTGTCCGGTTCGGTCCCGAAAGACCTGATATCGAACTGGGGCAGGATGCCGTTCTGCGAGCTCGCTGGGTCGCCCAATTTCTGCAGAAGTACCCGGGATTAAAAGCCCGAGCCGAATTCTTTCGAACCGGTGATCCCCCAGGAAAATCATTTTCGTCGGTTCTGCTAACCCCCATTGCCGGAAATCCCTTGCTGCATCAGGGAAAGGCGGTCTCGCTTCCTGCGGGAGAATATCGAGTCGCGCTGACAACCGAGAACGCAGACCTGGGAAAAAAGGCTGTCGAAGCGACGGTTTACGTTCATGACAGGCCGAGTCAGGAATTGAGCGAACTTTCTGCGAATCGCGACCTCCTTACTCAAATCGCTGATGTGAGCGGTGGACGGCTTTTTCTTCCCGATCAACTGCACGAGTTGCCGCGAATGTTCAAGACGTTTGATGGAAATGTGACCAGGTATGAAGAAGCCCCTCTATGGGACCGCTGGCCTTGGCTGGTACTGCTCTGCGTGCTGATGACCGCAGAATGGGTGATCCGCAAGGTCAACGGACTGCCGTAATTCGGCAGTGAATGAACAACAAGGGTAATCAACGGAATCTCGATGAACACGACGCAACTTCGCAAGCTGGGTGTCCCCGATGACTGTATTCACTCAGCGATTCAAGGGATTCAGCTCGCTGCAGCCGGTGATTTGCGAGGCAAGCAGATCAAGGATCGAATCGGCAAAGTCCTCGACGCTCCGTCCGATTACGTCGAAGACCCGTACTTCAATGAATTGGCGCAGCAGTTGATGGATGCGGCCAACTTCACACGACCGGAGCCAATTTCCTATCAGCAGTGGGGGACAGATATCGATGTGGCATGCCAGGCACAAATGCGTCAGGCCTGCGCACTGCCAATGGCAGTCGGTGCCGCACTGATGCCGGACGCTCATGTGGGATATGGTCTACCAATCGGCGGCGTCCTGGCGTTAGAGAACGCCGTGGTTCCCTATGCCGTTGGTGTCGACATTGCCTGTCGCATGAAGTTGTCTGTCCTGGATGTCCCTCCCATTCAATTGACCGACAACTTTCATCGGTTCAAGACGGCGCTGTTGAACGGGACGCGATTCGGGATCGGCTCGGTCCATGAGCGTCCGCAGGATCACGCGGTGATGGATCAGGACTGGAGTGTTTGCCGAGTCACTCGGGAATATAAGGACAAGGCCTGGAAACAACTCGGTACGTCTGGTTCGGGAAACCATTTTGTGGAATTCGGCGTGCTGACTTTGACGGAACGCGCCGAAGACTTGAACCTGGACGCTGGCGAATACGTGGCTTTGTTGAGCCACAGTGGAAGTCGTGGGACAGGGGCAGCCGTTTGCGATACGTACAGCAGCATCGCGCGCGGCCGACTGCCAAAACAGTATGAAGATGTCGGTCGTCTCGCCTGGCTCAGCATGGATGACGCGGCCGGACAGGAATATTGGGCTGCAATGAACCTGATGGGGGATTATGCCGCGGCGAATCATCACGTCATCCACCGGCTGGTCTCAAAGCTGTTGGGGGCTCGCATCATTTCGGGTGTGGAGAACCATCACAACTTCGCGTGGAAAGAGCAGCATGGCGGAAAAGACGTGATCGTCCATCGCAAGGGAGCGACGCCAGCCGGGGCAGGAGTTCTGGGGGTAATCCCAGGTTCGATGGCCGATCCCGCGTTCATCGTCCGTGGCAAGGGAAACGTCGCGTCACTGGAATCGGCATCGCACGGTGCCGGGCGACGCATGAGTCGCACCGCTGCACGCGAGAAATACAACTTCCGCGCGGTTCAAAAAGCCCTTGAGCAAAAAGGGATCAGCGTTCTCTCGGCCGGATCGGACGAAGTTCCGTATGTCTACAAGGACATTCTGGAAGTGATGGCTGCTCAGGAAGATCTGGTCGAAGTTGTCGGCCGGTTCGATCCTAGGATCGTCAAAATGAGCGACGACGGGAAGAACGAGGATTAGTACGGAACACACGGCTCCAACCCCGTAGCAGCATGTTTTGGGGGCAAAGCATCAACCAGAACGCGATAGCGTCCGGTTTCAACTGTGGCAACCGCCTGTCACGATTTGAATCAAGCGATTCCACAGGGCTGAATACGGCTGACCTATTTGGTCGTCTTGAAAACCGGCACGAGTTCGATCGTGACCTTTGTGCCGACGGGGGGAATCCGCTCGGTGTAGGCTTCAAACATCAAGCCGTCGTTTGTTGCGCTGCTTTCGACAGCCAGGTCGACGGTGGCCGTGGCAAAGTTTGCGACGCAAATCAATTCGCCACTCTCGGCCAGATAGTATTTCTCGCCCGTCGCGGCATCGGTGTTAAAACCGCTGCCGGCAAACACCCAGCGGGCTTCCATCTGGCGGACCTGTGATTGATCGAAGATGGTCTTGATCGCATTTCGAAAACCGGTGTCAGTCGTCAGTTTCAGCAGCGTATCGCGATCGGCTGTGGACATGGTTCCGTACCAGAGCAGTTCGCGATGCTTCTCGTCCCACTTCAGATCTGGCTCCGTCGGAAGCTTTAGACCTTTTGGAAACACTTCCAGCTTCTGGCTGAAATAGCGGCGAGTCGCGTGTCGGACCCAGGATTGTGCCGGAACCCGCTGCAGCTTTCCTTTCGTGTCGGTCCACGTCACAAAAACATCGACCGGCTGTCCCGTCGCAGGTTTGTATTCAGGAACGAATTTCGCAGGACTGCCAACTTCTGCTCCCAGTGCAATCAGACCGGCATGAACCAGCTGAGCTTTCGCATCGACTGACAGGACGGATTCATGCTCTTTTGTCTGCTTCAGGCAGGCAAGCATTTCAAGCATCCCCTCGCGCAGGACGACTTCAGACTTGATGAGAAGTCGCTTCCCTTTGAAGTCGACCAGCACAGTACCGCTTTTGTTCAGCGGAGTTGGTTCATTCCCGACATCGACGGCGGGTTTGTCTTCGGCTATTGCGACGGTATGAAACCAGGCGGCCTGCCCCATCAGAGCGAACAGCATTACCAACGAATGTGGGCGGTAAGTCATTTTCGTTTTCCCAACCTGGACATGGCAACTGGGCCGGATCACATCGCGCATTGACAGCAATCCGTTGGTTCCTGAGGAGATGCGACGGCACTATCAGGTTAGCAAGCGGACGGACGTCGTCAATACGCCGGCTGGCAATACGAATATTCCATTGACATCCCAATGATCACTGTTATAGTTCTGTGTACACTTTCGGGGGTGACTCATGTTTGTGCATATTGAACGTGGATCTTCGATACCGATTTCCCGGCAGATTGCCGAGCAGCTACGTTCGCAGTGCCTTTCGGGCACCCTCGTGGCTGGCGAAAAGCTTCCTTCCGTGCGCGAGTTGGCACAGCAGTTGGCGGTCAACGTCAACACGGTGTTCCGTATCTACGAACGACTGGCAGCCGAAGGGTTGATCGAGTTGCGGCATGGTGACGGAACATATGTCTCTCCCCGGCGGACAGAATCCCGTTCCGAACTGTCGGCTCAACGTGACAAGTTTAGCCTCGAATTCGACGCATTAATCCAGCGTGGCGTGATGCTCGGATTCACGGATGCCGAACTTCGGGCGCTGCTGACATCCGCTTTAGCGACCGCTCGTAAATCCCAGCAATGATCTGACTGTTAACCCTGTAGATCCTGATCGTTTCGTGCCATCGAGGAAAAATTTGATCATGAGTGACATCGCTGTGTCTGTTCAAAATCTTCGGAAGGCTTTCGGCTCACAGGTTGTTCTTGATGACGTTTCGTTTGAAGTTCCGTGTGGGCAGACGTTTGCATTGCTGGGCCGTAATGGCGTAGGCAAGACCACGATGATCCGGGCGTTGCTCGGACTGCTCCCCTGTGACTCGGGAGTGCTTCGGGTCGCGGGATGCGACCCGGCAACCGATCCAATTGAACTGAGGCGGCGAGTCGGCTATCTCGCGGAAGATCAGTCGATGTATGACTGGATGACCGCAACCGAACTGTGTCGGTTCCTCGAACCGTTCTATCCCAAGTGGAATTCACGACTCGCCGATCAGTATCTCGATCGGTTTGAAATCCCTCGGCAGACCCGAATCGAACGACTGTCAAAGGGGCAGACCGTCAAACTTGGCCTGGCAGTGGCCCTCGCACACGCTCCAGAAGTGGCCATCCTGGACGATCCCGCGTTGGGGCTCGACCCGGTGTCGCGTAAGGAATTCAATCGCGACCTGGTGGAGCACCTGCAGGCCGAAGGGCGAACGGTGATTTATAGTTCACACCTGCTGGATGAAGTCGAGGCCGTTGCAGATGTCGTGGCGATTCTGGATCGCGGGCGCATTATTCGGCAAGGTCCTACGGAATCATTGCGAGCGGAAATACAGCGGATGGTCCTGCCCCATGAGATCGTTCGACGAACCTCCGCACCAGCAGGACTGCTAGATGCACGTCGGCACGGAGAGAATTGGGAAGTGATCGTCGACGGTGCACCCAGGTTTTTGGAAGAGCTCGCAGCCTCTGGCCACGCGGCAAAGGCTACAGACATGACTCTGGATGACATCTTCGAAGCCTGCGTGATTGGTCGCCCTCAGGCATGGGCATCTGCGTGAAACTCGAATTCGAAATCACCTTGGCTGTTTCGCTGGGCATTCCTTGAATCGACGAGACCAGTTATGTCACCTGAATTCCGCAGTCTGTTAAGCAAAGAATGGTCCGAGCGGCGTCGGATGTTTCAACTGGGGACTACGATGTTTCTCGTGTTTCTTGGTTACAACATCGCCTATCAAGTGGAGTATCAGACGCGGGCTCTTGTTGCGGCATTCCACTCAACAGCTCTGATTTTCGGCTGCATTTCGGCGATACTATTGGCAATGTCGACCGTCTCTGGCGAATACTCGCAGCGGACAATCAAGTTCTCACAGTCACTACCCGTCCGTTTGTCGACGGTAGCGTGGGCGCGACTGCTTGGAGCCTGGGGCAGCCTGTTGATTCCGATTCTCGTTGGCGCAATCGTGATTACATTGTTGCTCGTGTTCGGTGCTGTCGAACAGGCGGGCCTTCGATCAGCAGTGACGCGACTTCCGGATCGCCCGAGCCTTTCTCGGTTGGAAGCGATCGGATTTCTTTGGACGGTCACCGCAGTGGCGATGGCCTTGGTCCTCCATTTTGTGACGCTCCTTTCTGTGCTGGGAACCCGTTGCCGATCGGAAGGTTCAGTTGGGTTGCTCGGTGCCATTGGCTTTCTCGGAGTCTTGTCGCTGACTCCAATCAGACCGTCACTCGAACGGCTCGGGCTATTTCTGATTGCGGATTGGATCGGTGCCCTGCTGCCACAGTCGATGGCGATTAACTGGGGTTACCAGGAAATTGACGGTTCCAGCTATACAGATCTGGAACTGGCACCTTTGATCCTGGGGCCCGTCCTGATCAATCTCTTCATCACGTTACTTCTGGCCGCCTGGTTTACGAGGTTGTATGGCCGCCGGTCCGAGTCGGCAGTTCGAGCGATCAATCGTGGCTCGCGATGGATTCCTCGCATCAAATCGCCGGGACTGATTTCACGATTGGCACTTCGATTTCCTAATCGCCTGGCGGCACTCATCTGGCTCGACGCTCGTCAGTCCGTGCCGCTTAGCCTGGCTGGATTACTGATGGCAATTCTAATAACTCTGGTTGGAATGGGAGAATTCGCGGGGCAGGGGCATACCTCATTTCTGACGCGCCTGGCGGGAGAACTCTCTTCCACCACCTGGTTTGTCGGGGGACTCTGGGGAGTGATTGTGGCTGTCGCAATCTTTTCACCCGAGTTAAAGCCCGGACTGGAACACTTCTGGCGGTCTCGCCCGATCACACCAGGATCGTGGTTCTGGACAAAGTTTGTCGTCGGACTGCTGGCGGTGATCATCACTCTCGACATGATTCCTGCACTGATCGCAATGAGCCTGCCGTCCAGCACCAAACGTATCGGAATGGCCTACTTTGCCTGCATTCCGCTGATTCACGTCGTGATGTATGCAACCGCAGTGGCTGCAATCAGTCGCATCCGGCGTCCGGTTCCCGCAGCAATCGCGGCCCTGATCTTCTTTTACGTGTTAGATTCCATCCTGATGTCGATTCCGACGACGGAGAAATTGTCGATGCTCGATGTTTACAACCGTCTGGATGCACTTGAGCAACGAGGCACCCCGATCGATTTGATGAGCCAAGGTTACCCAATCGTGTACGGGTTCGTATTGCTGGTCACCGTCACTGCGACACTACTGGCGTGTCGGACACTGAGCCCATCACGCAAATTCAGTCATCGAGTACCAACAATCGTGGCGTTGGTTCTCTGCGGCTTGCTGAGTCCCGCAACTGTCATGGGTGCCGAACCGTCCTTGACATCCGTCATAGATGGCATCCACCAGCGAGAAGCCTTGATTCACGACATGAAATTGCGAGTATCGACCGATGAGCAACGTACGGATGCTTACCTCAACTACTATCGTGCGACGATGAGCCATCAAGGGGTGCGGGGGACTCCCACCGAACCCGCTCGCAACGAACGTAAGCAATTTGAACTCTTTGAACGGCTTCCCTGTCGGGCATGGTCTGAGCTCGATGCCACTGGAACGGCGATCACCACGGTTGCATTTGATGGGGCAATACAGCGTCATTTTACGGCAGGGCATCCCCGCGCCTCGTACCGGTCATCGTCGACGCCATCGGCCGTTGTCCCTCCCTTCCAGCGTCCGGAATCACTTATGGCGATTGGTGGAACGGATCTCATTACCCTCCTCGAACAGGCCACAACCGTTTCAATCGTGACTCGCCGCGAATCTGGTGAGGAACTCATAGATCTTTCATTCACGAACCCGGCCCTCAACGCATTTCCCAATACTTCTTCTGGCTTCGCAACGACACGGTATCGAGTCACCATCAATGCCACTCGACATTACTGGCCTGTCGACATCATCTATGAATTCCGTACAGGCGACGGATTACCTCAATCGCGAAGCGAAATTACCGCCAATGGCTGGATCGATGCCGGCCCGCTTGTCTATCCAAAGCGGATTACACATCGCGCGTTTCAACAGAGACACACGAGTCCGACCCCGAAGTCGCAAGAATTGGACTTATTCCTCACCATCGAATCCGAAGTGACAGAAGCAAATGCAAATACGGGAATTCCCGACGAAACATTCGCCCCAAAGTTTCCAACCGGATCGATCTTATTCGACGAGAACCAGCAAAAGCATATTGAGGTCGATAGCGACGGAGAAGAGCGCGCATACGTCCCGACACCCAAGGGAATTCGTGGTGCTGTCGCGACATATCAACTACTGATTCTGGCCGCAGGAGTTGTCTATCTTTTCCGACGGAAAACGGTTGATTGAGCGTGACAAGCCCACGGTGCATCCATTACTTTGGCTTTGCACCCTGGTGAACAAACTCATCACGACTCAACATACCGTCGTTGTTGGAATCGAATTTGACGAAGCGGGCGGGGGCCTTGTCGGGGTCGGGTTGGCTCGCCAGGAACTCGTCACGAGTCAGTTGACCGTCCTTGTTTTTGTCCTTCTTATCGAAAAGAGCCTGCCGATCCGTTGCTGGATTTGACGTGGCGGGCCGGGATTCAGCGGTCAGTTGCGGCGTTGCTTCAGGATGTTGTGCGAGAATCCTTTGCAGTTGGGCGACAACTTCCGGTTGCGACTTGGCCAGATTCCTGGTTTCGAGGGGATCGGTTTCGTAGTCATACAGCTCATGCTCGGCGGTACCGATAGGTGCACCTGGCTTCTTCCATTCGACCAGTCGATATCGTGCGGTCCGGATGGCTCGACCGAGCAGCCCGTTACGCGGATAGACATGGATGATCGATTCCTTCGTGCCGGTCGCTTCTTTTGACGCATTGAGATCTCGCAGAATCCTGGCGACGCTGATGCCATCAAGGTTGCGATCGTTAACGCCTTTGGGCATTGGAAGCCCTGCGAGATCGCACAGCGTGGGGTAGATATCGACGGACTCGACCAAGGCTGTCGTCGAGGCCTCGGCAGGCGCAGCGCCCGGTGCAACGACGACGAGCGGGATGCGGGCCGCCTGCTCATAGTTGGTGTGCTTGCACCACATTCCGTGGTCACCCAGATGCCAGCCATGATCGCCCCATAGAACAATGATTGTGTTCTTTGTCAGGCCCGTTTCGTCGAGCGTAGCAATCACTCTACCAAGCTGGGCATCCATGTAACTGACGGCAGCATGGTAGCCATGGATCAGAATTCGCTGAGTTTCATCCGGGATGGCTCCCTTGGCAGGCATGTCTTTGTAATTGCGCAGCTCGCCGCCGAATTGAGGTGCATAGCTGGGAGCTCCCTCGGGCGGTTCGGTCCGTTTGGCAAGTTGAAACCCGGCTGGATCGTACAAGTCCCAATACTTTTTCGGAGCACAGAATGGAAGGTGCGGCTTGAGGAATCCGACAGCGAGAAAGAATGGTTCATCGGGTCTCTGCTTGGCGGCCAGCAATCGTTTCACCGCTTCATCGGCCACCCGGCCATCTCCGTAGGCCGAATCATCGACGTCAGCAGACTCGAACGCGGCCCCCTTGGGTAGGTCCCCCGGGTTTTTATTGGCAAAGAACGCTCCTTCACGGGTTTCTTGTGCCGTGTTTTCCCTCAATGCATATCCAATGCTCTTGGCCTGGAAATGAGGGACACTCCACGATGCGGCGTCTTCGTTGTTGCCATGCCCAACATGAAAGATCTTGCCCATCGCCTCCGTTCGATACCCATGCTGCTTGAAGTACTGTGGCAACGTCACCGCATTGGGGACGGACTTGCGAAAGTTGGTCCCCAAGTCATAAATGCCGAGCGACTGCGGCCGCAAACCGACGAGCAACGCGTTGCGAGACGGCGAACAAACCGCCTGATTGCAATAGGCTCGATCAAACCGAACACCACGCGCCGCCAGGCGATCAATGTGAGGCGACTTCACCATCCGATCGCCGTAACAACCCAAAACGGGCTTCAAGTCATCAACACAGATGAGCAAAACGTTCGGCCTGTCGGCAGCGTTCAAACAGTCATTGCCTTGAACGAAGATCAGGAATGCCGAAACAATCACGGCCGTAAGTTTGAAGTTATCGGGCAAACGGCGTCGCATGCGATTTGGCTCCCAGAGGTTGAATCGTTGAAGGGACAGGAAATCGCTGACACATTTAAATCGCCGAAGAAGGGCGGGCTATTTCTGCGTCAGTTCCTTGTAGACATGCTCGATGTTCTCGGCTCGTTCCTTCACGTCCACGCCCGCCCATTCCTTGTACCACGGTAGATCGACGGACTTCTTGATCTCGTCCAGTGATTTGCCAGCGTTGATCCCCTCCTGAATGGCCTGGCGCAGTTCCACGAAATAGCGTCGCTGCTGATCGATCAGCAGGTTGTCGCTCCGCTCGCCATGGCCGGGGCAAATCGTTTTGATCGGCAACTTGGACATTTCGGTCAACACAGCGATCCAACTGGCCGTATTGCTTTCCCCCGTGTAGTTGAATGGACCGTTTACACAACTGTCGCCCGTGAACAGAATCCCATGCTTTGGCAGCCAGGCCACCGCGTCGCCCGGAGTGTGGCCATGCCCGAAATGGATCAACTCGACTCGCTGAGTCGCGTCTTCGATGATCATTCGCTTCGGGAAGTAAATCGAAGGGATGCCATACTTCAGCTTTCCATACTCGTCAGGTTTTTCCTGCTTCTGCTTTTCATAGGAGGGAACCCCTTTCTGAACGAATTGCTCGCGAGCCTGTTCTGAGGCAATCGCACTGGCTCCCTGAGCGATAAAAATCGGGTTTCCGTCAGCGTGGTCTCCATGCCAGTGCGTGTCGAATACGAACTTGATCGGCTTGTCAGTGGTCTTGCGAATCTCTTTCACCAGTTCTTCCGCCTGATTCGGAAAACTCGCTTCAATCACGAGGACGAAATCTTCGAACACGATCCAGCCCTGATTGCATCCTATGAATTTCGGCTGCCATTCCATCTTACGGAAGTAGACACCCGGCGCAAGCTGAGTGACATTTGTTTCCGTCGGCTTGAAGACCCCCAGAGCATGTCCACAGACGGCTGCCATGATCGTCAGAGTGATTGCGGAGACGATCAATCGCCGCATTCGCACAGATCGCCTTGCGACTTGACTGGTCGTCGTTGTGGCTGACGAAAGAGTTTCGGTCGATTGGTCCATAAATGTCGTTCCCATTGAATCCAGGCAATGAATCGGATGTTGACGACGAGTGGTTTGACGTCGGTCGAATCAACTCGTCTGAATTGAGCGCAGACGATACCGTGAATGTTGTCGGTCTTTCAATCGCGAAGGAGAGTCTATCTCGATGTACGACATCTCGGGTACCCGACGCCGAAAGCGTCACTGAACTTAGCATCCAATCACAATGCGTCACGCCGCTCGTCAATTCCATTTTGGAGGGCAGAACGATGAGGAAATTTGAATCATGATTCTTCATCGTTCTGCCCAATTGCTTGGCCTGAATTGACGAGGAGAACTTCGGTAGGCCATTTCTTCAGGTTCGCGAGACCCGCGCCAAACAAAGGCAGAATTCATTCCTGCATCCAGAAGGGACGCCACTTTGGGCCAGCCATAAAAAAACAAAATCGCTGCCAGCGAGACGATCGCCAGCAGCGATGAAGTAAGACCGTGATCTTCCGAAGATTCTCAGAATCCGCTTATTTGGCGACGACTGATCGAACGGCATCAACCTTTTTCGGTCGGTCAGCAGCCTTCTTCTGAGCTTGTTCTGCCAGAGTGCGACCGGCCTGGATCTGCTGAGCTGTGAACAGAGGACGTGGATCACCTGGGACTTTTTCGTCCTTCAATTGAGCGATCTTGTCCCAGCTCAATCCATTCGCCACGTGCCAGGCGGCTGCTTGTTGAGCCTCGCGGTTTGTTCGCGGTGAATAGTCTTCGAGCAACTGCAACAAGACAGGGTCGGTGGTCAATGAATCTGCTTTGACCAGTTCATACTTCAAAGCAGCATTTGGTTCGCGACGTCCATAGTTCAGACAGACCGAATGAAACGCGAGCTGAACCGTCTTTTCTGGTGGGATTGAAAAGAAATTCAAGCCGTTTCCCTGGTTCTGCCCGTTTGGAAAACCATTTTGAATCCCATTTTGATTAGGGAATCCCGTAGCATTGCCGTTCATCGGCCCTGCGTTACCGCCAACGGACTGATTTTGCTGCTGCCCCTGCTGCTGGTTCTGCTGCCCATTGCCGAAAAAGTTCCCAACTCCGCCTGGTTGCTGATTTAAAATTTGCGGGTGAACCTGAACTCCGACTAATCCGGCGGGTACAGAGACGGAAAGTGGTTTGTCGGTCTTATTCGTAATGAAGATTCGGCCTTCATGAGCGTTCATGGCGACCAGCCGAACGTCAAACTGCCCCTGTTCCTTTCCTTCGAACAGATCAACAACGGGTGCCTCTGGGTTCAGCGTCAGTTTTGTGATCGCACCTCGACTGGCTCCCAGAGCCGTGATACCGAGGAAGCAACAGACAGCGACTTGAAAGAGTCTTTTTCGGGACATTGTTCGAGCTCCTGACAGAGATGTGAAATGCTCGTCGTCCAAGCGGGACAGCCCGCTCTGTATCGCTCGCCGAGTCATCTGGAAAGATGGCAAGAATTCGACGAACAGCACAATTGATCCTACTACTCACTTCGGCCAGACGCAATTCCGCCTTATTGCCGAAAACCGAAGATGAACAAACTGTCAGTTGAAAAATCCGTGCGGCTAAGTTTAAGCGGATTTCAGAGAGATACAGCGGATGTCAGAACTGGTCCGAACATACATTCGGTCACCAACAATCGCCGGATGCGAAAACAGGCCCGAATCATCCTCGACCACACTCCCCGTCGAAATCGCCTGAAACTTGTCGGCGGTGGCGTCGATCAGCAGGACATCACCATGAATCCCCATGGCCATCAGTCGATCACTCGACGCAATCAAGCTGGTGTATTGATGAAACATCTTGTTTTCACCGGACCAGATTGTCTTCAATCCCTTATTCAGATCCAGGCAATACAGGGCATCCCAGACGCCAAACAGTCGATCCCCGACCACGACGGGCGAGTGCGTATCGGGAGCCAGGTCATCGTTTTCGGCCAGCGGCTTGTTAATCAGCCGCCCATCAGCGTCGAATGCAAACAATCGCGTTCCATTATTTTCTGAGGTGAGAACCAGTTTGTCTCGCCACAGCATCGGTGTTGGAACGTTGAAGTCGCGCGGTCGGGCGGGCACATACCGCCAGAGCTTTTCACCGGTTTTGGGGTCCAGGCCGACGAGCGACGTTGCGTCGTAGCCTATCACCTGCCGTCGTCCCCCGGCCGTCGTAACAATGAACGAGGCAAATGCTGCGGCGTCCCCCGCAGTCTTCCAGATCACTTTGCCAGTCTCCGGCTCCAATCCTGCAAACCCAGCTTCGGGACCTCCTGGATTTACAATCAGCCGGTCATCAACGACCAACGGCGACGAGGCATGCCCCCAGACCATTTTGCTGGTGACCTGAAAATCCTGACGCAAGTCCCGCTTCCAGACGAGATCGCCCGTGGCAAGTTTCAGGCAGTGCAGGTGCCCGAACGCTCCCATCAGATAAACGAATTCGCCATGAATCTGCGGTGTAGCCCGGGGCGAGTTTCCATAGTCGAGGTCCCCTTTGACGGGGTATGAGAGCTTCCAGACTTCGGTTCCGTCGTCAGCAGCGAAGCAACGGAAAACATCAGCGGAATCATTCAACTCACGGCCGGATACGATGACATACTTCGACGTCGCGGCAACACCTCCAACTCCCGTACTTCGCAGCCGCTTTTTCCAAAGCGGCGCAAGTTCCGTCGGAAATTTTTCGGGTAGCCAGGCGACATGAGCATCGCGGTTGGGGCCGCGCCAGCCAGTCCACTCAACGATTGCGGGTGAGTCTACTTTTTTTTTGAATCGACAGCAGCGATTTCAACGAAGCCTAATTGTGTTTCGAGCGCCTCGCAGAGCTTGGGAGATTCAATCAGTTCCAGCAGAATCTCGCGGATGACCGCCCGTTCCTTTTCCCCCACGCGTGACGTCGCAAACGCAGTGACAAATGGCACGGGAGCCGTCTTTCCGACAACTCGCAGATCACCCTTTTGAATGGTTCCACAACCTTCCAGCAACGGCGCAGCATAACTGCTGATCACGGTTGCTGCTCGCACGTCCGCTCCCAGTTCCAGAATCTTGGTCGCCCCGTCACTACAGGCCGAGCACGTTTCGACCTTTGCTGGAATGGCAACGCCGTTC
This sequence comes from Planctomycetota bacterium, assembly GCA_037146815.1. Taxonomy (GTDB): domain Bacteria; phylum Planctomycetota; class Planctomycetia; order Planctomycetales; family Planctomycetaceae; genus Schlesneria. The sequence continues at coordinate 16,703 of JBAWWJ010000146.1, forward strand.
TCTTTCAGCAATGCAATCGCTGCCTTGTGCTTTTCGTCGCAATCTTCGGGACCAAAATAGATCTGGTAACCCTTCAGATCTGCGACCTTTTTCGCCGGGTCGTTCGCCGGAACCACTATCATTCCATATTGAGTTGTGATCCCATCTTTCCCCGACAATGCGGCGAGCGGTGTGACAGTCGCCTGGATGACCTTGGCATCAAATTCCACGACAGACCGCTTCCCGATGATCAGATCGACTCCATCGGGAAGTTTTCCGGTCTTCGTTGCCCCGACAAGTGTCTCAGAGTAGACAACTTTGACGGGACGCTTCAATCGCTGTGAAAGGTGCTTGCCAAGCTCGTTATATTCGCGTTGGGCGTAGCCCTTCACGCACGGACACGACAACTCTTTTGAGAGTGGGTCCATCACCAGCATCGTCAATTCACTTGCGATACCACTCTTTTCGGCGGCGGATAACACCTGAGCCAGGGCGATGGGTGATGTTGCCAGCGCAGTCAATGCGGTACGTCGATTCATGGCTGTCATGAATTGCTCCAATGGCAATAGTTCAAAAGCTTACAGCGTCGTCGCACGCCCTCGGTGACGATGCGACGAGCTCAGTTTAACCAACCTGCACACGAAAAAACGGTAATCAGCAACACGGTGATCAGCGTGTTGTGAGCTTTTTCGTTGTGCTTCCCTCTAAAGCAGGTTTGACCGACTTGATAGCGGCCGCTGGTTTTGCGGCTGCTGGTTTATCGGATGCGGGCTTAACATCGGTCGGTTTTGCTTCGTCTCCCTTTTCGTCCGCTTTCTCGTCGGCCTTTTTATCGAGCACGACAATGCGCGATCCTTGCAGGTCGAAGAAGTAGGCCTTGTCCCCTACAGGAGAAACCGCGATGGCGACATTCTTGCAGCCGCCACTGACCTTCGCTTGCCCCACAATCCCCAAGAAACTTCCTTCCTTGCTGAATCGCTTGATGTAACCTTCGGACTCTGCCGTGAAGACTTCACCTGCTGATCCAAAGCAGAGATTCATCGGGTTACAGCAACCACCGAAACCAGCGCCGGTCGATCCGTTGCGATCCCCTTCGCCCCATTGAGCCAGCTTCTTTCCTTCGCGATCGTACTGAAGGACTCGCTTGCGGCTGTTTTCGGCGACAAAAACTCCCTCTTCGCAGCAACGAATGTCCATCTGGCCACAACATCCTGACAGTCCCGAGACAATCTGATCTGCTCCTTCGAACTCGTGGCTGGTTCGCCAGATGGCGTAGCCATATCCCTTGGGAACCCCTGAAGCAATGAAGACATCACGATCTGAGACGGTCAGAGCATTGACGATTTTCAGTCGGCTGGTCGTTTCGGCGATGACCTGATCGACAGTGCGTTCGCCGCGTTGCTTGTAGTACTGCAGCATCGACTTATTCTGGGCTTCCAGATTCTTGACCTGCATTTCCAGCGTGCGGACTTTACGCTTGTCGGCCGCCTTACGTTCTTCTTCTGGAACCTTGTCGAGCTTTTCTTTCAGTTCGGCCAACTGCTTTCTCTGTGCGTCCACATTGACGTCAAGCTGCTTCCGCTGTTCTTCGTACTGTTCCTTTTCCTCTTCCAGTTGAGCTTCGGCTTCTTCTTTCATTTTGGCCGAGTTCTTGAGCAGTGCCGCGATATGAGGGGCATCGGTCGAAGCGAGCAACTTTCCTTCGGAATCAAACTTGGCAATCTTACCGTTTCCTGCCACGAAGATATTGCCATTGGGAGCAGCAGCGATCGCCTGGACTGCGAAGTCAACACTCCATTGGCGAAGTTCCTTGCCATCCGCATCATGAACGCGAATTTCGGCCGAATTGTTCTTACCTTCCAAACTCGCTCCATAGGGTCGTGGTGGAGCAACTACAGCGAAGATGACCCCTTCCTTGTTCAGGCAGAACGTTTGCAACTGGTGACCAGATCGAACTCCGCGAATCTTGATATCACCGATTTGCTTGTGAGTACTTCCGGGCAAATTCGCGACGGGCCCAGCAGGGACGGCCGGTGCTGCTTCCGCCGTCGAGCCTCCGAACAGCGCGCCCAGGAAATCTGCCAAGTCCAGGTTTGCTCGAGGGGCAGTCGCTTTTTGTGTTTCAACCGCCTCTTCAGCAGCGATCAGCGGTGATACCAATGGAGCCGAACTGAGGATGACAGTCAGACCGAGACTGGACCAGAAACGAGTTCTGTTGAATTCGTGTTTCGACCGCATGGCAAGTACTCCTGATGACCCAAAACTGCAGATTTCGAGGGAATCCAGCAGGCCCGAATGGCCTGCTCTGGGACCGTGTGGGGGAACGATACACAATGTCGAGACAGATTGTCAAAAGATTTCCAGGGATTCGAACATTCCAGAGGGGCTCGCTGCTTCGATTCTTGGGCAATCACAGAACCTGTGACAGCCCCAATTCCTGGGTAATCCGGTCCACAGCCCTGGTCAACTTCTTTCGTAACGAATCTGCGTTTCCGTTCAACTGTTGGGCAATCTCATTCCAATCCAGACCCGCGGCTCGTAGATCTGCCAGTTGTTGTTCTTCGGCACTCATCCGGCGGCGTACTTCCGCCATCAGATCACGATCAGCAACGACTCGGGATGGGGTATCGCCTGAATCGACAACTCCCTGCATCGCCTGATCACCGTCGACAACCATCCTTCGCTGGTCCCGCTTCTGCGACTGCAAACGCCGGACTTGATCGAGCAGTTTGTTTCGAGCCATCGCGATCAGCAGTGCCGCGAGGTCTTCCGGATGGTCCAGATCATACTCACCCAGCGAAACTCGGAGGAAGAAATTGGCGAACACTGACTGGCAGACATCCGCAGAATCCAAAACGCGACGCAATCGAGGGTCCGTCAGGCGGACACGTACAGCGCGGCGGATTTCAGGCAGATACATTCGGACCAGTTCCGCAGCGGCCGATTCGTCTCCCCGCTCGATCTGCAGCAATAATTCCCGCGGATTATTGGCGATGGGAAGTTCTTTCCAGGTAATGACTTACATGCCGTTCCACGGCAGTGAAGGAGTGATTTCTGAATTTCTTCATAAATCGTTGTCCGGTCAATCGACTGATTTACGTGTTTGAAGGTGGCGGGTTCAAGATTGTTCCGAAACACTTTCGCAGGAGTATACCAATGAGAAGCCAGACGACAATTACCGCGGTCCGTTCCTTACTGTTTGGCATGTTAACCCTGATCAGTACAGCGGCCTGGGCAGAGCCAGATTCGGTTGCAGACGCCACGCGCCCCGAAGTTCCGAGATTCTTCGTCTGGCAGGGAAGCTGCAGCCGTTCCTTGAAGATTACGGGCTCGTATTTTGATGAAAAATCAGCGCTGTCATCGCTGTATCGAGCAAAGCCGCAGGGGGAAATCTTTATCACGGAAGGGAAGGAATACGGTCTGGCGCTGGCCGTATTGGTCTACCGCCGCAGTGCCGAAAATAATCCCGAACTGGAATGCACAGTCTATGGACGCGCTTGCCGGTCAATGTCGTGGTTTGCGCTTTCACCCGAAAGCACGCTGGACTTGAAAACGGCAAAAGAATTACTGACGGCGAACACGACGTCGCTGCCAATTTATCGAAAACGAAGCGTGACTCCTGAGAAATCGTAGTTTCCCCGCACCTCGGCATGTCCGCAGTCGCGTTGGCCGATTTGGATTACCGACAAGATGTTCCTGAGGAGGCCCGTTGGGCCAGTAGTTCACCCAGCCAGGGCCCTGCGGCCCTGGAATTGATCCCACCAAAATCTTCATGATGCCTGAAGGGCCGGTCGTTCCTTTTGACGAGTCTAAAGACCAGAGGAATGTTCGGCCCTTCAGGCCAACGGGCCGGCCATTCCATCTGATTTTGATGTGACACGAGAATCATGGCATGGTGGTTGGTGCGCTGTGATCTCGTGACTCAC
>JBAWWJ010000147.1:0-20538 GCA_037146815.1 Planctomycetota bacterium
GGGGCCACCCTGCGTATGCACGCAGCATCGCCGATCCGTCAACTGTCTATCTACTTCGGGCGTCGTCTGAATCTTTCGCACACGAATCCAAGCATGAAAACCAATAGTGCGAGTACAACCGGAGTGAGTAGGGCTGCTAACACCGGAGGGCAACCAGTCGCCGTCGCGACGAATGGTGGCGCAGCTACACACACACACACACAGCGCAAAACAATATAAATACAATCAACGTTATGGCACAATCCATCTTATGTACCTTCGCAGGGTGCCATAGCAGCAATCAATCCGGCGCGAACAGGATTCTCATCAATAACTCGCCGCTTGAGTACCATGCAGAGAATTCATAACAAGTTCGAGTGAAATTATAAAGTTCTCTGGCGGCGCCACACCATCAGTGTGGCAACGGCCACTGTCACCACCAAAGTGGCGTTTCTGGACTTGTCTGGCTTCATGGTTGTTGATGCCATTCACGCCGACACCGGAGCCAGATCCAGGTCCACCACGGAAGATTTACCGTAGCAACGACAATCAGCAGTCCGCAGCCAGCCCCCAGTGGGCCGTAAAGATACCCCAATCCAATCACCAGGATTGCAATCAGTGAATGGGAAACGATTCCTGCCAGCAAGAAGGGGTCTTGCTTGTGGGCGCGAATGTAAATCGTCTGACATCGGGGAAGATGCAGAATCAGGAAGGCAACGGCAAATACGATCGTGGGTGCCAACGGCAGCATGCGCGATGCCAACCGCTGAGTCAGTTCATAGGGGAGTTCATTCAACACCCAGACCCCCGTGCAGACCGCCGCCGCCCCCAACAGGTAAAAGCCCCACGAAATCGCAGTCAGGCGGTAGAAGATGCGATCCATTTCCTCCCATTGACGGCGCGAAGCCAGCATCCCGAAGAGTGGCGTTCGGACCTGGACCCACGCATACGCAGCGGATTCCAGAGCGATCAAGATCGTCCAGGTCATCCCCATCTGCCCGGCGACGACAGATCCGTGGAACTGGAACATCACGGGGGTGAACAGGCTGAAGGCCAGAAAACCTGCAATTCCAAACACGCCCATCTTCCACTGCAACGGCCAGATGTCGTTTCGCCAGGAAATGGCGTCACTGTTTCGACCCGCCAGCGATTGCCAGAATCGCCGATAGCGGATCGCAATCATCCAGACGTCCCAGACCAGTCGAACCGCGACCGAAACGACGGCTGCCCAAAGTCCAAACCCGGCTGCCATGCTGGCCCAGACGGCAAAACTGCCTGTCATGAACTGCAACAGGCGCACCCGATTGACGACGATCATCTGGTTGCAGCCTTCCAGCATGGCGGAATACGCCCATGCCCACAGCAGCAATCCGTTCAGTGCAACCATGCAGAACCAGGGGGCTGCCCAGGCAACTTCCGCAGATGGCCGTTGATTCAGGAACGCGGCTCCCCCGAATCCGCAGACGATGAAGAAAACAAGGGCGACGATTCCGTACCACCGAGCGACAAATCGGTTCAGGCCAGCCAGGCGATTTAGCGATTCTTCGTCACCGACAATGAAGCCTTCAGCGTCCAGTCGTAATCGTGACCATTCATGGCTGGAAACATTGATGATCACGGCATGCATTCCGAGTTCGACCAGGGATTGCATCCCCATCAACTGGGCACAGGTGTAGAAGTAGCCCTGCAATTCTTTGGTGAAGAAGGCCACGATCATCAGGATCGAGATCGGGCCTGCGATGAATTGCCAGGCACGGGTGGCAATGGCATAGAAGACGGCCCGATCCACTTCGAGTCGGTTCAGCGACCGCCGCAGCCAGGATCGCTTCGAAGGTGGTGGGGACGAGGCTTCCAACGCGTCCTCTTTCATTTCAGCACCGCTCGGTCAAACCGGCCGAGATTCCCTCACGAATTCAGGTACGAAAAAGAGTCAAAAGCGTTGTTTAAAGTGGCAGCGTCACGGGCGAGTCTGATTGAGCACTGCGTACGACAGCATCTGTGAATTCCATGTATTTCAACCCGGTTGCAAAATCGTTTCGCTTGACCGGCTCTTCACCACGAATCGCTCCGATAAACTCCGCTTCGACACGCCATCCCCCCAGTTTTTCCGCAGGAATCTGGATCTCGCGAAATTCCGTGTCGATTTTGCGACCATAGTAGACTCGATCATATTCCCCGAACAGAATCTTGATCGTTCCGAGGCTTCCATACAGCACGATTTGCTTGCCTGGTCCCAGCAGCGTGGTTCCACTGAAGTGATAGATCCCTCGGGCTCCGTTGGCGTACTGAGTCAATATCTGCACGCTGTCAGGAACGGTGACTTTCAGATCGCCTGGTCCATTCGGGTTGGGTCGCACGGGTTCGAATGTTTGCGTTTGCGCGAAAACTCGCGTCGGTTGAGGTACCCAGCGCGACACGGTTTCGTGAAGAATCCCCAGCGTCAGAACATTGATTCCACTGATCGAGGAATCCTGTCGCCAATGGAGAAATTTTGAGTAGTCGTGAAACTGGTCGTCGGCACCGACGACGACGACTTCACGCAGGTCACCAATCAAGTTGCCGTACAAAAGTCCACTGATTTCCTGATCACATTCCAGGCCAAATGGACTGGGAACCAGCATCGCCACCTGATTCGGATGAGCCTCGGCCGCAACCGCCATCGTTCTCGCTTCTACCAGATCACGGGCCATGCGTGCTTCACACAACACATGTTTTCCCGCCGCAAGTGCAGCACAAGCGACTTCGCAGTGCAGATTCGGCCAGGTCCCGATGACGACTGCGTCAAGAGACTTGTCGGCCACCAGCGACATCCAATCGGGATAACGAACTTCGATTCCAAATTCCCGAGCGACTCGTTCCGTCGATTCTGCCGTTCGATTGGCGACCCCGACAATTTCGACCCCGCCCACTGAGCGCAATCCCGGAATATGCCGTCGTCGCGTATTTTCGCCGGCACCAACCACCCCAACGCGTAATGCTCGATCCACCATGCTGTCCTGATCCTCGGCCCAACCCGTCAATCTTCAGATGCGTTTCACGTGATCTGAGAAGATCGCGTGACGCGGAACCGCAGATTCTAGCCGACAGAATGCAAATCAGCCATCGCGGATGCTGTTCTAACTTCACTTCACGAATGTACTTGCCAGTTCTGAACAGAGATTTCCACCAAACATGTTGATCCGAAATTGCTGGCGTACGTTAGAATTCTCACACCGAAGACGAATTCCCTTCCAGGCGTGAAGGAGCAACCGTGGCGACGTTCTTTATTTCCTGTGCTCTGTTTGGCGGAACGCTGCTGATCTGTCAGACCCTGATGGGCTTGGTCGGAGTGGGGGCGGACCACGATCTGGATGGGGAGACTACCGATGCCGGAAACATTGATGGTGCGGATCTTGACCATGATCTTGGTCATCTGGATGTCGCGTCGCATGATGCCCACGGCGGGCACCAGCATAGCTCGACCTGGTTCTTCGGGATCATTACGTTACGCACGGTTATCGCTGGGATCACATTCTTCGGCCTGGCGGGAATGTCCGCGTTGACTCGGGGATTTGATGACGGGGCGTCACTCGTGATTGGCGCTGCCGTTGGATTCGCCGCGATGTACGCCGTACATGTGATGATGCGTGGAATGAGACGCCTGAATGCCGACGGAACCGTTCGTATCGATCGTGCGGTCGGTATGACCGGAAATGTTTACCTGAGAGTCCCCGGTTCACATCTGGGAGCGGGCAAGATCCTGCTCAATCTGCAAAATCGAACGGTAGAGTTAACAGCTTGGACCGATCAGGCGGAACTTCCCACCGGAAGCACGGTCGTCGTCACAAAGGTTGTCGGCCCTGATTCGGTCGAAGTCGCTTCTGCCGTTCATCCTGTCGCCTCGTGATTCTGGCTTTCACTTTCTGATTTCACATTTCGTATTCTTTCAATTCTCGCCGCGCTGCCACCTCTCGCTGTGGAAGTGCCGGCTTAGGTAAAGGTGCGTTCATGTTCCCGATTCTTGCCGCAGATCCCATCGAAGAAATGTTGAAAAGCCCCAGTTTCTGGAGTGGCACAACGCTGGTACTGGCGGCAGTCATGGTCTTCAGCTTCCTGATGCTGCTGGCGAGACGATTCAAACGGTGTCCCAGTAACCGCGTGCTGGTCATCTACGGGATGTCATCCAAGGGGAGTGCCGTTCGCTGTCATCACGGCGGGGCAAAGTTCGTCATCCCGCTGATCCAGGATTATGACTATCTGAGTCTGGAACCGATCCAGATCGAAATCCCGCTACGTGGTGCTCTGTCCGCCGAAAACATTCGCGTCAACGTTCCGAGTGTCTTCACTGTGGCCATCGGAACAACACCAGAAGTGATGAACAATGCCGCGATCCGCCTGCTGGGATTAAAGCGAGCCGACGTCGAAAAGCAGGCTCAGGAAATCATCTTCGGCCAGATGCGGCAAGTGATCGCCTCGATGCGGATCGAGGATATCAACAAGGACCGGGGCACGTTCCTGTCACATGTTCAGAACTCACTTGAACCCGAATTGAAGAAGATCGGCCTGGTGCTGATCAACGTGAATATCACCGATATCACCGACGAGTCGGGGTACATTGATGCCATCGGGCAGAAGGCCGCATCCCAGGCCATTCAACAGGCGCGCGGTGATGTCGCCGATCAAGAACGCATGGGTGAGACGCGTGTTGCGGAAGCCAATCGCGACAAACTGATTCAGATCAGCAATGCGACGAAGGAACGGGACATCGGGGTTCGCGGCGCGGAACGGGAACAGGCCATTCGCCTTTCGGAACTGGAAAAGGAACGAGAAATCGGGATTCGCACAGCGGCCCGTGATCAGGCGATCCGACTGGCCGAGATGGACAAAGAACGTCAAATCGGTGAGCAGACGGCCGTATTCGAACGTGAATCGCAAGTGAAATCGGCCGAGCGCGAAATGCGTATCAAGACGGCCGAAGCGAATGCGGCTGCGATCGAAGGGGAAAATCTGGCTCAAGCCAAGATCGCTGCGTCCAAGGCCGAACTGGGTGTCAAAAACGCCGAAGCCTATCAGATTTCGGAAACCAGGAAACGCGAAGCCGAAGCGGCGGTTCTGGAAGCTCAGAACCGTGCGATGGCCAAAGCAGCACTCGCCGATGCAGAACGTGTTGAAGCCGAAAAGCGTGCGGAATTCGAAGCCGTCGCCAAGGCTCAAAAGGCCCGAATCGTTGTGGAAGCCGAAGCGAGTGCTGAACGCCAGAAGATCGAGGCCGAAGGGGAAGCGAGTGCTATCTACGCCAAGCTTGAAGCCGAAGCCCGTGGGCAGTACGAGATCCTGGCCAAAAAGGGCGAAGGACTGCAGCGGATTATTGACGCCTGCGGTGGGGCTCAGCCAGCGTTTCAATTGATGATGCTGGAACATCTGGACAAGCTGACCGAAGCCTCGGCACGAGCGATCTCGAACATCAAGTTCGACAAGATCGTCGTCTGGGAAGGGGGCGGCGCGAACGGGACCAGCAGCACTGCAAATTTCCTGCAAAACATGTCTCGGTCACTGCCGCCAATGATGCAGGTCCTGAAAGACGTCGCCGGGATCGAAATGCCAGAAACGCTGTTAAAGGTGGTGCCGGAACTTGAAACAGCGGGAGCAGGCAACGTCGAGCAGACTCAAAAAGACGGCAAGTGAACGCAACGAACAGAAATTATCGATGTAAACTCTTACGCTAACATCGGTTGCTGCGCGAGATATGTTTGTGTGTTACAAGTCCTTGCATTGCCGTTTGTTACGGCTCGTTATCGATTTGACTTCCTCCGCGCGAGCCACGATCCATTAAAGGCGGCTTGTTCGACTCGGGCGCCGCAACTTATTGTGGCGATAAGGCCTACGACCGTCCGTTTCGGCGTCTTCGGGAGACCAACGCCGATCGCGGTTCGGTGCAGACCGTCGACGAACGCACCGAGGTCGACAAATTCTGGCGGCACACTACGATCGACCATCGGGCTGACAGAATTCCACAGTCTGGGATGTTGCAGCCACTGACTTTCGTTACAATCTGGGCTTCCACCCACGGTGGGATGGGGAGTGTTCTGTCCTGGAATCAGTGGTTCTGCCGTTAAGCAGTTGACCGCTGATTCGAATTTGAGTTGGAAACATGTCGAAGACTGTTGAAAAGAAGATTCAGGTCAAGCTGGACTTGTCGAAGAAGTACGAGCGACTGGCCGGTCTGGCTGGTAGCAAGCCGAAGCAAAACACCTTCCTGTGGCACGCCAAGCACTTCCGTGCTCAAGCTGAAGTCATGCAGAAGAAGCTGGATCACGAAAAGACGTTGTCCAAGTAAAAAGACCATGCCCAAGTAACAAGGGCCGTTGCCCAGGTATTTGGACGACAGCGGATCGATGATTCGCAAAAGACATTGGCAACATTCGGCAACTGACCGATCGAAAAGGTCGGAAGTTGCCGTTGAATTCCCTACGGATGGGGAAGTGCCATTACTGCCACTATCGGGTCGAAGAATGATGGATCGTTCTCGACTTTTCCCAGCGTTGCTGGCCCGCCGCGTGCGCGATCAGATCGTGCGCCTATGGGTTCGTCATTGGCGGGCGTTCGTTTTCATTTCCGCCCTGACCTCAGTCCTACCGATCTTGGCGCTGGCCGTTTGCTGGCATCTTTTTCCATTTCCCTGGGAGAAATTGGCACCGCAGCCCGTCGGAGTTCAGGTCACGGATCGTTCGGGACGGCTGATGCTGGAACGCGTTGCCGTCGACGATCAGCGGCGACGTCCGGTTTCTCTGGAACAGATCTCACCCTGGCTGCTTAAGGCTGTCATTGCAGTCGAGGATGAGCGGTTTGAATCACACCGCGGTGTCGATCTGTTCGCCGTTGTTCGTGCGGCCGGACAGAACCTGCGGGCTGGTCGCAAGATCTCCGGGGCCAGCACGATTACCATGCAGCTCTGCAAGATGATCGACGAACGTCCACGGACCTGGAACGCCAAGCTGATGGAAGGCCTGCGCGCACTCCAGTTAGAACAGCACCGTACAAAGTCACAGATCCTGACCGAATATCTGAATCTGATTCCGTGTGGAGGAAATCTGCGCGGTGTCGAAGCAGCAGGACAGGCCTATTTCGGAAAGAGTGCGGCACAGCTCTCGCTGGCCGAATCCGCATTGCTGGCGGGCCTGCCGCAGTCGCCCAATCGTTATGCTCCTGATCGTCACCCGGAAGCAGCATTGAATCGTCGCGAGACTGTCTTGCGACGGATGTGGACACTCGGCCAGATTACATCAGATCAACTTGACGATGCTTTGATTGAGCCGCTGGCAGTTCAATCGCGGGCATTGAAGCCCCTCAGGGCGTCTCATGCGGCATGGATGGCACTCGCGCAACGGCCGACCGGGGGGCAAACAACGATCGACCTGGACCTTCAGCGCGAGGTCGAATCCTTAGTCCGAATCCATTTCGAAAGTCTGCCAGCCGACTCCGATATTTCCGTGGTCGTGTTAGACGTCACCACATACGAGATTCTGGCGCTCGTCGGTTCTGCGAATGAGCACGATCCGCGCGATGGTCAGGTGAACGGAGTACTTGCGCGTCGTAGCCCAGGCTCAACACTCAAACCATTCCTGTACGCGGCGGCATTCGAATCCAGGCGATTGTCGCCAAAGTCGATGGTCGACGATATTCCGATCGAACGAGCAGGATGGTCACCCGAGAATTTTGATCGAACCTATCGCGGCTCGATTTCTGCCGCAGATGCACTGCGACAATCATTAAATGTTCCGGCCATCACCATCACGGAAGGGATGGGGTTGCCACGCTGCCTCGGCCTGCTGGAATCGATCGGATTGGATCTCCCTTCAGACGCGGAATCTCGCGGGGGCTTAGCCGTCGCAACAGGAGGACTGGAAGTTACGTTGCTCTCGCTGACCAACGCATACGCCACATTGGCGCGTGAGGGATTGTATGGCGAACCGCAACTGTTTTCCGATCACACGCCGGCCACTCGCGATCAAGGCTCAGTCAAAGTTCTTGATGCCAATGTCTGCAGAGCCATCACGAGTATTCTCTCAACAGAACACCGCTGCCCCCGTGGATGGGAATCGATTCCAGAGAACGAACGCGCGTGGTTCGCCTGGAAAACGGGAACGAGTTCCGGTCGCCGGGACGCGTGGGCGATCGGGCATAATGGACGATTTGCCATTGGTGTGTGGGTTGGACATTTTCACGGCGCGGGACATCTTGAATTCGTCGGACGCGATGCTGCGGAACCCCTGTTGAGTCAGTTATTCAACTCGAATGGACTGCGAGTTGAATCGTCTTCGCCTTCGTATGAAAACTGGAACGTAGACCGTCCCCTGCCGCGTCCTCGTGAAGTGACCGAGGGACTTGCGATTCGTTCGCCTCGCAACGAAGCTTCGTTTATCGCGCTGAACGGTTCTACCGTGATTCATCCTGAGGTCATCACTCAGGAAAAGGTCACCTGGTTTCACAATGGCAGGGTCCTGTCCCGCCATGAGGCGGATCGGCTGGTTGTGCCACGCGGAACTCACGAATTACGTGCCGTCGCAGCCTCGGGAAAATCATCCGTCGTGCAGTTTACTGTGAAATAAACAACGGCTTGCCCTCTTAATGATTTCGGCCTGTTGACCCCAATTCCCAATAGCCTGTGAACGGAGAAAAAGCGTGGTCCGGAAATTGTTTGTCGCGGCACATGGGATTGGCGATCAAAAGCAGTTTGATACGGCTCAGCATGTGGTGAAGCAGGTTCTCAGGGCAGCCTCGACATCGACGAACCGAGGAAAAGATTACGGCCCTCACATTTCGCTGGGAAATTTCTCGTCGGGTGGCACCGGCTCAACGCAGTCACCAACCACCACTACGGCCGTGTATTGGCACCAGGATACGGGGCTTGGCTTTTCCGAAATCCACTGGGCCGATCTGTGTCGACATCCGGAACAACAGGGGTTTCGACTGGAACCTGCTGTGCCGTGGTCACAGACACTGGTGGACAAGGTCAAATCACTGAAAGATGCGGCGAATCTGAGCAAGAAGACCGTGAGCTCTGATCCCGACTTCGAATTGATTCGCACCGTCATTGGCGAGATGGGCGAAGGCCTGCAGTTGATTGGATGGCTGACGAGATTTGCCCCTCAACTTCAATTGCCAACGTTCGAGACTGACAAGATCGTCGGTGAATATCTCGGGGACGTCCAATTTGTGGCGGACTTCGCGGACATCCGCTCACAGATTCTGGCCCGATTTCACGAGACAATGCAGGGAGTCTTTCAGACCGCACAACTGCGGGAAGGAGATGAGATCTACCTGATCACACATAGTGAGGGCACCGTTGTCACCTTGTTGGGCCTGCTGGAAGCGATGTCATTTGAGAAGCGACCGGTTTGGCTGAATCATGTTCGCGGCTGGATGACGATCGGATCGCCAATCGATAAGCATTTGATTCTTTGGCCAGACCTTTGGAAGCGATTCGAAAATGGTCCCGCACCCGGACAAGAGAAGGGACATTCGCCGATCATCTGGTGGAACTACGCGGACTATGGTGATCCCATCGGATTTGAACTCGACTCAATGCGCGCGTGGATGCGAGAAGATCGAGCCAACGGACGATGGTCAGACAAATTCCAGTTCTGCGACGGCAGTCAGAACAACTTCGAATGTATCTTCGCACGATACCCCTGGCCGGGTCAGGCTCATCTCGACTATTGGACAGACAACGATTTGTTCGATCATTTTCTGGGGACTGTGCCAGGCATCAAGGCCGCTGCCGAGAAATCGATACCTGTCCCTGTGTGTCGTCCCTGGAGCCGTCGATGGAGCATTTCTGTTCCCTATATTCTCGCGTTTCTCGTACTCCTCGCTGGTGTCTACTTTCTCGATGCGGGCATCTGGGCAGTTCAGAAACTGACACCTGATCCATGGCAGTTCACTCAGGAAGTCGTCGCGATCGCGGCACTCCTGGCCGGTACTACAGTCCTCGCGAGAATCCCCCGGATCGTCCGCGAGAAGGTTCTTTCGATTACGTTTTCCATCGGTGTTTTCTTCATCTTCGCGTCGTTCTTTGCGTTTTTCCTGCCGCCATCAACAATCACATGGATGAGCAGCCGCCTGATTCCAATCGATTCCACGCAACAGACGTTGCCAACTTCTGAATTGATCACATCAGCGCTTTCGAAATCAGAAACGCTGGAGACGATGGGTGCCAAGTTTTTGATGATTGGCATGTCGCTATGGGTAGGTCTGAATGCCATTTTCGCGCAGACACGCGGTTGGCGTCAGGCGGTCAAAATGGTCTGTTACTCGGCTATACTGATCCTGATCGTTGTGATGGGGGTCATCATGTGGCGCGATGCCCCGATGGTCAGAACACAAACAGCCGGACTGACTGTGATCCTGTTCTCCTTCGTCGGAGCGATGATGTGGAGCGTGTGGGAGACTCGCGAAGGACATTCTGCGGGACTGTGGCCATTGATCGCCCCGGCGATGTCTTTTCTGGTTGTCACCGGTGTCGTTTTGGGCCTCGCAGCACAGGGGACAGCAGTCACTTTGCAAAAGAATTCTGACACACCTGTCTGGCCGTTCGTCATCGGAACGATCGCGTTTCTGATGTTTTGGCGACTGGCAGCGATCCTGTTTGATCTGGTCTTCGTGTGGCACCTTTACATCCGCAACAATCGCATGATGTATTGGTTCCGTAACAACATCGAGTATCCAGATTCAGGAGTCACGTGGGCTGGGCTGGAACAAAAACGATCCAATTGATCAGTCCTTACCTCCGTGAAGAATTGGTGAGTATCCGAAGTTTGCGCGGTTCTGGCAGATTGCCCCGTTGACTTTCTGTCCGCATTCTGGGTACCGTCACACGCACCGGTTGAACCGGTGCTTTTCGGTTTCCGTCGCTCGTCACGGAGGATGAAATGACGTTGGATGCCCCGCGCACGCCTTCCAAGTTGTTCGTGCTCGACACGAACGTAATCCTGCACGATGCCAACTGCCTGCGAAACTTCGAAGAAAACGATGTCGCAGTCCCGATCACAGTTCTTGAAGAACTGGACCGATTCAAAAAGGGAAACGAGGATATCAACTTCCAGGCCCGCGCATTTCTGCGGCGCATGGATGAACTGACCGGTGACGTCCTCTCGTCCGTAGGGGCATCTTTAGGTTCAGGCCTCGGCTCGATCAGAGTTGTGCTGCAAGCGGATTTTAATCAGCGACTCGAACAAGCCTTCCTCGCCGACTGTCCTGATCACCGCATTCTGAACGTCGCCTTGACGTTGCAGGGCCAGGAAGCCCCTCGTCCGGTCGTACTGGTTTCCAAAGACACCAATCTTCGCATGAAAGCGAAGTCATTCGGTCTGACGGCCCAAGACTACATCACCGACAAAGTCGAAAGTTTTGACAAGCTGTACACGGGAAAACGGCTCATCAGTGATCTTCCGTCTGAAACCGTAAGTCGGTTCTACGTCGATGGTGGCCATGTTCCGGCAGCCGAACTGGACTGTGTCAGTCAACCGGTTGCCAATGAGAACTTTATCCTGCGTAACGGGAGCAAATCGGTCCTGGCGACCTATTGCCCGCAGGGACGCGAATTCGTGCGAATCGACAAGCTTTCAGCAGCCGGAATCACTCCTCGCAACGCCGAACAATCGTTTGCCATGCGAGCACTCCTGAACGACAACCTGAAACTGGTCACGCTGACCGGAAAAGCAGGGTCAGGAAAGACATTGCTGGCATTGGCTGCGGCGATGGAATGCAAGCCACGGTTTCGCCAGATCCTGCTGGCGCGCCCCGCCGTCCCGCTCAGTAATCGAGATCTCGGCTTTCTGCCGGGTGACATTGGCGCGAAACTCGATCCGTACATGCAGCCACTGTATGACAACATGGCGGTGATGCGACATCCGCTGGCCGAGATGACCGGCGCACCACGAATGCAGGACCTGCTGGCGGCAAATCAACTCGAAGTGACGCCGCTGGCCTACATTCGTGGACGCAGCCTGCAACGTGTCTTCTTTATCGTGGATGAAGCTCAGAATCTGACGCCACACGAAATCAAGACGATCATTACGCGAGCCGGGGAAGGAACGAAGATCATCTTCACCGGTGATATCCAGCAGATTGATCATCCTTACCTTGATTCTCTTTCGAATGGCCTCAGCTACCTGATCAACCGAATGGTCGGACAACCCCTCTACGCGCACGTGACTCTGGAAAAGGGTGAACGAAGTGAGTTGGCGGAACTGGCGAGTAATCTGTTGTGACGAGAATAGCACTTTCTCGAAGTAGTTCGCGGGAGTGATCGAAATGAGAAGTCGACTCTATTTGGTCTGTGTGGCAGCGTTCGTTGCTGCATCTTTTCTTTGCCAGGCCGATGATCGTAAGCAACCAGATGTCACAAGTGATCGGCCGGCTGAATGCCCTGATGGGCATCGTGAGCTTAAGGACGTTCCGATTCGCTATGGGAAGGTCTCCTACGACGAGCAACTCCAGCGAGACTTGGCGGAACTGAAGTACGTCCTGGGAGGCTGTGGCGTGGGAAAGGACTCTCCCAAGACAGCGGTAATCTGTGGTAAGTGCAGGTTTCGCTACGGCGGCGATGGAGGCTGGCACAAGTCGAGTACGAATGCCGATCTGTTCAGCATGCCGTTTTCAAAGGTGCTGCTCGATTCCGTGAAACTTTTCGAACTGAAAGATCTGGCCTACTACGATCAGACCGTCGAGGGCAAGCGGCTGATTTATCAGCGTGTGCAGTTCAAATGCCCAAGAGACCGGAAGACCCTTGATCTGGAAGTGGCCCAGTTGATGCAACGAAACGGAATTCGCCGTGAAAACAGCCGCTATGACCACGAGGTGTTCTACGGGTCAGACGCGCAGTCGGGAGTGTATCAGGTGTGGGTGCTGACCGACCAAGGCAATCAGTTGCTCGACTTGACCATCTCGACCGAGCGGCGAAAGAAGAATGCCGAAAAGCCGCAATAACGGTACCCGAGCAACTCGCCGTTTTTGAAGAGGAATTTAACGCAGAGACGCCAAGGTGCAGAGACGCAGGGGAATTGCTCGCTTCCGTTCTTACCTTTGCGTCCCTGCGCCTTGGCGTCTCTGTGTTAAATTCTTGTCCGGATCGAAAGGGTTGAATCCGAACTATCGCCCCAGTAACGGGAAAACTGCCTGGTATTCCACCAATTTGAAATTGGAAACTCATTCACGTACAGTCTTTGCAGTTTCTGGATTCCCGGCGAATCCTCGATCGAGTTCAGGTCAAGAGGGCTGTAGATGTTGAAGGCGGCGACCTCTTCCACTTTCACACGCTGGATCAGCGGGGGGCTCTTTCTTTCCGGGGCGCTGTCTCTGGCATTGTTTGAGTATTTCTTCCCGAATTCCATGCTCAGATTCTCGATTCCCGGCCGGGTCGCCTATCGAGCATTGATGGCATTGCTGGGTGTTATTGGCCTGACTCAGATCGCTTCAGCGATTTCTGCAACTCGTGGAGTCGTCGCTGCGCCCGGAATTGGCAAGCATCGGATGGTTGTCCCTGTCGAAGGGATTGTTTACCTGATCATCATGTTTGCTTTGTTCACAGGAGCAATGCTCACGAAGTCGAACATGCTGCTGCTGGTGTTTGCTCTGATGGCCGGGCCGTTTGTGATCAACGGCTGGATGACGTATGGCATGCTACGCTCGGCTCAGGTGGCTCGCACGTCTCCACGGCGAGCGATGGTGGGTGAGCTTTTCAGTGTCGAGTTGGAACTGGCTAATACTCGTCGCTTCCTGTCGATCTGGATCATGTCGATTCGTGATACGATCATGCATGCGAATGAAGATCTGGTCGCCAATGTTTTGTTTGCCCGAGTCGGTCCTCTCAAATCCGAAACGGGACATTACCAGATGCGGCTGATCCGGCGCGGGCGATACCGACTCGGACCGATTCTGGCAATTTCGCGATTTCCGCTGGGGCTGGTAGAGCGCAGCCGTATCTTCAAAAGTACGGATGAACTTCTGATTTACCCTCGCATCGGCCGATTGACCTCGAACTGGAAACGCCGCTGGATGTCCGCAACCGAGTTGGTGGCGCGACCACAGCCGCATTCAGGGGTCTTTCACGACGAATTCCATCGCCTGCGTGAGTTTCGAACGGGCGACAATCCACGCGATATTCACTGGCGAACATCCGCGCGACGTGGCGAACTGATTCTGCGTGAGTATCAGCAGAATCGGGATTTCAATTTGACTGTCATCCTGGACCTCTGGCAGTCAGTGACACGCCGCAATTTGGAGTCAGAACATGTTGAACAGGCCCTCAGTTTTGCCGCGACAATGGTTGTTGAACATGGGCGGACCTGTCGCGACGCGCTGTTGTCGCTGTTTGCTTCCGGAAACAAACCATTTCGCTGGCAGGGCCAGGGAACCTCAGCCAGCCTGGAAGGCCTGTTTGACGGTCTGGCCTTGATCAATGCCGGGGCAGCGGCGGACACAAAAATGTTGACCGATGAAGCTTTACAGCGATCATCGGTCTCAACACGAATTATCCTGATTACAACACGGCCAGCCGATTCTGCGACCACGCAAAGTCACGAAGTTCATAATCCCCGGATTGAATTCATCCGCATCGGAGACATTGACCTCGGCAAGATTCTTGTGTTTGACGAACCGGTTACGGTGTCGAAACCTGTGGCATCAGCGGGACCAGCGTTGCACTCGGAAACGATTGCAATTCCGAAGACTTAAACCGAGTTCCCCAGCAATTCATCGACGGCCCTGCCAATATCCTGCGATCGCATCAGCGTCTCGCCCACCAGCATCGCATGTGCTCCCCCTGCTTTCAGTCGATCCACATCTGCGCGAGTCTTAATCCCGCTTTCACTGACCAGCAGCGTTGCAGGACTCAGGCGTGGTGCTAGACGAATGGAATGATCGAGATCGGTCACGAAGGTCCGCAGATCGCGGTTGTTGACGCCGACCAGAGCAGGGTCGAGTTTCAGAACGCGGTCCAGGTTTTCGGGATCGTATATCTCAATCAGCGATTCCATTCCCAGTTCGCTGGCGTAGAAATAGAGATCACGCAGGTGACAATCGTCCAGGCATTCTGCGATCAGCAGGATACAGTCGGCTCCGGCGGCACGGGCTTCGATCACCTGATAGCGATCGATGATAAAATCCTTCCGCAGGACGGGGATCTGCACGGTTCGCCTGACCGCTTTCAGAAAATCGAGATGCCCCAGAAAGAACTTTTCGTCGGTCAGAACACTCAGGCAGGCTGCGCCGTGCCGTTCGTACGTCTGGGCAATCGCGACCGGATCAAAGTCCTCACGGATAATCCCAGCCGACGGCGATCCCTTTTTCACTTCCGCGATCAGGGCGACGTCGGACTTGGCTCGCAGGGCGGCCACAAAATCTCGCACGGGTGGGGCCGATGCCAGTTGATCCTGTAACTCTTCCACAGGACGCAGTCGTTTCGCTTCCGCAACTTCGACGCGTTTGTGGTCGATAATCCGGTTCAGCACGTTATCAGCAGGTCGAGACGAATCGGACATCCGCGATCACAGGTTCCAAAGCGAGTAGTCGAAAAATAACGTCGTCCTGGAAACTCCAGAACGGAATCAGACCTGTGATCGTATCGCCGGGAAGCCCGACCGCAAACTCTCAGACAGATCCACGCTTCCACAGGCACAGTCCCGAATTGGGGCTTGAACCCCCTTTTTCTCAGATTTGTCCGCGTCTTCCGTGTATTCCGCGTCCAAGTACTTTCTGAGAAGAATATTGGACACGCACGACGGGGGTGGCACGGAACTGCCCTCATGAGGTGGAAAGACGATGGACATTGACCGGTACCATATCTCACAATGTCGTTTGTTCGGGAGTTCAGTTACCGAAGGATTCTGATATGTCGACGAAGGTTGTTTCCCCACGCTCCAAGAACAGTGAAGCGGCTATCTTTTCTCGCGTTTGGGCGGACGAGGGACAACGGTTGCCTGTCGCATTGGCGCGTCATGTCTTAAAGCTGCAGTTTTCAGCAGAGGACCAAGCTCGGATGCATGAGTTGGCAGCGAAGAATCAAAAAGGCGGACTTTCATCGGAAGAACTCGAAGAGCTTGACAACTTCGTGCGAGTGGGTGACCTTCTGGCGATCTTGCAATCGAAGGCTCGTCGTAGTCTCCCCAAAGCGGGAGCGGCTCGTCATGGATGAAGCGTTGGTTGCGGCTGTCCGTCAGCGAGCCGCCGGCCAATGTGAGTATTGCCAACTTTCTGATCGCGTGCATCCGGGGCCGTTTGAAATCGAGCATGTGATCTCAACACAGCACGGAGGAGCTACCCTGTTGTCGAACTTGGCCTATTCGTGCCTGCACTGTAATCGCCACAAAGGCCCGAACTTGGCAGGACTTGCGCGTATCAGAAATACAAGCAAACTCATTCCGCTGTTTCATCCGCGGCGACACAAATGGAGCCGTCACTTTCGCTGGAGCGGCCCACTTTTGATCGGTCAAACTCCAATCGGTCGAGTGACGATATACGTCCTGGCGATGAACGCGCCGCTGCGAGTCGCATTGCGAGAAGAACTCATTGCCGAAGGGCTGTTCCCATCGAAGACGGGATAAAACTCGTTGCATCTGATCGCTGAAATGACCCATTTCGCCGTTGCCGATAGTTACTGATGCTTGTTTCAAACGTCCCCGGTTTCCACGGCAGAATTCCGTCGTATAATCGCTCGGATACCGGATGTCCTCATACCTGCGATTTCAAAGCGCGACACCTTGCCACCTTTTGATCGATTCACCGAGGACTTCAGCAGATACGTTGCTTTTGGACTTGTGGTATTTCTGATTTTCCAGAGTCTGCGCACCTGGGGACGCGTACTACTCGATTACAGCATGGGGAAAGTCTGGCTGGAAAAGTCAGAAAGACCGCGAGCCACCTGGGATCGATTTCCAGAATGGACGGCGTTGCTTCTGGTGCTGTTGATGGTCGCCTCGCAACTGATTCCGTCGAAAGGAATGGCCGAACGGCCGCCGATGTCCCCGATTGGGTTGGCTATGTATCTCCTTTTCAGCGGGGGACTTATCGCACTTTTGTGGGGGATTCTCGCGACCAGCGGGCGATCCATCCTTGAGTACGGTGTCATGTTCCAGAGTTTTGCGAGCCAGGTTCGAGATGGCCGAGACGGTTTCTATCTGGCCCTGCTTCCGACCGGGATGCTGATGATTGCGACGTCCGCGATTCGTAATACGGACAATCAAAACCCGTTGCTGACGTTGCTTTCCGACGCCGATCACATTGGCACCGTCCTGGGAATATTTGCTTCGGCGGTCATTTTCGCTCCCCTTTACGAAGAACTGGCGTTCCGGGTCATTCTTCAAGGCTGGCTGTCCACAGTCATGTATTCGACCTCCGCGATCTTGATCGTCGCCATCATTTTTGCTGGTGTTCATGGATTTACAGACGGAATTGCGCTCCTGCCGCTCGCGGGATTGCTCGGATATGTCTTCTACCGGCGGCACAGTTATGTGTCTGTACTCGTGATTCACGGGTTGTTCAACGGTACTATGCTGGTTCTCGCGATTCTGAGTGGGAAGTGACCGAAAGTCGACTACTGAACTTGGATCACAACCCGCGAAGGTTTACCCGCTGTTATTCGAAGAGATTTTCATGACGTTTCCTCCTGTTGACGAACAACTCGCGATCATCCGCCGTGGCATTGAAAAAATTGTCCCCGAAGAAGAACTGGCAGCACGACTGACGAAAAGCCGTGAAACCGGGCAACCGCTTCGCGTCAAATACGGCATCGATCCGACGGGAATCGACGTTCATTTGGGTCATACCGTTCCGCTTCGAAAGCTCCGTCAGTTCCAGGAACTGGGGCATCAGGCAGTCATCATCATCGGAAACTACACGGCGCTCGTGGGTGATCCGAGTGGCCGGGATCAGGCCCGCAGCAAGAAACTGACGGCCGAGGAGGTCGAAGCGAATGCGCAGGACTATCTGGCTCAGGTCGGTAAGGTCGTCGATATGTCACGTGCGGAAGTTCACCGCAACGGCGACTGGTTCGGCAAGATGAGTTTCGCGGACGTGATTCACCTCTGCGGCAAAGTCACTGTGGCTCAGATGCTGACGCGAGATGACTTCGCCAAGCGTTACAGCGCTGGATCTCCAATCTTCATGCACGAATGTCTATACCCGATCATGCAGGCGTGGGATTCTGTCGTGATCAAGTCGGATATCGAACTGGGGGGGACCGAGCAGCTTTACAGTTTCATGCTGGCTCGTGATCTGCAGCGTGATCAGGGACTGTCACAACAGATCGGCGTGATGTCCCCGATCCTGGTCGGCCTGGATGGCGAACGTCGCATGGGAAAGAGCCTGGGGAACTACATCGGTATTGCAGAATCGCCGTACGAGATGATGAAGAAATTCATGCAGGTCCCGGATTCTGTCATGAAGATGTACTTCGAACTGCTGACGGCTGTTTCACTGGCGGAAGTGGAATCCATTCTGGCTGGGCACCCCAAGCAGGCGAAGACTCGACTGGCGAAAGAAGTGATTGCCGGCTTCCATTCTGCTGAAGCGGCAGACGAAGCGGCCGAGCGCTGGCAACGTGAAGTGAGCGGTGGCGAACTTCCTGCTGATATTCCTACGGTGATACTCAGTTTGTCTGCACTGGCCACACAGCTTCCGCAATGTGCCGCAGATCTGGCTGAGCGAAAGCTGTCGGCTCCTCAATTGTTGAAAGCGATGGGGCTATCGCCGTCCACCAGCGAGGCATCACGTCTAATTGGCCAGGGAGGCGTATCGGTTTATCGCGATAACCAGCCAACACCGGTGACCGATCCAAAACTGCCTGTGCCGCTGGAAGAGAATATGCTCGTCAAAGCGGGCAAGAAGAAGATCGCCCGCCTGAGTCTTCAGCCCTAGTTCGTACGAAATTGGTAAACGATTTTTTCCCGATGACTTTCACCAGGATCACGCCATGCAACGCCGAACATTCCTGCAATCTACGTTGGCAACCGGAGGAATCGCAGCCATGCCCATGCTGACAACGGCAGAAGATCGGCCCCTCAAGTTGCCTCGACACTTCTTTGAATTGCGGACGTACGCGTTGAAAGAAGGGAAGCAAGAGATTCTGGATACGTATTTTCAGACCGCGTTGATTCCAGCTCTCAATCGATTTGGGATCAAGCAGGTCGGCGTTTTCTACGAAACCCCTGCCCCCACGACGCCCTTGGCCCTGTTGATCGTCCCCTACCAGACTCTCGATCAGATGGGCGCTGCCGCTATGGCTCTGGAAGCGGATGCCGAGTACCAGAAAGCGGCCGCACCGTACCTGACGATTCAGGCCACCGATCCTGTTTATGATCGGATCGAAAGCTCGTTGCTGCACGCCTTCGAAACAATGCCTCAACTGGAAGTCCCGCCCAAGCGAGGCCGACTGTTCAATCTGCGGATTTACGAAAGCCATAACGAAGCCGCCAGCAAGAAGAAGATCGAGATGTTCAATCGCGGCGAAATCGAAATCTTCCGGCGCGTGGGACTCAGCCCGGTCCTGTTCGGTGAAGCGATCGTTGGAACACGAATCCCCAACCTGACTTATCTGCTGTCATTCGAAGACGACAAGACTCGCGGAGAAGCCTGGAATCGATTCCGTGCCGATCCCGATTGGCTGAAACTGAAAGCAATCCCTGAATACGAAGACAAACGGATCGTCTCCAAGATCACGAATAAGCTGATGACTCCGGCACCGTATTCACAGATTTGATCCGATCTCGGAAATCTCTCGTTCTCCATTGTGGTTGACGTCCTTGGGTTCCTCGCAAGAATGTGAGATAACCAATCGACAGGAGAATCTACGATGAGAACGATGCTGATGAAATCGATGTTTGTGACAGGTCTGTTGTGCGCAACCGCATTGCTTCCTGCGATCAGCAGGGCTGACGTTGTCGACGACGCGGCGTTTTTCAGTGCAGAAGCCGTGACGGCTGCGAATGATGCGCTTCGAGCCGTGGAAAAGAAGACGGGGCATAAGGTGCGGATCGAAACGCATGCCGCTGTTCCGGCAGACAAGGTTGAAGCCGTCTCCAAAATGGCGGGACCTGATCGGGAGAAATTCTTCTCGAACTGGCTGCATGATCGGGCAGAAGCGACGAAGTCGCGCGGGGTATTTGTTCTGATCTGTAAAGAACCGTCTCACCTGCGACTCTGGGCGGGGACACCACTGCAGAATGCCGGGTTCGATGCGGCGAAAGCCAGGCAGATTCGCGAACCTCTGCTTGCGGGCTTTAAAGCCAAGGAATACGACAAAGCGCTGAAAGAGTCAGTCACGCACATCACGACCGTTCTGGAAGGTCTAACGGCTGCAAAGACGTCGTCAGCCGCACCACTGCATCATCCGTCGAATCAGCAGTCGCGTCCGCAACCTCACCAACAGCAACCGCGTGCAGCCAATGGTGTCGGGTACGGTGGATTGCTCACGGTGCTTGCCCTTGTCATTGGAGGCGTATTCGTATTTTCAATGATCGCACGTATGTTCGGCGGGGGTGGCGGATATGCACAGAACCCTGCAGGCTATGGCCCAGGCCAGGG
>JBAWWJ010000148.1:0-20424 GCA_037146815.1 Planctomycetota bacterium
TCAAGGGTAAGCATACTTCGCTTTTCCTCGCGCCCACTTTTCTTGGGCAAGTCCAGACTGATTGATTCGTGATTCGTTGATCGCCGTTAGATTTTGTTGTCGTTGTGAGGTGCCGGTTGAAGGTCCTTCAGTTCCGCACTTCTCAACCAACCTTTCCGCCAGAAGAAGAACATGAAACCGAATGCCGTACAGAACATGATTCCGAGCGCCATGGGATAGCCCCATTTCCAATGCAGTTCTGGCATGTTATCAAAGTTCATGCCGTACAGGCCGACGATAAAACTGAGCGGCATGAAGACGGTGGCAATGACTGTCAGCGTCCGCATAATTTCATTTGTGCGGTTGCTGAGTTTTGAATAGTAGAAGTCGCGCAGATCGGAACAGGTCTCGCGATAGATTTCGAGGATGTCGATCAGGTGAGCGACGTGGTCATAGCAGTCACGCAGATAGATCTGCGTGTTTGACGAAATCTGCGGATGTCCTCCCCGCAGCAGTGACATCATGACATCGCGAATCGGCCAGACGATCCGACGCAGGAACAGCAAATCACGACGTATGGAATGGATCTCGGCGAGTGTCTGGCCAATGTTGGCCGTGGCCGCACGTGCATCAAGGTCATCGAGTTGTTCTCCAATCCGCTCGAAGACTGGAAAATATCCGTCGATGATTGCATCGAGAAGTTCGTAGAGCAGATAGTCTGGCCCCGCTTCGCAAATGCGGCCTCGTCGATGGCGAATTCGTTCTCGAACCGGATTGAGCGAATCGCCCTCGATTCCTTCCTGGAACGTCAGCAGAAAATTCGAACCGACGAAGAAGCTGATCTGCTCGGTGACAAGTGGCGGCCCCTGGATCATCCGCATGACCACAAACAGGATTTCCTCGAAGTCGTCGACCTTCGAACGCTGATGAGTATTGATCGTATCCTCAAGCGCGAGAGGATGCAGGTGGAACTGTCGGCCGAGTTTCTGGATCAGGTCGGCGTTTCCCAGGCCATCGACATCGATCCAGGTCACTGCGGTCTTACCAACATCCAGTCCGTGATCGTCCTTGAGGGTTCGTTCGTTCAGCTCATTGGGGCCGTAGGCCATGACGTTAATTTGAGGCTGAGGTGCCGTGGGGTCGGCCACAATGCTGCCCGGCGCGGCTCCAATCGTGCCACGACGTTTGAGCGAATACTTCTGCTGGCGATTCTTAGAACGTGACATGGCCGACTCCGAGATCTTAAAGAGCCACCCAGTCTACCGGATTTGAAACTTGCGCACCCACCCACGGTCGATCCAGTTCTTCAATCTCCAGGCGAAACCGCTGTGCGACGCGAAGCCCTTATAGTCCATGATCGCCGTCCCATCTCCGCAGGAAAGGATTCGAAGGAAGCTCGATTGCGGTCGGAAATCGATCAGCGGTTGGCCATCAAGGTAATTTTGCAGGTTCCGCCACAGGATGGGAGCCTGGCGAACAGCGAAGACTCCAGCCTTGGGGATATTGCACGCTTCAATGTCTGCAGAATCACCCGAGACGAATATTGGTGCATCGGCTGTCGTCTGCAATGTTCGCCGAACTGCAAGGAACCCCCGGGCTGTCTTGGGTAGGTCAAAGCCGCGCAGTGCCATCGGCGGTGCCGCACCCGCAGCCCAGATCACCAGATCGGCTCGAATTCGATCACCGTTTTCCAGAACCAGCACTCCCGGACCTTCGTCTTCACAGTCCGCCACGGGTGAACCCATGCTCAAATCGATCCCGCGGAGCTTCAATAGCTTTTCGACCTTTCGGATCGAACGTGGCGAGAACCCTTCCAGAATAGCGGGATTGCCATCCACAACGCGGACGTCGGCCGGCAATTCCAGTTCGTGTTTATGTTGTTCCAGACACAGTGCCATTTCGATCCCGGCGGCACCGGCACCGACGACAACGATTTGCAGCAATTCCGGTCCCGGCGCCATTCGGAATTGTTCGACCAGTTCACGGAATCGAACTTCAAACCTCTGCAGAAATGTCGACAGGGGTTTGACACTGATCAAAACACGATGTGATTGCCATAACGGCTCTGCGGCCGGGACGGACCCGATGTTGACCGCTGCGACGTCGAATTCCAGCGCTGGCTGGTGTGCGAACTCGACAACCTTGTTGACGGGGTCCAGCCGATTGGCGCGATCCACGATCAGTCGGACACCACAGTAATCGCACAGTTTCGGCAGGTCGATCAGCATCTGTTGGGGCTGGTACAGCCCCGCCAGTGTGGAAGGGAGCATGCCGCTATACGCCGCATGATCGAAAGCGGTCACCAGTGTCAGTTCAGTTCGAGCAAAAGGTCGACGTCGCCACCATTTCAGAATCTGCAGATGAGTGTGGCCAGCCCCGATCAAAATTAATTGCCGTGGTGGGGGAGGCAGAGGTGGCGGAGGAGCGGGTGGGGGAGGTCGTTCCGCGGCGGCCTCGGGAAGAACGATTGCAGTAATCTCAACCGGCAGGCCCGACTCATCCAGGATTTCAATCTGAATCGGTTCATCTTCAACGAAGTCCGCTTCGGTCAATTCGGTGACTTCAACGTCGGCCTCAGGTATGACTTCGTCACCGACAATTTCACCATCCTCGAGTTCGTCATCGACAAGTTCCACGAATTCGATTTCGACATCCTGTGGATCTCCCACAGGATCGACGGAGTCGCCGTGCGCGTCATCGCGCGGTCCGTTGGGTTGTGGATCGTTTGCCGGAGTCCGCACAGGTCTCGTTCCTCACCCCGCGAGGGTCGCGGGGGTGTACCGTTCGAATCGTCAGACGGTGGTTGGTGGAGCAATGCCGAAGTCTTCGATCGTCAGCAGGGAACGGAACGGCAACCCGCGCTGTTCAAATGCCGCAGCTCCCCCTTCTTTGCGATCGACAATGCCCACGACGCAAACGACTTTACAGCCAAACTCGACGATTCGGTCGACCGCCTGAAGTGCACTACCACCCGTGGTGACGACATCGTCAATCACGACGACGTTCGTTCCGGGAACAACCGGGCCTTCGATGTACCGCTGAGTTCCATGTCCTTTGGGTTCCTTGCGAACCAGGAATCCCGCCAGCGAACGCTTCCGTTCCGCAGCAGCGACGAGGACGCCGCCGATGATCGGGTCGGCCCCAATGGTCATGCCGCCGATGGCGTCAAACGGGACGTCGGACAGGAGATCAAGCAAGCCGTGGCTGACGAGGCGCAAACCGGTGGAATGAAGCGAAATCTGTTTCCCATCAAGGTAATACGTCGATTTCTTGCCTGAGGCGAGTGTGAAATCTCCAAACTTCAGGGCACGCTGATGAAACAGCCCGATTAATTCCTGACGGTCAAACATGAAGCAGATCCTTTGGGCGGGAGTGTGAGACGCACGGCATCTTACTGCTGAATCACCGCAGGAAAAAGTGACTTGGGTCACTCAAACAGGGCCAGTCCGTTTATCAAATTGGGGTACCACGGTCTTGGAGTCTGCGACACGGCTGTGCGTGAATGCAAGTCAACGCTGGTGTCGTTTTGCCGTGTCGACATACAATCGGCGAACAAGTGTCGGTTTAGTAGGTTCGCCTGGGATATCGAGCATGAATTCTTCGGTCGCAGTCAGTGACGCAACGGCAATCTGGAGTGCGGGAGTTGCTGCCGTCGATTCTGCCGCTCTTGTTCGGGCCGTCGTTCGGAGGTCTGGAAATCGCCTGGAAATCTGTGGAGACGTCTACGAAGTTGATTCGATTCGCCGGATCGTTGTTGTCGGAGCCGGCAAAGCAGGGGCCGGGATGGGGCATGGTTTGGAAGCTGCATTGGGAACGGATCTGGTTGCAGCCAAAGTGGAAGGTTGGATCAATGTTCCCGCAGACTGCGTAAGACAATTGCAGAAAATCCACCTGCACGACGCCCGACCGGCGGGAGTCAACGAACCCAATGATCAAGGAGTTAGGGGAAGCGAACGCATCCTCGAGATGGTCGCCGGACTTCACTCCGATGACCTTTGTATTGTCCTCTTGTCGGGCGGGGGAAGTGCACTAATGCCACTCCCTGTGCAAGGAATCAGCCTTTCAGACAAACTGTCCGTAACTCGATTGTTAAGCCGCGGGGGGGCATCGATTCACGAATTGAATGCTGTCCGCAAGCGGATTTCACGCATTAAGGGTGGCGGATTGATTCGGGCTGCGAAGGCGGGTCGCGTGATTACTTTGGTGATCTCTGATGTGGTCGGAGACCCCCTGGATGTGATCGCATCCGGTCCGACGGTGTGCGACCATGGTACTGCCGCGGCAGCACTCGCGATCCTGGAACGGATTACCGGTCGCGAAGGGGAATCGAGCATCCCTGTTTCGGTCTGGAATGAATTGCGCCGGCAATCCCATGAAGCCTGTTCTGCAGAGCAGCCCGTAATTTCGTGTCGCAATTGCATTATTGGAAACAACGAAACAGCGCTGAATGCTGCAATCACAAAAGCCAGGGATCTCGGATACGATGCTCGATCACTCGGGACTGACCGGCAGGGGATCGCTCGGGAAATTGGAGTAGAACTGGCAGTACTGAGCCAAAACGCCCACTCATCGTCACGGCCATTGTGCTGGATTGGAGGGGGCGAACCGGTCGTTCAATTGGCCACCACAAGTCACCCTCGCAAGGGTGGGAGGAATCAAGAGGTTGCGTTGGCCGCAATGTGTCGCTTGTGGAATGAGAATCTCAAGGGGATCGCGATACTGTCAGGGGGGACCGATGGTGAAGATGGTCCGACAGACGCTGCAGGGGCGATCTGCTGTGAAAAAGTCCGCAATGCAGCGCGTGCGGCGAGTTTGAATCCGTTTGACTCACTCGCCATCAACGACTCATACACGTTCTTTGCTGCGGCCGGAGGGTTGTTGAAGACTGGCCCGACGGACACCAATGTGATGGATCTTCAGGTTGTTGTCGTTCGTCCCGACGAATGATTCGAGGAGTTCTATCGTGCCCGTCGTCGCAGCAGCAGCAGCAGGCGATATGAAATCCCGCCCTGAACTCGCATCAGCAAGCCGCCAAACTCCAGCATGACACCGCGAATTCCTAGGCTGACAAAATGACGCATGGCAAATGTTCCTCTGGGACCTGGGGTGTTCCAAGCGAAATATCTTCGAAGTCTGTTTCAGTCGTCATCCTGTTTCCGAGGTGGTCGAATATCCCGGAACGGGCTGCGAAGGCGGCTGGTGTGGCGCGCCCCAGTTGAGGGATCCGGACCTGACACGGACCGCACTGGTTGGCAAATGCGACGTTGATTTCCAAGTCGCGGGCAATTCGTGACGGAATTTCGCCTGCGAGAGACCAGCTTGGTTCCAACATCCAGCCGACTCGAAAGGCTGTTTGCGGTGTCCGCTTTGGCCAGGCCGCTGAAATGATCGCCAGATCAATCTTACCTCGATAATCGGCCCAGACGTGCTGGTACATCATGTCGGCACAGATCGCGAATCCGATTCGTCCGAAGTCGGTCTCCACGATCAGCGGATCCTGACCATGTCGAAAATAGAAGTGTTCCCAGAAAATCAAATGTCGTTTGCGATAGATGGAGATCTGTCCATCAGGCGAGGTAAAGCTGAGGGCATTGTAGACGTGCCCTTGGTGCCATTCCACGAATCCTGCGGCCAGATAAACCCCGTAACGACGACTGAGATTTTTCAGGGTCTGAACGGTTTGGCCATCTGCGGTCTGCGCCAGTTCATGCAACCGAGTGTGTTCGACGTAACCGGTACACGCGAGCTCGGGGAAGACCACAAGCTTGGCACCTCGAGCCACCGAATCGGCAACCAGGCTTGAAATTCGATCCAGGTTGGCTACCGGATTCAGCGCTACAGGCGCATATTGAACAATCGCTATCGGCATCGTTGATGTGCGCACGCGTCACCCCGTTTCTGTCGCAG
Source organism: Planctomycetota bacterium (assembly GCA_037146815.1). Classification (GTDB taxonomy): domain Bacteria; phylum Planctomycetota; class Planctomycetia; order Planctomycetales; family Planctomycetaceae; genus Schlesneria. The sequence goes on from JBAWWJ010000148.1 coordinate 5,887, forward strand.
AAGGATGAAGACTGGTTCGCCGTTGCGGGGCGCACGCCGTATTCTATGCACGGTACGTGAAGAGAGTGCGCAACAACTGGAAGACCCCCGAATTCATCGGTATTTTCAGGGGTTTCAAAGAGGACAGTTGAGTTTTTTTGAGAACCGGCGCTACTGCTCGGACATGAGTGTCAGCAACCGCAATCAGACTTCTGATTGCGGTTGCGTTTGTTCGATTTCGATCTCAAAAAGCGTGTTGTTCCGGTTGTAACGGTCGTCCGGATTAGAAGGCAGTTTCAGGATTGCCAGGCGTTCGGAAGTGTCGTCCCTTTCGAGACAACAATGATTCCGTCCTGAAGGACAACACGCGAATCAGTTCCTGTCAGAGGACGCGTGTTTGAGACATTGACACCGCGTCCCAGACGACAGTTCTTGTCGATGATGACGCCATCCAGAACGCTTCCTTCGCCGATCCCGATCGGTGGCAGACCCTCGATCTGCTCGGTCGCCAGGTCACTCGCCGATTGGTAGTAGTCCGCTCCCATCAGGATCGAGTTCGAGATCCGAACATTTTTCCCGATCTTGCATCGCAGGCCGATCACCGAATTCTCGATCACAGAGCCTTCGCCGATCACACATCCGTCCGAGATCAAGCTGCTGGTCACCTTGACCCCATCCAACCGCGATGGCGGCAGGAAGCGGGCATGCGTGAAGATCGGAGCGTCCTGGTTTTCGAGGGTAAAAGGAGCATTGGGACGCGTCAGATCGATATTCGCATCATAGAACGAGCGAACCGTCCCGATGTCTTCCCAGTAGCCATCGAACAAATGGGCATGAACGTTGTGAGTCCGGATGGACATCGGAAAGACTTCTTTCCCGAAATCCTGATAATCACTTTTGGTTAGAAGATTGATCAGGACATCGCGATTGAAAACGTAAATCCCCATGTTTCCAAGACAATCTCGACCATTACTCTTGATGCCCCGTGAGTCAATCCAAGCGGGGTCTGTTCGAACGAGTTCGTCAATTTCCCTGTCGGTCTGCGGCTTTTCCAGAAAACCGCGGACTCGACCCGTGTCATCGACTCGCATGATCCCGAATCCACGAGCCGCTTCCCGCGTCACAGGGATCGCAGCGATCGTCGCATCGGCACCAGACTTCTTATGTGTCTCGAGGATTTCCCGATAGTCCATCCGGTAGAGTTGGTCGCCGGAAAGGATCAGGTAATAGTCAACGTTTTTGTCACTCAGATTGTTCAAATTCTTGCGGACAGCGTCGGCAGTTCCCTGGTACCAGGTTTCCCCTTCCATCGTTTGCTGAGCGGCAAGAATTTCAACAAATCCACCGTCGAACCGGTCAAATCGGTATGTCTGTCGAATGTGGCGATGCAGGCTGACAGAATTGAATTGCGTCAGCAGATAAATGCGATTCAGACCGCTGTTCAGGCAGTTTGAAATCGGGATATCGATAATCCGATACTTGCCCGCCAGTGGGACCGCCGGCTTGGATCGATACTGGGTCAATGGAAACAACCGAGTTCCCTTACCGCCCCCCAGCACCACCGACAGCACATTTTGCATTCCACAAGCCTCCGTCATGACTGGAACCGTCACGACAAAAATGCGATCTCTCTGACTTGATATTTTTACGGTTGCGGGGCCGTCACGTTTGCAGACGCCGCCGATGAAAGAGGATATCAACGGTTGATACGTTTGTGGAGTATCTGACCAAGCAATCTTCCTTTTGGGAAAATTGAGGGACGCGATCACGCCTGTTGTCCATTTCCTTTCATTCCGTCTGATGGATTTGTTGTTCCAGTCGGTACAGGTCGTACCTTCGGCACAGCCATTGCTTAATTGCAAATCAGTCTGTTTGGGACGATCGTCACAATCCCGTGAGTTTGTCGTCTTAACCGACATGATCGTAACAGGATACGCTTCGGCGATTCAGGCCGGACAGGGTTCGGATCTTGGAAGGCGGACGAATTACGTTCAGAGAATCTGTCGCTGTCGTTTACATCGCGTTGTTATTTCGCAACACGACGGACGTTCGCGCGGCGTTTGTCAGTTGATGACACTGCGAATTCGTTTTGGAATTCCAACTGTCGAAGCCCCCTGTGCAGGAAGTGTTTGCGTTCAAATTCTGTGATCGCGCGATTCGACTTCTGATGGCGTGTCGCTATTTGGCAACGCTGCGGCATATGTGATGCTTTGTGTCAACATTCGTCCGTAACGTTAACCCACTGAAGAATGCACCGATCTCATCGTATGCTCACCTGATCTCGTCCTGTTAAGGTGGTGAACGCCGGAACAGGAATCGCCAAACGGGGCGGGTGAGTTCCAAGGGGCTCCTGGTTTGACCAGGAGCCGTCTTTTCACTCTTCGTGCTGGGGCAGTGCGTTCACTTATGGACTGCCATTGAACCGGAAATCTGACGGAGTCAGGTTCACGAAATCAGTTCTGAACTGAGCCATGGAAAGCCACCGCATGAATATTCCATCACTGACGCTTGACGAAGTTCTTGGCGACAAAATGAGCTGGTCGCCGACGTTCGAAGCGATTGAGTTACTCTCAGAGATGGAAGTGATTTTCGGCCGCGACATGACGACGCAAGATGTCTTCCTGGTTTACGGGCGCGAGCGTTTACGGGTCCTCGCTCACGAAGATGGCGATAGTGAACTCGACGTCCTGATCGTCGATCTGGATCGGAATTCGGACCAGCTTGATCGCCTGCTTTCGCTCGTTCAACTCGCGAAGCAGGGCTACGACTACGTCGAAGCGGAATAAACGAATTACGGCGGTGGGGCCTTGCTTCCGAAACTCAGAGTAAACGTTTCTCGCTCAGTCCTGACTTCAACGGTTTCCTGCGTCTCATTGGAAATGACGGAAAAATAGGGCTGAAGTGACGGGTCCCGGTATGTGAGGATTTCACGTCCACTTCGCAGATCGATCATCTTCAGGATTCCCATACCGTTGTTTCCCGTTCCATTGTCCAGACTTGGAAGTCGCCATGATTGAACCATCACGGGGACGACTTTGGATGCGGTCAAGGGGACAGATTCACTGTCGAGATATCGTCGCCAGGTGATTGTTGATGTGCGCCGATCGATCCCGTACATCCAACCGCTGACGAATGGTGTTCGCAGAGCTCCCCAGACATGTTCGGCCTGCAGGTTTGGTAGCCTCGGAACTCGACCGGAAATCGTCACATACCAGCGTTGCACATCATGCGTTGCCACAATCCGTTCGATCTTCTCAGGCAATTCCACGGTCATGGCCTCTCCCAACGAGCTACCGGTGTCTGCCGACAAGATTTGCAACAGCCCCGTTGGGGCGATCACACCCAAATGTTGTTGATCCATGACAAACGGAGTTGAGTTTGCTTCAAACTCTCGCGCCCAGACAGTCTGACCGTTGCTGGCATCTTTCTTTTCAACAGTTGTCTGAGGCTTTCGAACGACGGACCATTGAAACCGCCCCTGATTCATCAGGACATCATCAGATGAAACATTCCAAGGATGCTGTTGAAGTACTTCACCATCAATGGCGCTCAGGACCTGCATCATGTGAGCATCTTTATGCCACAAATAGACGTAGTCTTCGTCGCCCATCACCTGGCAGTTCGGCGGTACGCCGAGTCGCTCCCAGAGACGTTTCCCCGTTTGAGTGTCGACAGCAATCAGCTTTGCCTGGGTTCGGTAGCAGAAGTACCTCGCGCGGACCGGGCTCAAACCCTCCAGCGTTTGACCGAAATCATTGACCAGTCGAACTCCGTCCTGGCGAATTCCCGGTCTCCCTCGAATAAACTCTGGTACCCACCAGGACTCGATGGGCGATTCGCTGATCGTCGGTGCAATGTCCAGTTGCAACGGCGTCTGAGTGGCTCCGAGTCCACCCAACTCATTGAATGGCAGTATTCCGAATACTTCCGAACCGATTCTGAACACCAGCAGTCGACCAACCGCAAATGCTTCTAACTGGTCGGATGGTGCAAACTGAGTGCGGACGATTTGCGGAGTTCCCCGAAGATCGAACTCCCATGTCCCAACGTGCCCCACTGATGAAAATCTCAATTTGCGTCCACCACGGTCAACAGTGATGTCCAGTTGATCTAACAATGAGCCTGGCAAGCTCTGAACTCGAACGGGAATCTGATAAACATCTGTCCGACGTTTTGCTTCGCGTTCGACCGATGGTAATCGCGTTGGCCAGGTTTCGTTCGGTGGTTGAACCAGCCGCTGATATGAATCCGCCAGATGTTGCGAAGACGACAATGTTGACGCAATCGTCTGGCCATTGGTTAGGGGAGTTCCCAAATGTTCGGTCAGTATGCGACGTTGAACTGTCTCTGATTGAGCACGCCAACCAGACTGTGCCAGCAGTTCGGAATATTTTTCGAGAGCGAGCGATGCGATTTTTCGATCACGTGATCCTGCCAATGCCAGAAGTTGCGGTTCGGCCTTCTGCAGCGTCCGCGCATAAAGTGCTGCAGTCGAGTTTGCCAGAAACGCTCGCTGAGCCCATTCCAGAGGCAACAGACGATCGATCAATCGTTGGACAGCAAAAGGGTCGTCCGCATGTTTCGCCTTTTCCAAACGATCATTCAGAACTTGTTCCAGTTTTGCACGTGCCGAGGTTCCTGACGTCGGGTCCACTCGGTTTGCGGCCGGATCGTCCATCAGACGCTGAATTGCCCCCAGAAAAATGCGGTCAACGCGTACACGACGCATCGAAATCGGATCACAATACCAGTCGCCAATCGAGCGCAGTCCGAGTGTACTGATCAGGTCCAGCCCATTCAGGTATTGCGACAAAGCTTCTAAATGGTCCCCGAAAACGGCAGCGGCATCTCCCAGTACTCGGTATGCCGCCAATCTCTCTTCATCGGATTCGCATGAGGTCAGTAACTCATTGGCAATCGTCGCTCGATCGAGAATTTCTTCCCGTCTTCCCGCGATCTGGTGTCGAAGCGATTTTAGTATTGTTTCCCTGCGTAGCAATTTTCCTTCAGCCGATTCAATTCCTGCCAGGCGGCGATATGCAGCCACGGGGTCACTCGAATGAAGATCGAGACGAGCGAGTTCCAATGTGGCTGATTCGGTCGGCTGAGTATTTGCTTGAGTTTCAACTCGCTTTCGGACCGTTTCGACTTTTGGAAAGAATTGAAGCGTCTGGTCGACCTGACTGATCCAGCCATTCGGTGTTGCGACCAGATTTCCGTAGTTCGTTCCCGAGTCGCTCAAGAATGACCGCAGAGTTCCATCTTCAAGATCGACAATCGCGAGACCTCCGGCACGCCGTGGTTGGATCAGATGCATACCGGAAATCGTGGCGATTCCCGAGACCTCTCCCGTTGCGACTCGCCATCGAACCGTACCAGTTCGCAGGTCGTGCGAACGGATGGCACCGGGTTCGGTCACGATCACTTGGTTCCCGGAGATTCCGATCAGGTGTAAGGCGCCGCTGCGAGGGGCGTTCCAGATTTTCGTCCCATCCGAAAGGCGAAATGCTTGCAATTGATCGGAATCAGGTGATGCCAGGATGGCCAGTTTTGATCGAGAAGTATTTTTTCGAGCGTCTGGATCATCGCACGATAAACAGTTCACACTTCGCCATTCGTTCCACCAGGCATCCGGGAGAGTGGGGGTTTGCGAACCGTTAGCCTGTCGCACGGGAAGGTCATGCTGTAGGACTGGGTAACGAGCGGCCCATTCGATTGAGCGAGTTGTCGGGTTCACTGAAATCAACATTCCACAAGCAGTGGGGCAAATCAGTCGGCCATCGGCAAGTGTGACGGGACAGTCAATTCGCCGCCGCGAAACTGTTTCGGCGAGTTGCGGTGCAATGACGCCGAGAGAAAGGGACCAGCGCATATGTCCCGTCTCACGATCCAGCGCCATCAAGAATAACTCGTCATCCCGTCGCGACACCACGAACAGCAAATCGTCGACAAACAAGGGGGCTCCCAGAAACGACATGCCGCCAACAACGTCTGCGGGGCCCGTCGGCGGGCCACCAATCTGCCAGTTCAATTGACCTGTGGTGGCCTGATAGCTGCATAACCGGTTCCAGCGATTGACAGGGCCGCCCAGGGCCGGACGGTTTGCTGAATTTGTCGGGAATTCGCCCTTGGGTTCCTGGATGATGACGATCCGTTTTCCGTCTGTGGCGATGGCGCCGAAAACGGAATCTGCTTCAGTTTTACGTTGCCAAGCGGCAGCGATATCCTTTCGAAAAGGATTGTGTTCAAAGCTACTCTTCGCCAGACCGGAAAATTCTGAATTGGGGATCGACCAGAGATGCGCCCCTGACGTCTGGTCGTGTGCCCGCAATTCGTAAATGGAGCGGGTCAGCACGGCATTCCCCGTGATGACTGGGCGAATCACGGGTATCGATGGAATTCCCTGGTCTGCGAAATAACGGCGGAGATTTTCAACGCTTCGCTCAAGCTCTGCAAACTGTCCGATGTCTCCCGACCAGACGGGCTGAATTGCAGGTAGTCCCATTTTGAAACCGGCCGGAGATTCTGGCACCGATTCCGAACTGTTTAACTGGGCCATGCGAATACGCTCTGCGACCCAGTCGCGCGGAACGACCGATTTTCCAGCAATCAGGATGGGATCCGTAGAAGTCACTTCGCGTGCCATCTGTTCGGCCATCTCAATCCGCCTTGCGGACAGAAATGATTCGATGCAGGCCAGGAGAGCAGTGCTTTGCTGGGCAGGGGTGATCCGTGGATGTCTGACAACCTGTTGCCAGGTCATTGCCGCTTGCTCGTGCCGCCCGGAATCGCGATGGAGAGCCGCCAGCCACCGCAAGGCATTCAGCCCGGGAATAGACCCCGGATAACGATTGACAAACAACACGATTTCTTCACGAGTCGCGGATTGCTTGATGGCTGACCAGTTGGCCTCAGCAAGTCGATCCAGTTCGGCGTACAGTCGGTCACGGATTTCCTGCGGAATCAGCAGCATGAGATGCAGAGATTGCGTGCGAATCGAAGCCAGTGTCGCTGTCCCGGGGCGGCCGACGAGGAAATCATCGTCCGCCGACATAACACGTCGCAGAACTGTGGCGGCATTAGCAAAATCAGCGGCTTCGATGGCCTTGCGGGCGATCTCCAGTTGCTGTTCTGCCAGTCGATCTTGGGGTACCACCAGATCGCTTTTGGAATCCTGGGCGATTGTAGCTGTGGGGGCTGTCAGTCCCAGCAGAAGAATTGCCAGGCCAAACGCGAGAATATTCGCGCTGTTTGTTGGCAACCTGCGGGTCTGAGAACGCATCATTTCCCCCTGCGAGAGTCGCTTGGTGACGTCCGTCGAGTTGGATTTGCAACCCGACATGTCGTTCAAAGCACTCCGTCTGTGGATTTTCACCAGAAAAGTGGCTCAGGGCAACGTGGTTTTCCCGAAATCGTGGCGGGATGCAGAATTCCGAAAAAATTCGGACAAGATTTTGAGCGAAGTCTGGCCGGTCACTTTTCCGGAAGAAGTTGACCTGCTATCCTAGGTCTGCGTCGCCCCTGGAATTGGGGCTCGATTTGTTTGAGCAGGGAGAGGTTTTCGTCATGGCCAAGAATACACGTAAAGTCAACAAAGCAAACCACGGTCGTCGTCCGGCTAGTTCGAAGGCTCGCAAGGCCAAGCGACGGAAGATGGGTGTCTGATTAGGGTTAACGCTACAGCAGTAGCCCCGTCCGGGCATCGTGCTGTTGAATTGACTGCGAAGCGAGGCCGGTTGTCCGGCCTTGGTTCATTCTTTGGGTGAACTTCTGAACTTCAGGGACGACAATGCAGATTCTGCTGGTTAATGATGACGGAATCCACGCTCCCAGCCTGCTGGCGATCTACGAAGAATTGCGTCGCTGGGGGGATGTCACGGTTGTTTCGCCTGCCACCGAACAGAGTGGAGTCGGTCATTCGATCACGTATCTGCATCCACTGGTTGTAAATAAAGACTATCGCAACGGCGAATTCTTCGGCTGGAAAGTCGATGGACGTCCGGCCGATTGCGTGAAGCTGGGAATTCACGAGCTTTGCCCGTCACGCCCTGATTTGATCGTGAGCGGGCTCAATGCCGGCGCAAATGTCGGTTTGAATATCATCTATTCAGGGACCGTTGCCGCAGCCGTCGAAGGGGCGTTTTTTGGAATTCCCTCGATTGCCCTGTCACAATGGATGGACGGTCCCGCTAATTTCGAAGAGACATCAAAACGGGCACTGCCGCTCTGTCGCAAGTTGTATGAGCGATCACAGCCCGGAATGTTATGGAATGTTAATTTTCCGCCGCCGCGCGCCAACTGGCCCCGTGGCGTCTCGTTCGTCGGAATGGAATGCCGTCGTTCTGCCGATGAAATTGAAACTCGAGTAGATCCACGTGGTCGAACCTATTTCTGGAGCGGACTGAATCCGCTCAAATGCCATGTCTTCGATCCAACCACAGACGTGAAGATGCTGTCGGACGGCTATATCACTGTGACCCCGCTTCAATTTGATTTGACCCAGCAGACACTGCTGGCGTCGTTGCGAACCGAAAAGTGGGAGTTGCCAATTCATGAGTGAGCCCAAGCCGCGGAAACGCGGAAAGAATTCTGGCAAGAGCTCACATCGCCCAAAGCCTGCAGATCAAAAGCAGGCCAGGGCGCGTGCATCCATTCCAGTCGGTCCGCCTGAGAGCAATGTGCCGCCGGTCGAAGAACCGGTTTTGAATCTGAAGCCGATTTCTCCCGGCGAACCATTCGTCGTTCCCAAACAGCTCGTCGGTAAAACCGTCGTGGCGATATTGCGGTTGTTGAGACCCGGAGAATCGTGGTCGAAACTGACAGATCAGGTTCGGCGAGCATATGTGACCCTCAATGGAGTTGTCTGCGTCGATGAAGTTCGACGCGTCGCAGAAGGCGACATTCTGGAACTGGGAGAAAAACCACGTTCGCAGCCGCCACGACCTTCCGACGTCAAGATCGTCTTCGTCGACCCGCACGTCGTCGTTGTTGAAAAGCCCTCAGGGATGCTGACGCATCGACGGATTGAAGAGCGAAACTGGTCGGATGAACGAAAGGCTCGCCAGCCAACACTTGACGAGGCACTCAATGAATTGCTGGCACGTCGCGCTGCATCAGGTCCGCGAACGCGGTCCCGATCGGGACTGGTTCGATGTGTCCATCGCCTGGATCGCGATACGAGTGGCTTGCTGGTGTTTGCTCGCAATGAAGAGGCCGAAACGCATCTGGTTTCGCAGTTTCGCAAGCACACCGTGCATCGCGTCTACTGGGCCATCGTCCATGGTCGGCCTGCTGACGGCACAATTGTTTCCAACATCGTTCGTGATCGCGGAGATGGTCGGCGCGGCAGCGTACAAAATCCAAAAGTCGGCCAGCGTGCCGTCACCCACGTCCGATGGCTCGAACAATTAGGAAATTACAGTCTGGTCGAATGTCGCTTGGAAACCGGGCGAACCAATCAGATTCGTATCCATATGGCAGAAGCGGGGCATCTGGTGTGTGGCGATCCTAAGTACGCTCAACCCTATTTAAATGAGATGGTCCGAGATAGCAGCCAGGCACCTCGACTGGCTCTACACGCCGCAGAACTGGGGTTTGTTCACCCCGTCAGCGGCGAAGAGCTGTTCTTCCAGATGGCTTTTCCACCGGATCTCGAACTCTTCGCACGAAGTCTGTGAGCCTGGGGAACTGTGCATGCGAGATGGACGATCGAAGTGCAATGAGTAATATGTCGGGCATTGATGGAATTCTTCTGCAAACCACAATTGTCTGCCAACACCTTTTGCTGCTTCAACTAAAGAACGAGGTTTCTCTATGCGGACGTTCGGAGTGTTCTGCAAGCATCCACGGCCAGGTGAGGTAAAAACTCGATTGGCCGAGGATATCGGATCCCATGGAGCCGTTCAGCTTTCGGCAGCGTTCCTCGACGATCTCGCATTGCAGTTTCGCACAGAAGGAGATCGCCGGGTTCTGGGGTACTCCCCAGCCGATTCCGCAGCGTATTTTGGATCTTTCAAGCGATTCGGATTCGATCTATGGCCACAACCCGACGGAGATCTGGGGGCGCGGATGGCCGCGTTTTTCGAGGAAACACTGCAGGATGCTGCTGACACTTCGGTGTTGATCGGATCCGACAGCCCGACGATCCCTCGCGAATATGTCACTCAGGCATTTGACCATCTGCAAGAATTCGATTGTATTCTCGGTCCAGCGATGGATGGTGGATATTACCTCATCGGACTGCGACGTGCGGTTCCCGAGCTTTTCGAGGAGATTACCTGGAGCGGATCAAGTGTCCTGGCTCAGACCGTCAGTCGGATTTCTGAACTGGGCCTCTCGCTCGCTCTGCTTCCACCCTGGTATGATGTCGACGATCTCGCAGACCTGAAAATGCTGACCGGTCATATTCGAGCAATGACTCGATCTGGTCAAACTCACCCGTGTCCCGTGACAGCGGAAGTTCTCAGTAAATTACAACTTGCCGAATAGCGTGTCCGTGAATTCGCTATGCCGTAGGGTATGCTCATTTTCAAAACCGGCACCGTTTTCAAAACCGGCACCGTCTGATCGGTCGATCAGCGGGCTACACCGATGTAGAAGCTGAACAGTTGTGTCTTGTCGGTATCGATTTTCGTCAGTGGGATTGCCCAGTCGAGAGCGATTGGGGTTGGGCCCATCATCGGGACCGTAACACGCAAGCCAGCACCGACCGAAACACGGAAATCGCTCAGCGAAGCCTTGTCGGTGACAGTACCGAAGTCGCTGAATGTGACAACCTTTACCATTTCGTTGGCCATCACCGGCAACTGGTATTCCACGCTCCCCAGCATCATGAAATCGCCCCCGACATAGACGCCACCCTGCTTGGGGCTGACGCCACGGAAGTAGAATCCGCGGAACGATTGAAAGCCCCCTGCATAGAATCGTTCGAAGATCGGTGTGCTAGCGCCAGTCCAACCAACTTCTCCCTTCAGGCTCACAATGTGCTTTCCACCGCCATCTGGTCGTTGATAAACGGTGAAATACTGGCGAGCTTCGGCCGTGACACGTGAATAGTCATACTGGCCGAACGCCTGCTCAAAGGTCCCTTCCACATGGTGACCAGTGGAAGGCATGTAGGGTGAGTCGCGAGTATCGTGGGAAATCGAGAACAGTCCCGTTGTCAACAGGCTGGTTCCAAGTGCATCCTTAAGTAACGGTGGCGGAACTGCGACTGACGGATTGAAAACATCGACACTTTCCATTCGTAACGATGCAGAACCTGACCAATGTTGCGAAAGCTGTCGGCCAACTCGCAATCGGCCACCCAGACGCTGTTCTGTCCAGTTCAAATAATACCGATTGAAATAAAAGCCGCTGACTCCCAAGCTGTTATTCGTATCCATGAAGTACGGATTCGTCCAGTCGACCAGATAGCGACTGAGTTGCGTACCCGGCATCGCTTCAATGCGGAACTTCTCCCCATTTCCACGCCAGGCAGTTCCATTCCAGATGTCGTCCCAACTCTTCGGTGGCGACAAAATGTCGAAGTTCTGTTCACTGAGAACGATGTTCCCCACAACCCCCGAGTTACTGTTCACACCGACACCGAACATCAGACGACCCGTGCGGGCTTCACCGAGATACGTGTCGATATCGATGAATTCGGGAGGTGGCAACCGGTCAATATCGTAGGGGTCCGGGTTCTGAATCGCTTTGCCGAACGGGTCGCCCTGAGGACTCTGATCGTAAATCGGGTTTTGTGGTGGCTTCAACGGATCACGGCTTTGACCACGGAAGACCGGCGTCAGGGGAGCCAATCTGGAATTGTCATCAACTGGCTTTTTGGCTTCCGGTTCAGGATCGACAGAAAATTCGATGAGATACGGAATTTCCTTAGGTGCTTCTTTAACAGCCTCCGTTCGCTGCCGAGCTTCAGGAACAAACCGTTCCGCCGGCGTATTGACGGGCAGACCATCGGGACGTCCAACGCTGTGTCCGATCGGAATTTCCGGATCAAACTTCGCGACACGTCTTTCGCCAGAACTTTGACCGCGAGCGACATCCATTTCGGGAGCCTTCAGCCAATTGTTGTTCTTGACGATATTCGTTTCGATACGTGGTCCGCCACCTTCCATTTCGAAATAGCCGGAACCTGCAAGGTTCTGGCGAAATCGTTGCAGCTTTTTAGGATCTGCCAAATCACCCGGTTGAATGGGCGAGATGTTCCGGATCAGGTTGGTTCGTGTATGCGGGTAGTCGCCTGCAATATGAACACCGATGTTACGAATCCGATAAACCTTGTCCTCGTTGATTCGGTAAACCAGATCCAGTACCCCAGGTTCTTCCGACCAGCGACGAACAGGTGCGACCTGAGCAAACAATCGCCCCTGCGCTCCGTATTTTGCCATCACCGCTTCGACGTCTTTATTGATGTGGCGCTCGTTATATTCTTCGCCAGGCTTGACCTTCATCAAACCGCGAATTTCCTCTTCGGTGAAGACGTTGTTGCCAACGATCGAGATTTCGTTGACACGGTAGCGGACCCCTTCGTTGACTTGAAAATGCAATTCTACGGTCGACTTATCTGCAGAGAACTTCTGTTCTGGAGTAATCTGCACATCGAAGTATCCCAGGCTGTAGTAGTAATTGCGCAAGCCTTCCACATCATCGTTGATTGTGGAGGGGTCGTATTTTCCACCAAACATCCACAGGATGCGAGTTTTGGTGCGAGTCTTCGTTTTAAGCAACGGACCGCTGAATGCCTCGTTGCCTTCGAACTTGAGCGCAGTGACCTTAACCTTTGGGCCTTCATCAATCAAAAAGACGACTTCGCGATCTGGGTCCGAACGAACATCGCCTCGCTCAAGTTCTACCGTCGCAAACGGATATCCCTTTTCGTGGTAATAGTCCTGAATCCGGCGGGCACATTCGCGATTAACGCTGACATCGTAAGGTTGACCCGGCTTCAACTGGGTCATACGCTCAAAATCTTTGGTTTTTAGCTTTTTGTTGCCCTTGTATTCGACCCGGCGAACGATCGGACGTTCGAGGACGCGAAATACCAGGATATTTCCATCGTCGGTCCGGCGGATCGATGGTTCGACAGTCGCAAACCATCGTGTTCTCACAAGCGCATCGACGTCGTCCTTGATTTGCTTTGCTGTGACACTTCGACCAGGACGAGTCTTGATGTGCTTGGCAATTGTTTCGTCGGGAATGGTTGTATTCCCTTCGATTTTAACCGCAGCCATCGGTTCATCGAGAGTAAACGGAGAGTCCTTGGGATCTTCGAGCGAAGTTGCCGTTAATTGTGCAGGGCGAGCACGCGAAGGATTTGGCAGGTGAACACCAATTCCTCGTCCTTCCGGGGGATCCGAGGCCCCTGGGCCAAAAGATTCCCGCCCGGCGATCTGGGCCGAGGCAACCTGGCTGCAGACCAGCAGGCCGCAACCCAGCATCAGGACGCGCGGAAGCGACCAGAGTCGATTCGCTCTGCCGCAATTTGCGTGCTGCATGGGTCTGGTATCCTCGCGGTTCTGTTCCCGGGACGAACCCGGTTCATCGCGCTGTGACAGGTATGGGACTTCGAAAAGTGACGTGATGGAGGCGCAGGAAAATCACCCGGGTTAGAGGTAGTCTCCCGCGTGGCGGGACTGATAATCGATTCGCGAAATTGAGGCAAGATGACTTATTCCCGACTGGGGCGTTGGGGGCTTCATGCCAGGAAAGTGATGAAGATATGGCAATGTGCGCAGGATAATGATGTCTTGCGAAACTCGTTGGACCGGAAGTCAGGCGTTGATTCTTGCATTGCCACGTGATTGAGCGTCCATCGAAAGTCGCTTCTGTGTCGGACCGGTCATTGCACGCGAAATCTGACATCGACAGAATCACTGACCACTCAAAGTTGGTCAGGGCTTCGAAATTCAGAAGTACTGGTGTGATGTGCCATTGGGTAAGTGACCGCGACTGCTGTCCATGACGTTAAATTCCAAAGAATTGCAGGCTGAAATGATTCCATACCGGTTAATCAAGGTCATCGTTTTTTCGAGCCTGACGACTGTCATAGTGACCCTCGCAGGGTGCTCGCAGGGAGAAAGCCATGGTGGAGCTTCGCCCGCTCCGACCGCCATCAAGGTTCGCGTGGCCACCCCGGTACTTCGAGAAGTAACGGACTTTATGGACTACACTGGACGCACGGAACCCAGGGAATCCGTTGAAATCAAGCCTCGTGTGAGTGGTTATCTGACCAAGGTCGAATTCATGGGGAGCCTGAATTCGTACGTGGAGGAAGGAACGCTGTTATTCGAAATCGACGATCGCCCTTACAACAACGCCCTCGACAGTGCCAAAGCACGATTGGCAAGTGCCGAGGCCGCTCTGAAAACGAGCGCTGCGGAATTGGATCGGACCCAGGGATTGTTCGACAAAGGGATCGTTGTTAAGTCGGAACTCGATCGAGACTTTGGCAGGAAAGCTCAGGCAGACGCCGATATTCTCTCGGCCCGAGCGGGACTCAAGCAGGCAGAACTCGATCTGGAATTTACCAAGATCAAAGCTCCCATCAGCGGACTCATC
>JBAWWJ010000149.1:0-20323 GCA_037146815.1 Planctomycetota bacterium
GTCCATAGCGGTCACGGACAGGGGGAGCTTCCTGCTCGATATCAAAGGCTTTGCGGGCCTGCGAACCTGAAAGAAGCTCAAACGCTCGCTCGCGAAACTGACCATGCGAGTGGGCAGCTTTGACACCCTGCAATCCCGAATCAGTACGACCCTGCGGAGATTCGACGTGATCCAGCAAGTGGCGGCGCGAATCGAGTCGAGCCAGTGAGACTCCGTCCGCCGTGTCAAAGGCTTTCACACGGAATGCGGGGTTGGCGGGATGGTCCTCGTGATTGACGCCAATCAGCAACGGGCTGTGAGCCATACCAAGGAAGCCGCCGGTTAAATACGCCGGTTCTGGTGGCGCCGCACCCCCGCCAAACTTCTGGAGCCAGACATGTGACGGAACACTGGCGGTCGAAGGTCGCAGCCTGGAAACGACAGCACCAAATGACGGTGCGTCTGCGGCAGGGAGCGATTGGCCTGCGAGTAACATTTTATTGGCGATGTCATGGACGGGAACATTATGCGTCATCGAACGAATGACGGCATATCGGTCGGCGAGTTTTGCCAGACGCGGCATCAATTCGCCGACATAAAACCCTGGGACCGTCGTCGGAATCGGCTGGTACGGACCACGGATTTCACTCGGTCCGTTCGGCTTGAGATCCCACGAGTCGAGTTGGCTGAGGCCCCCGTACTGGTAAATGAAAATACACGATTTTGGCCCACTTCCCTTTGTGCCCGCGGACAGGATTTGCGGCAGACCAAGTCCCAGGAACGGCAACGCACCCGCCTGAAGGATTTGTCGTCTTGAAAGGGAGTTGTCGTACATCAATGCGACCTCAATGACACCACACCAAACCTGCATCAACGTAGATTGATGGAATTATCATAACGCAGTCTGGGCAGGAGTCGATCCCGATTTACGACGACCGGCCTTCCCGTTTCTGTTCGATCTCTTTCCACAGTGGCCCGTAGACTTCTTTGTCAAACGGAGGGCATCCGGTCGGATATTGTCCCAGCGGGTGATCTTTCGTCCGCATCAGGTTCGTACAGTATGAGAACGTGCGGCAGATCAGCTTGCGATTCAGCGTCCCATGCTCCAGAACGTGTCGCGCAAAATCGGGATGCGACAATGAGGCTCGGCCGAGTCCGACGATTGAGCAGCGCTGATCCCGCAGATTTCCGGCGCCTGCCTGCATCGCAAAGTCCTGCAGCCAGCTATAGCCGCTGCCGATGACAGGAAACCCTGGAACCGCCTGCTGCACTGCGGCTGTGGCATCAAAGTGTCGCAAGACACCGACCAAGGGGTGTTCTGGAGCGTCGTAGCCATCGACCGGGGCAAATTCCGCAGGTCGTACGACATGCGGGTTCGCATACGGGTTTCCCATCGTCACGTTGATTGCCGCCACACCCCAGTCGCGTAACCAGGTCGCCAGTTGAATCGGTTCCTCAAGATTCATCTGGAGATGATCGTTGATGTCGACGCCAAACGAAGTCTGAAGCGGTAATTCGTGCGGGACGGGAACTCCGATCGAAGTGGAATCATCGGGAGAAACTTTCGCGGCGGACGTACCGTAAAGCTGCTGCCACCTGTCGTGGCGAACATACGCAATCCCATCGTAAACATTCAGGCGTGTCACAATTGTGAGGCGGGGAATCTCAGACTTGATTCGGCTGATGATGTTGCGCACCAGGCGGGTTCGATTCTCCAGGCTTCCGCCATAGGGGCCTGGGCGATGGCGGGCGGCGAGTAATTCGGAAAGCAGGTATCGGTGGCACTGCTTGATATCGACAAAGTCGCAGCCGATTTTGGCCGCCAGATGTGCGGCGACCAGATACTGATCTTCAATTCGCTGCAGGTCATCGTCGGTCAGGAGAGGATAGGACGAGTCAATGAACTTTCCCGTCGATTTGTCGAGAGTCAATGGATCGAGCAGAGGATCTCGAGTGGCAATCTGCGGCCGGCGATAGCTGAAGCGGCCGGAGTGTGTCAGTTGCAGGCCGACAGCCAGGCCAGACTCGCTGCCAAACGCATCGCGATGTGCTTCGCGACAGCCCGACAGCATCTGTTCCAGTGATGCAGCGGTCTGGTCGTTTAACCAGAGTTGCCGGGGATTCATGCGAGCGGCTTCATCAATGGCAGTCGCTTCGCCCCAGATCAACTTCGCCCCGCCTGCCCCGAACCGCCGGTACCGGCGGTACGTCAGTTCGTCGGGGGCTCCATCGAGCGTTCCGTCGCATCCTTCCATCGGTTGAATGCACAACCGGTTTCCCAGAGTGATTTGACCGACGTTGATTGGTTGAAAGAGGATGGAAGTGTCGTTTGACACCGGAAGAGACTTCCCCCAGCTCACTGCTTCCGACTGAATGTCGTCTGCAGATTTGTATTTGAAATAACGAGCCATGCGTCTGATCACCAAAAGCTGAAGACTGTACCTGGCACGCAGTATAAGACCGACCGCAATCAGCAACCAGTCGTCAGGAACGTCCACCGGTCCGCAGCAAGGACTCGGCTTGATTGAAAAGTTCGTCCGACAGTTCCAGTTCGCGCAGGGCATCGACAGCTTTGTCGATATCGTACGCGACACGTTTCAACTCGACCCGTCCATCTTCGATGATCGCGTAGGCGGCGCGCGGGTCACCGTCGCGTGGTTGACCGACGCTGCCAGGATTGACCAGTTGTAACCTTTCCAGATCGAGATGGAATTGCAGATGCGTGTGCCCGACGCAGACGAAATCGGCGTCGATCTCCGCCAGGCGAGCAGTCCACGTGGCTTTGTCCGTCGCCAGATATTCGTCCATGGGATCGCGCGGCGTCGCATGAACAAGATGAAATCGCTGGTTGCCAAGCTCCACCGTTTGCGAAACGGGCAAGCGCGAGAGGTACTTCAAATGACTCGCAGAGAGCAGGTTCCAGTGTTGCAACCTCGTGGCCGCCGCCAAACCTCGCAAGCCTGAACCGGATGGTGGTGGAACCCGTTGGCCTACTGAATGATCGTGGTTGCCACGGATCACAAAAGTGGCGTGTTGACGAACCCAATCAATACATTCGACCGGTTGAGCTCCGTATTCCACGAGGTCTCCCAACACGAGGCACTCGTCAAACGTTTCGTGAATTGCAGACAAGGCAGGCCAGTTGGCGTGAATGTCTGCGAGCACCAGGATTCGCATGCGAGAAGGCTTCCCGTGGGATCGAAAAACAGAAGGGTTTAGTCATGTTCCGTAACCGGGGTCAAGGATACAAAATCTTGCGGAACCTTGAGCGTTCGAGATGCGTCTTGACTCCCAACCCCTTGCGACGGTCTAATCGGTCTCCATCGCACCTTGAGGTAACATCAACATGGCCCGATCACTGAATCTCAATCAACTCACGCTTCGTGACAAGATTCGCGAGGCGGCACGCCGGGCTCACGACCTGAACGAGCATCTGGAGCAGGCGTTTGTACCGAAAGTCCATGAACTTCGAAAGTTAGTTCGACGATCAGAACAGGGAATCGAAGTCATTCCGGTCTCGGATACGACAGTTCGGCACCATGCAGCGATCGTCATCGACAGTGAACAATATACTGCCAATCTGGACGATGACGCGACGGCCTTGTTTGAAGCGATCGTCGAAGAGGTTGGGAACATCCTGACGAAAAAACGTTGAGATATCGCAGCCTGGAGTGTCAAAATAGAAAAGAAGTCGCCAGTTTCCGAAAATATGGTGACCTCGCCCCAGATTTTTCCAAGAAGAATTAGCAATTCACCGTAGAATCACGGTATTCAAAGCATTTCAACGTGTCATTTCGTCTTTCGGTTTTTCACAACTTATTCGCTTTTCATTATTTGCGGCAGAACCTCTGCAACATTAAGCCAAACGATCCTCGTGTCGTTCGTGGGTGTCCCATGAACAATTGCCACCGCAATGATCGTGGTGGTCCGTCCATTACGGGAAACTGTGTTTCCAGACTTGGCGACTGATGGGGATTTGGGTTAAGACGTGGAACGGTTCTACGGAAGGATCTGCCAGACTGTTTCAAACAGCGTTTCGATGGAATGAACGAAATGGCGAGTAGCCAGATCAAATCGGAAAATCCTCCCGGGATTGGCCCCCACGGGGTCGGTCCGCATGGTGGGTTTCCG
Source organism: Planctomycetota bacterium (assembly GCA_037146815.1). GTDB lineage: Bacteria > Planctomycetota > Planctomycetia > Planctomycetales > Planctomycetaceae > Schlesneria. The sequence continues at coordinate 4,111 of JBAWWJ010000149.1, forward strand.
TTTCCCTGGAGCAGTCCTGTCATTCCCGGGACCGATACGGTGATCACCAGTCTCCGATCAGACCCTCTGTCGGCAGTTGTGGAATCGGCAGAAAAGGATCAGACGCCTGAATTGATGCGTCGCCTCTTCCCAACGACGGCCGAAGCGGATGATGTTCAAGGTATTCGCGTTGGACACTTTACTGTTCAACGTCGAATCGGCGTCGGGGGAATGGGCTCTGTATTTCTCGCGACTGATGAACAATTGCGTCGCAATGTCGCCTTGAAAATTTTATCCCCTGCACTCACGTCCGATCCGGCAGCAGTTCTCCGCTTTCAGAACGAAGCCCGGGCGGCAGCCCGTCTGGACCATGATAACATCGCCCGAATCTTCTTCTACGGAGAAGACTCGGGAATGCACTACATTGCATACGAATACATCCCCGGCTCCAATCTGCGTGACGTCATTCGATCGCGCGATCGCTTGCCTCCCGCCGAAGCGGTCAATTATGCGATGCAGCTCACTGCGGCCTTGAGCCACACCGCTGCGGCCGGAGTAATCCACCGGGATATCAAGCCTTCCAACGTCCTGATCACACCTAAGGGACGTGCGAAGCTTGTCGATCTGGGACTGGCAAGAAAAGAGTCAGCAGACTCTTCGTTGGAACTAACCGTCGCCGGAACGACGCTGGGAACGTTTGACTATATCTCGCCCGAGCAGGCCAAAGATCCGCGGAGTGTGGATGTTCGCAGTGACATCTATTCGCTCGGTTGCACCCTGTACCACATGCTGACAGGCGAGCCGCCGTATCCCGAGGGGACTGTCCTTCAAAAACTTCTCGATCATCAGGGAAAAGATCCCCCGGATCCGGCGAAGAAGAATCGCCGAGTTCCCCCGGCACTCTCAGCAATCGTCCGCAAGATGATGGCGAGTGACCCGAAGCGGCGGTATTCGAATCCCGCAAAATTGCTCGGTGACCTGTTGAAAGTCGCCAGGCTATTGGGGACTGGTGCCGTTCCGATCGATGGACAAGTCTGGCTGACCGCAACGCGAAGTGATCAACCCTTCTGGCAGGGAAACATCGGCTGGATTGCAACGGCGGCATCTCTGCTGCTCGTTGTCTTGGCCATGGAACGGTTCCCTCAATTGACACAACAATTGAACCCGCGTGTCACAACAACAGCGTTCAATCCTCCTCAAACACCGAAACAACCAGATCAGGCGACCGTATCACCATCATTCTCCGGCTCGACAACGACTCCCATTGAGGGGGCGAAGCCTAAACCTGGGGGTGCAAACATCTCGGTGACAGGTCCTGTGCAACCGGTGAACACACTCCCCGCTGCTTCGATTCCCCGATCCGATGCGAGCCCCGTGCAGAAGGTCTTCGACAACCTGCCGCTGCTCAGTTCACAAAACGACGGCGACATTATCAAAACAGCCCTTCCGGATAAGTCGAAGTTTCCCGAGTCCAAAATGGGAACACCGATGATTGAACCGGTAACGCCACGTTCACCAGGCCCTTCGACGGTTGGTATCACAACTCCGCCTGCAGACCTGCGTCCCGCGATCATGATTGTGGGGGGGAAGTCGTACGAATCACTCGAAGCGGCATGTTCTGAAGCTAAGGACGGTACGATTATCGAGCTGCGTTACAACGGGCGCCGTGGGCGTGCTGAAACTCCGATTCGCCTGACGAATAAGGAAAACGTGACTATCCGTAGTGGCGTGGGATTCCGCCCGATCATCGAATTCTCCCCGACCGAACCTCCAACGGAGGCTGAGTCGCGAATGATGACGGTCACTGGCGGATCGCTGCAGCTCGTCAAGGTCGACGTCGTTCTGACGGTTCCCGAGCGAATTACGGCAGAACGATGGGCGGTCTTTTCACTGGAGCGCCCTCGTGAACTTCAATTACACGATGTGACAGTGACGGTTGCCAATCCCTCCAATCAACCCGCCTGTGTGATTGAACAGAAGGCGGCGCCGGGGCAGGGTGTCGGCAATATGGGAATCATGAAGAATGGCACTCCCGTAGAGGCACCTCGCATCACCGTGTTTGACACGCTCATTCGCGGTCACTGCGATCTGATCGTTCTGCGCGATGCTGTGACCGCTCGCTTCCAGTTGAAAGATACGGTCGTTGCACTCCAGGGGGCTCTGCTGCATGCCTGCTGTCAAACAGAAATGAACAACTCCGACAACGACCGAATCTGGCTGGAACTCGATTTTGTCACCTGCCTGACATCGGGGGGACTGGTCTTGACGGAAGGGGTCAATCAGTTGAATGACCATACACCGCCCGTTACGGTGACTGCACGCGACAACATCTTCTGGTGCGAATCAAGCCATCCGCTGGTCGCCATGATGGACGCTGGTGAACTAATGGAAATGCAGCGCCGGTTTGTCTGGTCTGGAGATCGCAATCAGTACGACGGTGTGGGTGTGTTCTGGCAGCTTGGCGGACGCCAGGGAGCAGCACCAGCCCGACAACTCGATTACGAGGCTTGGAGAAGTTACTGGGGTTCGAATGAAGGAACAGGTTCTGTCAACCTTCCTGTCAAATGGCGAAAGAAGTCGACAGATCGAATCTGGGTGGAAATCGATCCGACCTCGGTCGAACTCGATTCGACGCCACTCTCGGGCCGTGTCCCTGGAGCAACCCTTAGCAAAGTTCCATCACCGCCAGGAGACAAGCCTGCGTTGATTCCACAAGACGAAGAGTCTTTCACAGAAAAGTAGCAGCGAACACTGCGAACCGCTGATGAACGCAAATCAACGCTGATCAGGTAGTCCGGTCGACGCTTATGGCTTTTTGACGGCTGTCATCCAAAGCTGTGATGTCTCGGACTGAAATGATTTCAGGGGCAGTGTCGCAAGTCGTTCAAGAGTTGCCGAGTTTCCGACACTGCCGACGATCTGAAATCGGCCCGAATAGGATTGTTGACCGTCGGCCTTCAGCTTCAGCTTTACGGATTTGGAACTGTCTCCCTTACCTTCCGATGTTACCGCATCTGCAGTGACTCCGGTTGGCAGGCCTCGGATGGAGACTCGAATTTCACCGGCAAAGCCGGATGTTCGAGTCACTGTGACGGGGATTTCCAATTCTTTGTCGGGGCTCAAGACGAACGAATCTGTTGCGACCGCCAGTGAATAGTCGGCTTGCGGTTCCGTGATCGACAGCAGGTAAGCAAATCGATCTCCGTGGTGCAGGAATCGATCCGTGACCGCGATGCGAAAGTCACCGTCGGCGGGAACTGTAAACTCGAAGTCGGGATCTGCGGACTGCTTGCCATCATCATCGGCTTCCTTCAAGACCTTTCCCGTCGCATCGGTAATTCGCAGCATCGCATCCAGCGGTGAGCCCAGGTCGCGAGCCAGAACTTCCAACCGCAATCGCTGGTTCTTCTTACCCGTAAACTGATACACGTCGACATCACGCGGTTGCTGGATTTGCCCTGACATACTGCAAGGAAGCGTGATTGCCTGGGGGCGCGCCGCATCGTTCGGTTCTTGTTCGCTGAATCCTGCATAGGGCTGCACAAAAACTGTCGCAGGCATCCGATGATTCCAGCCTGGCAATGGCCATTCGAACCGCTGTTCCAGAGCGGAAACAGGTGCTACAACATCGAGATCAGGCGTCGGCAGATTCCAGCCGTGCAACCGGACACGTTGAGTCTGCCCCGATTGAATCGCGGCAGGCTGACAGTGATCGACGAACGGACCCGTCGTCACCGTCAATCGATAGACGCAGGCCGGGCTGCCGAACAGTCGGATACTACTGTCAGGAGCCGCCGGAAAAGCCCAGGTTCGGATCGTGTAGACTCCATCGACGGGAGCAGGAAACGCCAGTTGAGGGTCCAGGCCCTGATCGTCTTCATTTTGTTCGACAACGAAGCCATCGGGGCCAAGAATCTGCAGGACCGCATCCTGAGGAGATCCCAGCACGCGATTCGCCATCAGTGATGCCACCAGCACCTGGCCTCGCTTCAGATAGACCGCATACGAATCAGAGTCGCCCCCTTTACCATGCTGGCCATTGACGACCACCGGCAATTCGGGAAGTGGTGGGGCCTTTGAGGCTTCGTCGTTGGGTTCGGTTTCATTGATTTCACTCATCGTTCCAATCATGAAAGGCCGCAGTCCTGAAGCTCCTTCTGCGTTGAAGAACCTGAGCCAGCAGATGCCGGGTTCCACCTGAGCCCCCACCTGAATCGTGATTGGCCCTGGTTTTTCCGGGCAGGTCACGACGACCCCTGGTTTGGAAACCCACGTCTGGCAAACACCGTCACCCAGCTTTCCCTGAATCGTGACCGAGGTGGTAGTTCCCTGTTGTGCGCCGGCTGGAAAAAGCGACGTCACATCGGGCGGCGCACTCCAGACGCAAAGCGGGATTCCCAGCACGAGAGACGAAACAATCCAGACTCGGGCCAACGCGGAATGACGAACCACGATCTTCTCCATCATCAATTCGTAATTAGAAATCTACGGGAGCCACAGTCGGGTGGAACCAGTGGATTGCTGTCGAGGTAATCGGCGGGCTTTCAGGCGGACATAGGGCGGGATAAATCGACCACGGTAACCAAAGTGATCGACGGGAGCCTTGTAGTCGGCTCGACGAGGTTCACGCAGGTCTTCCAGAACAAAACCAGCACGGCAAAGTCCACCAACTAGTTCGTCCCATCGATGCAGATATTCTATCGCCCCGGCTTCGCGATACGACGTATCTTCGACCTTCGGAAGTGGACCTTCGTGAAAATACTCGATCCCGACAATGAATTGATTGCGCTCAGTTCGCTGAGTGATCTGGGCACAGGTTGGCTGCTTATGCTGACTGATGTACAGCCCGCCATCCCGCAGAACTCGGGCAATTTCCTGATAGACTTTGACGATGCTGGGAACGTAACAGGTACTGACAGGCTGATGAACGATGTCGAACGATTCGTCATGCAGCATCGACAGATCGTCCATCGAACCTTCGACCGTCGTGACCGAGAAGCCTCGACGACCTGCTTCGCGCCGATCCAGTTCCAGCATTCCGGGACTGAGATCCAGCACGGTGACTCGAGCCCCCGCTGCAGCGTACAGAACGGATTGCCACCCGCCGCCAGACGCCAGGCAAAGGACGCTCAGGCCAGCAACCGTCGGGGGTAGCCAGCCGCGACCGTCCAATGCGTTCAGCGGGTCTCGACACTCTTCATCCGACGCGGTCTTGGCGAACTGGCTGCCGTCCGACAATCGGTTCCATGCGGTCTGGTTCTGTCGGCGATAGCCGGAACGGGAATCATCAGTCGACATTCGACGTCCAAAGTCTCTACGGTTTCAATAATGAATTGCGGCCCGTCATTCTAGTCGGTGCCGCCCACTACTTTCTCCGTGGAAACGAGGCAATTTCGCGATTTTGCGGATTGCGATTGACCGGTGACGGCTATTGAGGCCGCTTTCAGTTTCGGGTGGCTGGGGCTGGAGTGTCTTCGCGAAGCCCCGGTATACAGGATCAAGCGGGAGATTTCCCTTCGGTCCATCCCGCTTCAGCCCAGAGCACCGGTCTGACTCGCGCAGTCTAAAAAAGGCCGCCTATTTCGGCTTGTTCGCTTCCTTCGACTTTTCGAGAGCATCGAAGTAACCCTTGATCCCGTCGTGATAGCCTGGTGGGATCTGTTCTGTGTTCAGAGCTTCCATGGCCCCTTGTTTCACCGTCTGCAGCAGATTCTTGTAGTCGCGAACAACGTCTCCCTTTTCCGCTTCGCCCTTTTGTTGCATCGACAACAACATCTTTCCGGCGACGACCGCTGATTTTGATTGCTCACTCTTAAAGCCGGATTCGACGGAATCGTTTTCTGGAGCTTCCCCACCCCGACCAATCCCGCGCTGACCTAGTCCATTCCCTTCCTTGTCATTGGGTTCTTCACCTGATTCGGCAAGCATCCGCTGGTAGAACTTTTCGTAGTCTTCCAGTGTTTTACATTCGCCCATCTCTCCACCGTCCAGCTTCTCTTTGTCGTTGAGTTTCTTCGCCTGCTGGATCGTCTTCAGTGCTTTTTCCAACTCTTTCAGGTCCTTGACCGCTTGTTCGAGTTCTTTCACTTCGGCCTGCGACAACTCAAGCGACTCCATCACCGATTCCATCGCTTCTTGCGACATGTCTGACTGTTCGGAGAGTTCGAGTTGCTCGAGTGCTCGTTCCAGAGCGGACGCCAGTTCCTCGCTGTGCAGCTTTTCTTCTGCCAGCTTCTCCAGATCCTTCAACCGCTCCTTCATGTTCTGCATGAGTTCAGAGCGTTTGACAGGGTCCTTGGTCTGAGCCAGTTTTTGCAGGGCTTGTTTCAGATCCTGCATTTCTTTCTCAATTCCACCAGCATCCCCCTGCTGCATTTCCTGCTGCCACTTCTTCAGTTTTTCGTCTTCGTTGCCACCGAACTTCTGGTCGCCGGTCGTCGACTCGCTCATCAGATCCTTCAACCGCTCGGCACTCAGTTGGCGCCAAAGCTTGCCGATGTCCTTTTGTTCTTCGAGCAATGTCTTCAGATTTTCGTCCCGCTTTGTCGGGACCATATTGTTGAAGGCCAGCTTCAACTCTTCGACGACATCGTCGGTCGCATTATGTTCTTCATGCTCGGCGATCTTTTTGCGTACTTCCTCCAGCCGGACTTCCGTTGCCTTGCGAGCATCCGCCAGTTTTTCGTGCCGCTTGGAGATTTGCTCCGCCTTGGCAACCTTGCCGAATGGATCGAGTTGCGGAAGAAACATGACGGCCAAGGCGACCAGAGTCGGCACCCAGACAGCATGCCAGAACCGCTTCTGCCAAGTGAATGGCAAGACCTTCTCGGGCATGATCCCCTGGGCCTTTGTTTCCGCCGACCGCAGCACCAGTGGCTGGTACTCGCCGGCCGAAGTATCAATCAGTGACAGTGTGAGGTACAGATCCTTCGATCCGGTTGACTGATCAACCAGCCTCGCAGCATCGGGGAGCGTCGGCTTCGAATGGACCAGTAGCGACAGCAGCAGTGCGAGCACCGGAACGGCCGCGAACGCCATCCAGGTGCTGGGGGAAGGGGCCAGCAGCCCAGGGGCCAGTCCCGACAGACGAACGGAAAGGAGTCCGACGGCAAACAATCCGCAAAGAATCAAAAAGCTGAGGTAAAAACTATGTCCAATCGCCACCACTCGCATCCGACGCAGGACGCTGGTGAGAAGTTTATAGGCGTTCGAAGATTCCAGCATGACATAACCTCACGTTTCCGCAGACGTTCTGTCTGTTAATCGACCAGAATCACTGTACCGATCGCCAATTTTCCCAGCAAGGGAATTTTTCGATTCGGTGCGTCCAAGTTCAAGACGACAGGAAATGATGCACACCGGAGGCAGCGTGAGCCATGATCGAATGGACGAGCCAGAATCGGTAACGATGCCGGCCACGTAGGTATTTTGCTTGATGATCGCGGAGGGGAGCGAGAGCAATCGCGAAGGGTCTCGCTTGCCTCCCCAGATACTTTGGCATCCCGTCACGGACGACCATACACGTTGAACCGGACGCTAACTCGCTCCGGCTGATTGAACCTGGCCCGACTCCAACGTTGCCGCGGGCGCAACTATTTCCCGCATCCTGGTTGCAATCTGCTATCTTCACGCAGGAGCGTAACAGCTACTTTGAACTGCAGGGAAGCGCGAGGGCAAGGTGGCCCAGACGCTACCCGGAGTGCCTGGGTTCACAATTGGCAATTACGGCTTGGTCGTCGTCCGTGACGTTTCGGATTCTTTTGCTTTCGATTCCTTGGCGGCCTGCTCTGCCTTTCGGCGATTGATGATATTCTGATGGGCCTGCTCTTCCTTTTCAGATCGAGCCTTCGAAGCCGCAGCGAGGTATTCACGGACTTTCTTCTGGATGGCGGCCTGACGCGCCATCGCCTCCATCATCGCCTTTTGCTGCATCTGCATCATCTGCTGTTGTTGCTTCTGCTGCTGCTGAGCGTAGCGACGAAAGGCGGAACTGGATCCCGATCGCGCCCACAAGTCTGGGGCGGAACAGAGGGTCACGGCCAGAACAAGCCCGTACGCAACTGTTTTAGTGACTGATCTGTTCATGTAGCCTCCAAAGACTGAAACGGTGGAAGGTGAGATATTCCAGGTGGGATATTCAGCGGCTATTCTCGTGTCGATACAGATTGTATCGGAGACTTCCCCAATTGAAGCGACAAATCAACTGAAAAGGGTGTAATCTCTCAGACTTGAGAACACACCTGACTGCAAGACGTACTCAAGAAAAACACAGGATATCGCATGCGAATCGAAACGATCGGACGCCTGAAGTGCCGGATCATTGACCGCTTACCCGCGAACGCAAAACCAAGAATCGTCGTCGTTTTGTGTCACGGCTACGGTGCTTCCGGGTCTGATCTGGTCCCGATCGCAGACGAACTTTTTGACCAGTTTACACAACTCGAAGATCACGTCGCCTTCGTATTTCCCGAAGCTCCACAAACTTTGGACCATCTTGGCTTACCCGGCGGGCGAGCCTGGTGGGCGATCGACATCGTCAAACTGCAACTCGCTGTCGCCACTGGCCGATTCCGCGAAATGCGCAGCAATCGGCCTGATGGATTGCCCGAAGTTCGCGAGCAACTGACGGAAACGGTGACTTTATTGTGCCAGCAGCTGGACTTGAATGTTTCGCAGGTCGTCTTGGGAGGGTTCTCGCAAGGTGCCATGCTGACGACAGATACAGCGCTGCATCTGGACCAGAATCCCGCCGCACTGGTCGCTTTGTCAGGAACCTTTCTCAACGAAGCCGAATGGCGAAATCTCGTCCCAAACCACGCCGACCTGCGAGTCCTTCAAAGTCACGGGAGGCATGATCCCATCCTCCCTTACGAAGCGGCTGAAGACCTCAGGAAACTTTTGGTGGATTCAGGCGCAGCCGTGGAATTTATTCCATTTTCTGGAGGCCATCAGATCCCGTTCGAAGTGCTCGAGCGATTCGGAGTCTTGCTCGAGGGACTTTGACATCCAGCAGTGCGCGTCTTTTGCGGCACACAAGGTTTGCGATAGCTGACAGCGTTCAGCTAACGTCCGACTCAGTGAATGACCGTGAACTCGTTTGAATTCAGCAGTGCCCAGAACAGGTCCTGATACCCTTCCGAATCGGAGTTCACGCGGACGCTCCCTCGGTTGGCAACATGAGTCCCGTCGCGACGGACCAGCTTTCGCATGGCGGCCATTTCGGTTGACGTTGGTGGACGCGACAACGCTGCCAGGCAGAGTTCGCGGATCTTTTCCTTTTCGTCGCCCCGACGACGGATGACTTCGCCAAGATATGTTCCTGGATTTGTCTCCAGAGCCTCTTCAATTAGCTTGCCATTCATCAGCGTCAGCGCCTGTACCAGATTTCCATCCAGTTCCATCGCCTCATCATTTTCGTCCGTTCCATAGTCCACGACAAACTGCGACAACCATCGCTGCCGCTGGCCTTCTGCCTGTTCCCAGTCAACGCCCCCTGACTGATGAGCCTTCGTAGCGATCACGAACGAATCGTAAACCTGCTCGGGCGTCATCGGCTTGACATACATCCGACTGAAGGCAGGCAATGCCCCCTCAACAGGATCATCGTCCCGATTGTCGACGCCGAAACGACTGGTGAGTTGGTACGGTTCCGAGTTACAAATCCAGCGGACCAGTTGCTTCGTGTCGTAACCGCTGCGAATAAACTGACGGGACAGTTGGTTTAAGAGTTCGGGATGACTGGCAGGACTGTGAGGCCCCATATCGTCGGCCGAATGCGTGAATCCCCGACCGAAGAAATGCTCCCACATTCGGTTGACGAATGCTGTCGCCAGTTGAGGTTGATCTCCCTCTGTCATCATTCGCGCCAGAACATCGCGACGATTGGTTTCCGGGCTGGCGTCAACCGTTTCACCATGGAAGCGAGGGAACGCGACCTTCATCAAGCCATTTTGAGTCTCGAAAAAAATTGGTCCATCAGCCGTGTTAGTGACCAGTTCGGTATACGAGTACTTTGACTTGCCCGTCTTGGGGTCGACCGCCTGTCGCGGAACGCACGCCGTCTGGCTGAAGAAGCTGTGCATTTCCCAGAATGACAACTGCTGAGATTTATTGAACGGGTTGTTGTGGCATTGATTGCACTGCAACTGCTCCCCCAGAAAGACACGCGCTGTGACGGCGGTCGCTGGCAATGCATCGTTGTTCAGATGAGCGATCAGGAAATTGGTTTCGCCCTTTTCGACATTGTTCCCCTCGGCAGCGATCAGATCGTAAACGATCTGATTCCACGGCCGATTTGCCGCAAACGACATCCGCAGAAACTTCTGGAAGGCGGGGCGATTGACTCGCTGATCCGATCGTCGGCCAATCAGCACATTCGTGAAGACCGTCGTCCAGTTCCGGGCAAATTCCGTGTTATCCAATAACTTGTCGACTGCTTCTGATCGTTTGTTTGGTCGCTTGCTCGACAGAAACGCTTCCGCTTCGTCCACGGTGGGGATTCGGCCAATCAGATCCAGCGATACGCGACGCAGCCATTCGGAATCGTCTGCGACCGGCGAGGGGCGAACCGAGGCAACTTCCCAGCCGCGTCGAATATCCGCATTGATCGCAGCGACGACTTCGTGAGAATCCAGATTTTCATGCTTCGATTGCGGAGGAGGAGGAACGACGGGATTAGACTGAGCCGGCGGACGGACCGGACCGACTGCGATGGCGGACATTCCCGGACCTGAGTCCGCATTCACACCCGATTCCGCACCACCTTGATTCGCAGCCAATTCCACCGGCGAATACCGGTGAGCCGGTGAGACGGGAGCGTTTGCGGGTTCCACAGGCTGTGCTGCGGGCAATTGCTTCACGTCAGGCTGAGCAACTTCGACCACCGGCTTCTGCCGGAACTGCGACCAGCCAACCAGCACCGCCATGCACGCACAGACAGAAACGATCGAATAGAGGGCCGCATTCCAGCGTGTCCCACCTGCGGAAACGCGTTTCGACGGTCCTTCAACTGCGATCGCTACCGGTTCAGCCACAGATTGTCCGGTCCAGACCGGGATGTCGTCGGAAGATAGCGCTTCGGCAGAGCCGACTCCCCCCGCGTTCCAATACAGCGAGCCATGCAGATCCACGTAGCTGATATAGTGCCAGCGGGCCGCATCTGAGGCCAGGACGCACTGTTCCAGGCGTACGGCCTGCTCGGGCGCAAGACGATCCTCGCACAACGCCTCCAGGAGCGGCGTCATTTCGGCGATGATGGTCTCGTCTGACCTCACTGAACCCCTCCCGTCGTCGTTCGACGTTGAATACATTCCATCAGGCTGCGGCGAATTCGACCCAGCGACTGATAAACAGAATTTGCCGGGCGACCAATCTGTTCGGCCAGATGCTTCCCCTTCTCGCCCGGAGCGTATCGCTGCTCAATCAGTTCGCGGTCGCGGGGACGCAACTTGCCCATACATTCAACCAACGCCTTGCGGCGTTCTTCCAATTCATCGGACCGTTCCAAGGCTTCACGCGATACGGTTTCCAGAAACTCATCGCTGAACTGGACTCGATCTCGCTTCTTGCGGCTGCGGTATTTCAAGACTTCAAAAGTCGCAATCTGACTGACCCACGCCTGAAAGTTCGTCCCCGGCCGAAACTGGGCAAACTTACTCCAGATCACCACATTCGCTTCCTGCTGGACCTCTTCCGCTTCAATCGGGTTCGGTACCTGCGACAGGATGTAAAGAAACAGACGTCGCTGGTGATGAGTAAACAGTTGTACAAACTCGGGGCTGGGTGCCACGGGCGAAACCGGCTCAGTGCGGGCTTCTGTATCACTCACGGAGAATCGCTTTCCGCGTGGCTGAGAGCTGTCAGTGATGAGCGGTCAGCTCTCAGCAGTGAGCAGTCAGCAAAACCAATTCTACAAATCGATCAAACAGCAAGTCGCTGCTTCTCTTGTTTGCATTTCTGATAGCTGAATGCTGATCGCTGACAGCTATCAAAACACCGGGGGGCTGTTAAGCAGCCCCCCAGTGGGATTTTTCCATCGCTGCTTCGCAGTGATCAGCCGATCAATTCCTTGATCGCGGTACCACCGTTGGCAATCTTCATCGGACGACCGCGCTTCGAGGTGTGAACCGTATCGAGCGGAATTCCGAGAGCGTGAGCAACCGTCGCCCAGATGTCCCCTGGCTGGTAAGCCTTGTCGCTGGCGACCGAGGTACCGTCCTTGTCGGTTTCACCAACAGCAACACCACCCTTGAGTCCACCGCCACCGACCATGACTGACCAGCTGGCAGCCCAGTGATCGCGGCCGACGTCCTGGTTGATGCGTGGAGTACGAGCGAATTCGCCCATCCACACCAGAACCACGTCGTCCAGCATCCCGCGCTGCTTCAGGTCTGCGGTCAAACCGGCGATACCAGCATCGAGAGCTGGCAGGCGCTGAGTCTTCAGAGTCTGGAAGACGTTGGCATGCAGGTCCCAGCCACCGAAGTCAACTTCGACGAATGGAACACCTGCTTCGACCAGGCGGCGAGCCATCAACAGGCTGCGACCGAACTGGTTGCCACCACCCATGCCACCCATCGCTCCAGGAGCGGCAGGAGCTGGGCTGTACATGTCCAGGATTTCCTTCTTTTCGTCAGCGACCTTGAATGCAGCCATCTGCTTCGAAGTCATCAGGTTGACGGCCTTCTGGTAGATGTCCTTGTGGGCCTGGCCTGATTCACCACGCTGTGAGTTGATGAAGTTGTCTTCAACAACACCCAGCATGCTCAGACGCTGATTCAGGCGATCTGGTCCCAGATCCCCCATGCTGGCATTGCGGATGTTGCCGCTGTTGTCGACGAGGAATGGGGCATGGGACATCCCCATGAATCCAGGGCTGCTGCCGCCACCACCGATCGAAACGAAGGCAGGGATTTCCAGTTCCTTGCGTTTCGTGCCGAGTTCATAGCTGACGACCGAACCGAATGCGGGATGAACCACGGTTGGGTTTGGCACATAGGCGGTGTGCATGTAGTAACGACCACGACCGTGGTCTGCTTCACGAGTACTCATGGCTCGCACAACAGACAGGTTGTCCATGACCTGAGCGGTCTTGGGCATGTGTTCGCTGATCTGCAGATCACCCTTGGTCGAGATCGGCTGGAATTCACCACCGTTCTTGGAACCTGGCTTCAAGTCCCAGATATCGATGCTTGGGGGACCACCGCTCATCCACATCAGGATGCAAGCCTTGTTTCGCTTCTTCAGTTCAGCAGCATTGGCCTGCATGTGAGCAATGAAGTCCAAGGCAGGAATCGTTGCCGCACTGGCTGCCATGTGCCGCATGAAGTGGCGACGTGACATGCCGGATGGAGTTGGAAGACTCATGAGTAGCTCCTAGTCGTTTTGAGAACAGAGTGAATTTGAATTCAAAAACTGGCGGACAGGACATCCAGTCCGCCACAGGTCATGTCAAACATCATCAGTGATTGAAGATGAACTCGTTGGAGTTCAACAACGCCCAGAACAGGTCCTGGTAGACCGACAGAGGCTCGCGGCTTCGCTTCAGGTAACCCTGAGCAGCAGCCTGCTCCTGCTTGGTTGGCTGACGGCCGAGGGCACTCATGTACAGCCGGTTGATCTTCACGATTTCGTTCCCCTTGCCAGCGAGAACATCACCCAGATGGCTTCCGGCCTTGACGCTTACCGCGTCCGACACAAGCTGGCCATTCATCATCATGAGTGCCTGAGGAATCGTTCCGTCGAACGAATTCGACTCTTCGCCATCATCCGTACCGAAGGTCCGAACGAATTGCTGCAACCATTCCTGACGCTGCTTTTCCGACTGCTCCCAACCCGATCGACCTGACTTGTGAGCGTTGGTGGCAACGATCAGCGAGTCATAGAGTTGCTCGGCCGTCATCGGCTTCACATAAACGTGAGTGAACAACGCAGTTTCACCAGCGGCTGGATTGTCGCGTTCGTTCTTCTTGGTGCCGCGACTTGTCAGATTGTACGCTTCGCTGTTGGCGATCCAGCGCATCAACTGCTTGCAGTCATAACCACTCTTGACGAATTCGGTCGCCATGAAGTCCAGCAGAACCGGGTGCGTCGCGGGATTGTGAGGCCCCAGGTCGTCGATTGGGCGAGTGAAGCCGTAACCGAAGAAGTGAGCCCACGTCCGATTGATCATTGCCATGGCAATCATCGGCTTTTCGCCGGTGATCATGTGCTTGGCGAGTTCCTTGCGGCGATCGGTCGAATCGCCAGGATCAACTTCGGCTCCGAGATAAATCGGATACGCAACCTGCATCAGGCCGTTACGCTTTTCGAAGTAAACCGGACCCGAGAAATTCCGCTCGACGATTTCGGAGTAATCATCCACCATCCGGCCCGTCTTGGCGTCGAACTTACGATGATCCACTTTGCCAGTCTGACGGAAGAAGCTGTTGAACTGCCAGAACTGATCCTGCTTCCAGTCGTTGAAGGGATGGTTGTGACACTGAGTGCACTGAACCTGCATCCCCATGAACAGCCGAGTCGTCTTGGCCGTCATCTGAACGCCGTCATCCTGATCCTGCATCTGAGCCAGCAGGAAGTTAACAGCACCATTTTCTTCGTAGTGACCTTCGGCGGTCACGAGTTCAGAAACGATGTCCTTCCAGGGGCGATTACGACTGAAGGCTTCGCGGAAGAACTTCTGCATCCCGGCGCGGCTGACTCGGCGCGGAGTCTGCTGTCCGATGCAGAGGTTGGTCCAGATCGTTGTCCAGTTCCGGACGTATGCGGGATCATCCAGCAGCTTGTCGATGACCTTCGTACGCTTGGCCTTGTCTTTATCGGCCGAAAATGCTTCGACTTCTTCGAGTGAGGGGACATGGCCGACGATGTCGAGATAAACACGTCGCAGCCATTCGTTGTCGTCGGCAACCGCGGAGGGGGTGACTTCGTTGTCTTTCCACGCTTCGCGAATCTGTCGATTGATTTCCGTAATAATCACGTCGGACGAACCGGTCGTGAATTCTTTACCTTGCACTGCTTTGTCTGGCGCAGGCTTCTCTTGTGCATGGGCTGTTGGCCCCACAACTGCGAAGGCCAGCGTGAACGCTGCCGCGCTGAACCAGGCGCCACACGAGGCCGCCAGACTTTGTCGCGTCTGACATTTTCGTACCATGGACTCGCCACCCTTTCCGCTGAAACTCAGGACCCCCGACGCATCTGCCGACCTCGCACGATTGCTGGTGCAATCAGTTGCGGGTATCAGAGTTACCCATAGGACGCCGGAAACGTTCGTGTAGATGTTATCAAAAAAAAACGGCACGTCCAATCAAATTGCTGCAACTTCCTGTTCGGCAAGTGATTGAGACGATTATCCTCGTTGCATTCCGCCAAAACCGCAAACTGCCTGCTGTGAAGGAGATTTGTCGAAACGATCACGCAAATCGAAATGACGACACAAAACCAGACGGATTGCTGAAAATTAATTTCACGCAAATCGCCCGAAGTTGTGGCCTCTGTCAGATTTGCAGGACGATTCGCTGCTCTCGTTCACCCGATTACTTCCCCCAATCACTCTGTCAAACCGACGCAACTTATTTAGCAGAAGGAGAATACAGCCGTGAACCAGCCGACATCAGGCCTTTTGACCGGAAAAGTTGCTGCCGTAACGGGAGGGGAAAGCGGGATTGGCCGAGCGACCGCACGCTGCCTGGCAAACGCCGGGGCACGTGTCTTTGTCTGCGATCGAATCCTTGATCTGGCCAACCGCCCGGAGTTTGGACGTCTCGGAATCCTATCTCAGGAATGCGATGTCCGCTCGATTTCTCATCTGGAATCTTGGATTTCGTCAATCGTCGCCGCAGCCGGTCGCCTCGATATTCTCGTCAACAACGCAGGAATCGGTATGACCCGGCCCATCGAGGGGGTGACTGAGCAGGATTGGGACGACTGCCTGGACATCAATCTGAAGGCGGCCTTCTTCGGCTGCAAATTCGCGATTCCTCATCTGCGAAAGGCCGGGGGCGGTTCCATTATCAACACCGCCAGCAACGCCGGAATCCTTCCCCGGGCCCACGATCCAGTCTATTCCATCAGCAAACTTTCACTCGTCGGCCTGACGAAAAGCCTCGCTCTGTGCCATTCCGTCGACCGGATTCGAGTCAACGCCGTTTGCCCCGGCCCGGTCGGCGACACAGGCATGATGAACGCGGACCTCGCCAAAGCCACCGATGTCGCCGCCACCCGCCAGCAATTCATC
>JBAWWJ010000150.1:0-20307 GCA_037146815.1 Planctomycetota bacterium
CTTTCCCCCAGTCACCCCCTCACGCATCCACAAATTCCGCCGAAGAGCCAAATTTAGTTTCTTTCCTGCCGCGGCGACCAGTGACGACTTCGGACGTGATTCGCACGAGCTTCAGTGTGTCAAATTTCACTTCGTGTGAATTAAACAATCGCGAGGTCACGAACTTGGAATCATCCAGGACCGCTCGCTCGGAATACAGGAATGCCCCGAAGACGGCAAACAGTGGTCCGGCGATGAGCAAGCCCCAACCATATCTCTCGGACTTGCTTTTTAGAGCCCAGCCGGCTGGCACGGCAGCCATCCCCCCCAGGATCACCGAAAGTGGTAGCCACCATTCGTACGTGAACGTCTGCGTTGACCCCGACGTATGTTCAGAAACACACCCGGTGATACTCAAAATCAGAGCTGTCAGAATGAGGAATTGGGCGGGTCGTCGATTCATGGCTTTCTCCGTTTTGAATACCGCAGCGGTTCAATGAAACTCTGGCAATCGAACCTCGATGCAAAAGTTGCATCAACGCACCCTGCCAGAAAACGGGAGCACTATAGCGACGATCAAGTCAAAATGTCATTCAATACATGAGATTCTTCTACTCCCGTCAGGCGAGCATCCAGTCCCTGGAATTTGTAGCTCAAGCGTTCATGATCGATTCCCAGCAGATGCAGAATCGTGGCGTGAAAGTCACGGACTCGCACGCCATCCTTGACGATGTTGTATCCAAACGGACAGGTTTCGCCGTAGACGCTGCCCCCTTTGATCCCGCCGCCAGCCATCCACATGCTGAAACAACGTGGATGGTGGTCACGGCCATAATCAGTTGCCGTCAGCTTACCCTGCGAATAGTTCGTGCGTCCGAATTCGCCACCCCAGATCACCAGCGTATCGTCCAGCATTCCACGCTTCTTAAGATCCGTCAGCAGTGCAGCTGCGGGCTGATCGGTCTCACGGCATTGCGTCCGAATCCCATTGGGCAATCCGCCATGTTGATCCCACCCCTGATGATAAAGTTGAATAAACTTCACGCCACGCTCTGCCAGTCGCCGGGCGAGCAGGCAGTTCGCGGCAAACGTCCCCGGCTTTTTCGCGTCTTCTCCGTAAAGATCAAAAATGTGCTGCGGCTCTTTTGATGTCTCTGTCACCTCGGGGACACTCGACTGCATCCGGAAGGCCATTTCATATTGAGCAATGCGGGTATTCAGTTCCGTGTCACCCGTCGCTTCCTGTTCCAGTTCGTGCAGTTCACGCAACCGGTCCAGCATGTTGCGCCGACTGTCACGATCAACACCCGGGGGATTGTTCAGATACAACACCGGATCTTTGCCGGACCGAAACTGCACTCCCTGATAGCGACTTGGCAGGAATCCGGTCCCCCAGAGTCTGGAATACAGCGGTTGATCTCCCTTTCCCTTGGTGATCAAAACCACAAACGCGGGAAGATTCTCGTTGTCTGTTCCCAATCCATAATTGAGCCATGCACCGATCGACGGTCGCCCTGAGACCTGATTCCCCGTCTGCAGAAATGTGATCGCCGGATCGTGATTGATTGCGTCCGTTTCCATCGAGCGGATGATCGCAATCTCGTCCGCAACTTTGGCCGTATGTGGGAGCAATTCACTGATCCAGGCACCGCTTCGACCGTGCTGAGCGAATTTGAAGACCGAACCAGCCAACGGAAGTGAGGCCTGGTTGCCGGACATGCCGGTCAGTCGCTGGCCCTGTCGGACCGAGTCGGGCAGTTGTTGACCGTGTCGTTCGTTGAGCAGAGGTTTGTAGTCAAACGTCTCCAGTTGCGACGGCCCGCCGCTCTGGAAGAGATAAATGACTCTTTTGGCCTTCGGAACATGATGAGTTGATGGCAGGGCTCCACCAATTCCGGCCTGGACGCGGCGGTCACTTGCCAGTAGATCGCTCAGAGCGATCCCGCCAAGTCCCATCCCGATCCGTGAGAGCAATTGGCGCCGCGAGAGAATAGGCTGCAATAAAGTCGTCATGTTGAATTCTTCCTGCTGTCAGTTTGCTGACGTCTTCCTGCTGAATCTGTGAGAGTCTCGAAAAACGATTAACGCTTCGTCACACACTCATCAAAACTCATCAAAGTCTGGATCACGACGGTCATCGCTGCATGATCGGCAGCGTTGAGCTTGTCATTCCGCGGGGCATCTCCGACCGTCAGAATTGCCACGGCGTCAGCCGACGCGGCCGTGAAATGAGTTTTCTGGTCCTGATAGAGATGAGTCAGCACCGCCAGCTCTTTGGGTGTCGGCGTGCGACTGGTTAACAGTCGGAATGCTGCAGTCAACCGAGCGTCGATGGCATCTGCGTGCTGACCGATCAGTTTCTCTGCGAGGACTCGAGCGGCTTCAATATATTGAGGATCATTCAGCAGAACGAGTGCCTGGAGTGGTGTCGCGGTTCGCTCTCGACGTGCGGTACACGTTTCACGGCTGGTGGCATCAAACGTGACCATTGTCGGCGGGGGAGACGTCCGGCGCCAGAAGGTGTACATACTGCGGCGATACAGTCCTTCTCCCTTCGCCTGATTGTACGACTTGCCGGTTCCCGATTCTTCCCACAGGCCTGCCGGTTGATAAGGCATCACGCTGGGACCGCCGATTTTTGACACGAGCAGCCCGCTTACGGCGAGAGCATTGTCACGCACTTGTTCCGCTGACAGCCGGTAGCGAGGGCCTCGGCCAAGCATCCGGTTCTCGGGGTCCTCGGTATGCAGTTTCGGATCACGTGGCGTTGTCGATTGGCGATACGTCGCAGACAGAATGATCTGCTTGCAAAGCCCCTTGACGTTCCAGCCATGATCCATGAAATCACGCGCGAGCCAGTCCAGCAACTCAGGATGCGTGGGGGATTGCCCCTGGGCTCCAAAGTCCTCGACCGATGCAACGAGTCCCCGTCCAAAAAACAGGGACCAGATTCGATTCACGGCAACTCGACTGACAACAGGATTGCGGTCGTCTGTCATCCAGCGAGCCAGTCCCAATCGATTCCGGGGGAATTCCGCCGAAAATGGCATGATTCCCGCCGGGGTATCAGCACTCACCTGTTCCCCCGGCGACTCATACGCTCCGCGTTTCAGAATAAACGTCGGGCGAGGTTGATCGAGTTCCCGCATGGTCATAATCTGACGGACCTTGGTCACGTGCTCGTTCTCGTCGTGACGTAGGCTCTGCAGGTCCTTAAGGGCTGTCAAATAAGGCTCATCGTAACGCCGCAGGTAGTGTTCGAACTTCGCCACCTGAGTCGTCGCATCGACCGGCGTCGCATCCTCTTTCTTTTCGGGACGGGCATACTGAGTCACCAGCGCGGCGACTTCGAGTGACGTCAATTCCTGCGGGAAGACCAGTAATTCATCGACCGCCCCCCCTTTGAAACCAACATCGCGAAAGCGAGCCCCCAGTGACAGTTCCACCCCTCCGGAATTCGAATCACCCCATTCCGGACGGTGCTTGATATCACGTGTCAGCTTGTCACGATTCACGACGACTTCCATGGGCGAACCATCGCGATAGAGTCGCAATCCCGCCGCGTGACTGCTGCCATCGTAGGTGATCGTAATCATCGTCCACTGGCCCACCGGAATTTTTTGATCGGCTGCGATCTGGATGGCATTGCCGGGCCAGAAGTGAATCAGAGAGACAACGGGAACTCCTTCATCGAGTACCAGTGAAAAGCCACGAAACGCCGCGTCTTCAGCGGCGACGCACTGATGCAGCACAATTTCACGCGGCTTATGCTCAGCCGGTCGAACCCAGAGAGAAAACGTGAAGGGAGTCGTGCGACCGTACTTCCCGGATCCCTTGCATGCAAAGGCGTCGTCGCCGTCGAACTGAATCGCTTTGTTCTCGGTCGGTGTCGCGGGTTTTTCGGACTGTTTCCCATCGTCACTCGCTGGAGCAGCCGCAATGGCAACGGCGCGACCCACGCCGGGAACAAGCGTATTCCCTCCGTTCGGACTGACGTCATCAAACAGAAACTTCGCTGTTGCCTGTGTTGTCCTGGGCGTTCCACCGACTTCTACCGCTGGCAGACTCAGCACCCCATACGACGGACTCCCAATCACATAGTCGGGCTTCGAAGCAGGATGTTTCTGGAATCGATCCATGGCATCGGCGCGAGCTTTGGCCAGTTCTGCCTGCTTGCTGCGAATGCGATCCAGCAATTCGCGATGACGCGTTTCCTGGTCCCCTTCGTAAAGCAATTGAGCTGGTGTCGGTGCTGTTTCGGTGAAGTGAGAGTACAACCCGTGCTCGTCAATATTCGCGAAGAACGCCGACAGTTGATAGAAGTCTCGCTGGGTAATCGGGTCATACTTGTGGTCATGACATCGGGCGCAATCAAACGTCAACCCCAGGAAGGCGGTGCCGTTCGTCACAACCCGATCGGCGATGTACGCGATCCGGAATTCTGCTTCGATACTGCCACCTTCGTTGGTCTGGCGATGCAGTCGATTAAACGTGGTCGCCAGTTGCTGATCCCGAGTCGGATTGGGAAGCATGTCGCCTGCGGTCTGCCAAGTGATGAACTGGTCATAAGGGAGGTTGTCGTTGAAAGCGCGAATGACCCAGTCTCGCCACGGCCAGACGTGTGTATCTCGGTCCGCCTGATAGCCGAACGTGTCCGCATAACGAGCGACATCGAGCCATTCGTTGGCAAGCCGTTCGCCAAAAGCGGGCGATTTCAGCAATCTGTCGGCCGCGTTTTCATAAGCCTGCGGGGATTGATCGGCGAGAAACGTATCGATCTCGGCCACCGACGGTGGCAACCCTGTCAGGTCAAAACCGGCTCGACGCAGCCATTTTTCTCGCGAGACTTCAGCAGCCGGTTCGACCTGTACTTGACGCAAGCGATCCAGCACAAAAGCATCGATCGGGTTCCGAATCCACGCCGAGTCGCGTGGGGTTGGGACCGACACCGTCTTGGGAACGGAGATAAATGCCCAGTGCGGCTGATATTCGGCCCCCGCAGAAATCCAGCGTTTCAGCAGCTTCTTTTCATCCGGAGTCAACGGCTTGTTGTGCTTGGGGGGTGGCATCATCGAATCAGGGTCGGTGGAATCAATCCGTTCGACAAGTTTGCTCTTGGAGAGATCACCAGGCGTAATCGCGCCTGAATCGACAGCGACGGAGCGCTGGTCCAGACGCAGATCCCCTTTGCGTGCGTTCTTATCAGGCCCATGACAGGCAAAGCAGCGGTCTGACAGGATCGGCCGAATGTCACGATTGAAATTGATCGGATCTTCAGCACGACCGAAAGAAGCCAGGAGTGTCATCACAAGCAACAGGGCTGCGCTGGTTGTGAATCGACAGGAAGTCGTCGAATGGGATTGATGGGAAGAATGGGAATCGCGAATTTTTGAATGTTGGTGCGGGCACGATTGCGCAAATCGATCAAACATGATTCGGATACTTCCCATGATTCCCATCACCACTATGGCAACACCCTACGATCAATCACAAACGCCACCATTGGTTACTCAGCCAGCCTTAGGGGCCATCAGACTGATCCGGACGTTTTTGTCGTGGTGACATGTGGCCAGTTGCAGATTATCAGGATGCAGCGCCAGGTCGCGACACGTGTTTCCCAGATTGAGCGTATGAAACTCGTCTTTGGAATCAGCTTTCCAGAAGAACAGGTGTCCCCCACCCCCTCCGCCAGTTGCCCCGATCACAAATCCTTCGGGATGCGACACCAGGCCGAAGATTTTGCCAGCAATGTTGCCCTTCGTCAGATGTGTCATGGCATCTTTGCCGGCCTCCCAATCAATTTCGACGATGATCGGATTTCCGACGCCGGCAAACGCATTGGAAACGTTGGTGATTCCGCCAGCGAGTAACCGTTTGCCGTCTGCCGTGAATGCCATCGCATAAGGGCCGCCGTAGTCGGCACCGAATCCAGCATCGTATTTGGTCATACTGGCAATGGCGAAATCGCGGACACGCTTCCCGGTGTCCACTTCCCAGTGGATAAATTTTGCCGTCAGATCGCCTGATGCCAATTGCTTGCCATCAGGATGAAAGGCGACGTTGTACACATGGCGTTCGTGGCCCACGAGTTCACGGACCAGCGTCCCATCCGCGAAGTTCCAGAGCTTCACCTTCAGATCATTTCCGCACGTGGCAAGCAATTTTCCGTCGGGGCTCACGACCATGGCGCGAATCCAACCCTGGTGAGCTTCCACTGTTTTGGCAGGCGCGGGCTTCTCGGCGGTTGCCGGCCACCAGATCAGGCGCCCGTCGTAACCTCCGGACACCAATGTGTCGCCGTTTGGTGTAAACACCAGGCTGTGAATCCAACTGTCATGCGCGGCGAGTTCGGTTTTGGTTCCGGTCGCCAGTTCCCACCGCACAATCTTATTGTCTTCGCCCCCTGCAAAAACATAGCGTCCCGTCGGGTCGAAACGACAACCGATGAGTGGTGCGGTGTGTGCCAGCGGCTTGACGACATGAGTCTTCATGGGATCAGCAGGCATGAAATTATCCTTGCAGATTGAAGAGCGGGAAAGTTGGCAGAGTCCAAGTGACAACCTGAACTTCGCCGGCGGGTTTGCGGTCTGGTACATCAACACGGACTGTTGTACCAGATCGACGATCGAACGGCGAGGAAATGCCTGCGTCATTGTGATTCAATGACAGGCAGATATTGGCCTGCTCTCGTTCCACGACTTCCCACGAACTCGAGGTCCGTGTCCTCGGTGTTCTCCGTATCCAATTTTTCGGCGCGGGATTCGAACACGGAGTGCACCGACCGCACAGACGAATCTGAGGATCTACGCGCCGCTCGATTATCCCTTTTTGGGAAGGGGTTGCGGCGGGCGGGCCATTAACACTCGGTTGACCACATTGCGAATGCCATGAATTCCGCGCACGAGATCGCAAAGATCGATCTCGTCTTCGTTCGATTCCAAGAATCCTTCCAGGCAGACCGAATCATGAGCACACTGGTGGACCTGCAAACGTGTGAAACGGAGTGATGGATGAGATTGCAAACGGTGGACGATCGCTCGCTCGATTTCATGAGCACCTACCATGCTTGCCGATCCCGACGGAACATCAGCCGATGGCAGAGAATTTGACCTGGAATCACTGGGAAGTGGGGCAGATTGGCTCATACGGATCATCCTTGTCAAAGTGAAGACTCTGAAATGACTCCATTCAGACCGTGATCCACTTTATCCACCAATCTGAATTTGGCGAGAGAATTCCAGCGGTAGAGACACTTTTTGACTGAATTGTTGTCTCCTGTCAGAACTGCCCTTTCTCGCGTTCGAATTGGTTGCTCACAGAGCCACGGAGACACAGAGAAGGAAAGGACATCGCCTTGAACTCGCTCTCACGACCTCCGTGTGTCCGCGACTCCGTGAGAGATCAATTCTTGAGTCGTACCAAGCAGTCTGTCTGCGGAGGAAGGGGTTTGATCGTATCTGCGGTATTCAGACGCGTCACAAATTGGGCCACTTCCCACGGCTGTGCGTCCGCAGGCGAATTTGTCCTAATTCCATTTGCCCACGGCAGCCGATCTGGCTAGACTAGCCAGTTGCATGCGTGAACGTCAATGCGTTTGATGATTGAGTCGGCACTACCAGGAGCTGGCGTTGTCACTTGATTTTCGACGAAACGGGCCAACGGAGAAGCGGCATGTTGAGTTTGCTGGGACCGCGATTTCGGACTGCTCAGGGAGTGAGCCGCCGCGAGATGATTCGGATCGGGGGCCTGACGATGGGGGGCGTTGGCCTGAACCATCTGCTCTCTCAGCCTGCGAGTGCCGCATCCGCAACATCGTCACATGGCCCGGGGTTTGGTCGTGCCAAGCGAGCGATCATCCTGTATCTCTCGGGAGGGCATCCTCAACACGATATGTTTGACCCCAAACCTGAAGCGCCGGCAGAAATCCGGGGCGAGTTTGGGACGATCGAAACGTCGGTTCCGACACTTCGATTCGGCGAGCACTGCCCGTTATCAGCCAAGCTGATGAACCAGATGGCACTCGTCCGATCCATGAATCACACACACAATGACCACGGACGTGGTTCGTACTGGATGTTTACGGGTTACATGTATCCCGGGTCAGTCCCTGATGTTAACTCCATGTCACGTCAGGACATGCCTCACATGGGTTCGTGCTTGGCGAAGATTGCTCCAGGTTCCGGGCCGATGTTTCCGTTCATTATTGTCCCCCACCGGATGGACGTCGCAGGTGGCCGCCGAGCGGGACAGTTTGCGGGGATGTTGGGGCCGAAATTCGATCCCATGCTGACGGGTGGAAACCCCAACGAAGACAATTTCCGCCTCGATCATATTCCGCTGGTTCCGAACGAAGAGCCGGGCGTCATTCGGCGGCGCCTGGGACTGGTCGACCAGTTGAATCAGCAGGTCGATTACCTGCGAGACCAGGCGTTGTCGCAATCTCTTAAGGACAATCAGGTTAAGGCGCTGGATGTCGTAGGGTCGGAAGCGGTTCGCAAAGCCGTGGATCTCTCGGTTGTGGATTCGGTTGTCCGCGAGAAATATGGACGTAACCTGTTTGGACAATCTGTGTTACTGGGGCGTCGACTGCTTCAGGCCGGGACCCGGCTGGTTCAATGCAACTGGCAGCGTGCGCAGGGAAAGAACGGATTTGCGTGGGATACGCACTGGAACAACTTTTCGGCACTCAAGGAGGAACTGATTCCGGCATTCGATCAGGCGTTTTACGCACTGATGACGGATCTGGCTCAGTCGGGTGAACTCGCGGAGACATTAGTCGTTGTGGCGTCGGAGTTTGGACGTTCGCCTAAAGTGACGTTAAAGAACGGCGGGCGTGAGCACTGGCCGGAATTGTATAACGTGCTGCTGGCAGGGGCAGGAATCCAGGGGGGGCAGGTTTACGGTGCTTCTGATCGGCTGGGAGCCTATCCCGCCGAAAATCCAGTTGGCCCGGCAGACTTTGTGGCCACAATTTATCACATGCTGGGGATCGATCCTCACACCGAATTGCGTGATCCGCAAGATCGCCCTTTCCAACTGACCAAAGGGAGTCCATTCCCGCTGCAGATGGTCTGAGACTGATTTTTGAATTTGGGAAAATCGTCGTAACCTGCGGTGTGGACTGATCAATAGACTGTTGGCGTGGTGTCAATGTTCCTGTTGGGAACTGAGATCTTCCTCGCGGGTTGTTCCTGATTCGAAAGGAGTGACGAGTGAAGCACTGGCTTCCCGCAACAAGTTTTCTGGTCGGCATGGCATCGTTGATTTCTTGTGCCTCGGCCAATGATCTGGATGTGATTGTCACCCGCTCGAGTGCGAAAGCAGCGGCCGAGCGGAAGATTGAGCCGATGCCGCTCGTTGATGATTCCGTCTTCCTGCGTCGCATCTATGTCGACCTGATTGGACGAATTCCGACCGATGCCGAATTGCGTGACTTCGCAACCCGACCCGCTAAGGGGCGACGGGAGCAACTGGTTGAGCAGTTGCTGAAGGACGATCGCTTTTCGGATCGCTGGACAATCTTCTTTGCCGATATGCTGCGACTCCGCTCGCAAGCCAGTGGTGGGCAGGCCTTGATCGCTTATGTGCACAACGCCGTGAAAACGGGGATGCCCTATGACGAGCTTTGTCGCCGCCTGATTTACACAAACGGCAAGGCGGGGCGGATTCCCGAAGTTGGATTCATCCTGGGTGATGATGCCGATCCGCTGGCGATGGCCAGTGTGACGTCACAAGTCTTCCTGGGGGTTCGGATAGGTTGTGCTCAGTGTCATGACCATCCGTTTGATGTCTGGAAGCGCCGCGACTTTTACGACATGGCCGCCTTCTATGGCAAGACTCGCCGGTTTGAGAGCCAGTTGACAAAAATCATCTACGCCACGGAAGCCGATCAGACCACGATTATGTGGCCACCGGAAGGGGTTGGACCTGCAGAAGAGCGAAAGCCGATCGCTCCCCGGTTCCCATTCCCGATCGATGACTCGAAAGATACTCCAAGTTACATCAAGCGTCTGGCTGCCGTTCGACAGGCTAAGATTGCGGCGATTCCGGTTGCCAAGGGGCCGACGGTCGACGATCTGCTCGAAAGTACTTCCGAAAAAGTTGCTAAGGCGACCACTGGCAAACTGGCGGAAGAACTCGCCACTGCTGATGCCAAGAAAGACATCCGGAAGATCGATGTTCAGAAGGGACTCTACAAGCCCAGCGAATTGCGAGAACAGCTTGCTCAAAGCGTCACCGATCCTCGCAATCGCTACTTCTCACGAGCCCTCGTGAATCGAGTCTGGAAAACCTTGATCGGACGCGGCTTCGTTGAGCCTGTCGATGACTTCCGGGCTGACAATCCTGCGGCCCTGCCAGAAGCTCTCGATTATCTGGCGGATGAATTTGTTGCGAGCGACTATGACCTGCGAACACTCGTTCGCCTGATTGTGAGCAGCGAAGCGTACCAGCGAGCTCATTGTCCGACAGATATTGACGAACCGACTCGCGTCATGATGGAGACTCAACTTCTGGCAACACCCGTCCGCCGGATGATTGCCGAAGCAATGTACGACAGCATCGTCACTGCAGGACATCTGTTTGAACAAAAGCACAGCCCCGGTAAGAACGAGCGAACGATTCGAGAAATCGTGCGAGTTCCCAAGGGTGGAAAGCCGGGTGAGATCTCGCAACCCGTCAGTCTCGCTGCGGCCAACAAAGGACCTGCGATGATGGCAGGTGCCGCTGGTCCTGCGATGGCTGCCGCAACTGGTTATGCTCTGGAAGATGCCATTGAACTTGACTTCAACTCAATCCTCAAAGAGCAAGGTGAAGAGGAAGTTGAACTCGACGAAATGAAAGCCATGTCGAAGGAGGAGCTCGAAGCTCAGCGCATGGTGCAGCAGCGGATGATGCGAAGTTCGACTGAGTATGAAGACAAGGTTGTCACTCGGGTTGTTGACGAAAACCCTGTCTTTAACAGTTCGCTACGGATGCAGTCACCTGCTCCCGAAGGGCACTTCCTGCGGATCTTCGGACAGCCAAATCGTTCGGATCTGGGTGATCTGCGGGACGACAGCGCTTCCATGCGTCAGGCCCTGATGATGCTCAATGGTCGAGTCACTCACGAAGCGGCTCGTGTCGGTGATCTTGAGCCGATGTACCGGTTGCTGACCGGCAAGGCCGTCAATGTCGAGAAAGCGGTTCAGCTGGCGTACATGGAAATCCTGACGCGTCAGCCGTCCAGCGAAGAAATCAACGATGCCAGGCAGATCATTGGCGATGCCGCGACTCCGGTCGACGGCATGGCTGACCTGCGATGGATTCTAATGAACTGCAACGAATTCCGGTTCCTTCCGTAAACTTGTTGAGCTTTCGTTTGAAAGCGATCTGGCAATATGCCAGCGAACATAAACCGACAGAATCTTCAAACACATATCCCAAATACCGAAAGGGAGTCTCCATGTTGAATTCCGGTTGTCTCGATTATCGCCTGTCTCGTCGTTCCGCTCTTGCTGCCGGCGGTGCCACACTGCTGGGAATGAGTGTCAAAGGTTTGCTGGCAGCGACAGGGAAAGATCATGCGGCGAAGGCCGAACATGTGATCCTGTTCTGGAACGGCGGCGGGATGTCCCATATCGATACCTGGGACCCGAAGCCCGGTCGACCAACTGGCGGCGAGCTTGCTGCCATCAAGACCAGCGCTCCCGGCATCGAAATCTCCGAAATTTTCCCGACGCTCGCCGAACAGATGCACCATTGTGCACTGATTCGTTCGATCGCAGGGACACAAGGGGATCACGGTCGCGCGACTCATCATGTTCAAACCAGCTACCTCCCGTTCCCGAACCTGGTTTATCCCGGCATCGGATCGGTCGTCAGCCATGAACTGCCAAACATGGGAGATCTTCCTGCCTACATCAGCATCAGCGGTCAGGCACCGCGTGCGGGTTACCTGGGTCAGAAGTGCGAAGCCTATTACGTTTCGAATCCTGGCGACAAAGACCCGTACCTCGCCTTCCCCGAAGGGATCGCAGAAGTTCGTGGTAACAAGCGACTCGAAGCCTTGGCTCGCTACAACCAGCGGTTTACCGGCAAGAGCACCGACCAGCGGTTGAAGGCGACTGAGACATCGATCGATGAAGCTGTCGACCTGATGCGAAGCCCTGCCCTGGAAGCGTTTGAATTCTCCAAGGTCTCGCCGAAGACACTTGCTCGCTATGGCAATACTCCGTTCGGGCGAGGAGCACTTCTTGCCAAACGATTGGTTGAAAAGGGCGTTCGCTTCGTCCAGATTAATCGTGGTGGCTACGACACTCACTCGATGAATTTCCCGGCCATGCGAGATCATGGCGAAGTGATGGACCCCGCAATGGGTTCGCTGATCAGCGATCTTGCCGAAACCGGGATGCTCGAAAAGACACTGGTCATCATGTTGAGTGAGTTCGGCCGGACCCCCAAGATCAACAAGGATGCAGGTCGCGATCACTGGGCGTCGGTTTTCAGTTGCTTCCTGGCAGGTGGTGGAATTAAGGGCGGAACAGTTATCGGTTCGTCCGACGAAGATGGTGCCGAAGCCAAGGACAATCCTGTCAAGGTTCAGGATATCCACGGCACGATCTGCCATGCTCTCGGGATCGACCCGAACAAGGAAGTGATGACCCCGTTGTCACGCCCGATGAAGCTCGTCGATCAGGGTGCCCCGATTGCCGGTCTGTTTGCCTGAACTGAATCGAAGGGACAGATGCCAAAGTCTGGTATCTGTCCCTTTATTGTCCTCACTGGCAGGCCACGGCGTTTGCCAGCGAAGTGAATGTCATGTGTTGAATGTCACTCGGGCTTTGCAGAACGAAGCTCTAGTGGAACGTATGGATTCATGCGTTCAATCTGCACTCTGGAGAGTGCAGGAAGTCAGCGGATTGGGATGTCCGCTGCGGCCATGGGATTCTCTCCATTCCATCGGCCACTTTTCATTGGCGGAAACGTTGCGCTGGGACGCGTGCGGTTCTTGGGTGATGCAGATGCTGCTCCCGCACAACCCGTTTCATATGATGGACGCAATGAAGATCGATGCAATGAAAAATTGATAATAGTGCCGTGACACGTGCTGGCAGGACGTGACCGGTGATGTGTGTTGAACCGCACTGACCCCACGTCAACAATCGATGCCGACAGCGAATCAGGGTTGCAATCGCCTCCCATGCTTTCGTAGCTTGGTTCAGCCAGATGATTCACTGCGACACGAATAAACTACCAGGGTGTGGCGTGGGAACGCTGGTTCCTCACCACACTTTGAAATGAGAGCCCTTTGGGAAATGCTGGAGGGGGGCAAGATGCCAATCCCGACAAGCTTCCCTGATTGACGACAACGACGATAACACGTGGATGTGAACGCCGCTGAAATTGAGGTCGACTTCGAATGCACAAATACTTAATCGCCGGACTCCTGCTTGTTGCCTGTCAGCCACTCGTGGCGCAGCAACCTCCCGCTGCGGAAGAGGGGGGTGCCGTGCGAGGTTCGATTGTGGAGGATCGAGCGGCCAAGAAGTTGCTCGAAGCTGGCGATGCCCGCCTCGACGCCAACGAAGCGACGAAGGCGGTTGAAATCTGGAAGTCAGTCATCGAACGCTATCCGCGCAGTCGACACCGGTTCGATGCTCACCTTCGTCTGGGGAATTACTTCCTGGATCGTGAACGAGTCTACGATCGAGCACGCGTTCACTTCGAAGCCGCCGCCGTTGAAGAAAACTCCAGCGAAGACCAGCGAGCTGAAGCCACGTTAAAGCTCGGGATCTGCTTCTACCATGCTCGGAATTTTGGGAAGTCGTTTCAGGTCATGCGTGACGTGATCGAAAAGTTCCCTGTCAGCTCACAAGTCAACGAAGCGTACTACTATATCGGCCTGGGACACTTCCAACTGGGCCATTACAGCCGCGCGATCCAGGCCCTCGAAAAGGTTGGCACCACGTTCTCGGGTGAACCTGGCAAAGGAGAAAAGCTCGAAGCCGGCAAGCGTCTGTTTGTTCGCATCGAAGACGCCGACCTCGCGGTTCTCGATCCGAACCAGTCCGTAAAAGTCACGTGCCGAGCCACCAGTGGTGACGAAGAGACTGTCGCCTGCTTCCCAGTCGGTCGTAACGTCCGACTGGCGATTGGTTCCGTTCCGACACATCTCGGCAAACCAGTCGCGAACAATGGGACTCTCGAAGTCCACGGTGGCGATAAGGTCCAGGTGACTTATACCGATGAGCACACCGCCGACAAGAAAGTCGACATCAAGGTCCTGAAGGAAGTCACCGTTGTTGGTACAGCCATGGTTGCGGTCACCGATGGAGCCTTCCTGGAAACCGTCAACGGAGCCGTCCTTGGAAAAGGTGTGAACCTGCGAGTGATCGATGCCGACGGAGACAAGTCCGACGCTGCCGACAAGATTGCTGCAGAAGTTCACGTTTATCGATTGAAGTCGGACGAGGAGCTCGAAGCCGAAGCAATCGCCCTGGCCAAGCTTCCCGCCGACGGTGCAAATGCCCCGAAGCCAGGAGTCATACTCGGTAAGAACGGACTCCCTGAAGTCGATCCGTGGAAGGTTGTCGATACGGTTAAAATTACGCTGACGGAATCAAAACCCAGAAGTGCCGTCAGCGATCGACCAGCCGCAGCAAAATCGGATGGAGATGCCGTTGGTGGTGCCGATCCCAAACCTGCAGCAACTGCGACAACAGGTCCCGCTCCGTCGACGACCGCAGAACAGGACACCAGCATTCACTCAGGAGTGTTCCATGCCACGGTGTCGCTGATCAAGACAGACAAGATCGTTCCCAACGATGACGTCCTGCAGGCACTTCCCTCGGACGAAATCCGCCTGGTCTACCTTGACGAAGTTCATTCACGCGACGGCATTCGGCAGGTCCAGGCTGTGGCGCGATGTCTCGAAGGAAATATCGGTGGCGTGCGAGTCACCAAGGCTGAAATCTCGGATCAGGAACTGCGTATTCAGACGCAATTGCGGACTGCCGATGCCTTGACCCAGATCGCCAACCGTTACAAGGAATTCGGTCTGCACGCCAAGGCCAACGAAAAGTACGCACAGGCGCTGGCCGTCTGTGAAGAAGTCGCTGACGAAGCCCGTAAGTTGCGAGGCAGCTTGCTCGAACAGCTTTATGTCCAGTTGTGGAACATCTACTTCGCGATGGACAAGCTGGAGCTTTCCGCCGCAATGTGCGAACGGCTGCAGGCAGAATTTCCAAACAGCGGATTCGTCGACGATGCTCTGCTGCGACTGGCCGAAGTGGCTCGCAAGCAAGGGAATCTCGAACGCGCCATCGGGGTCTATAGTCGACTGGTTGGCATGCAGACCAGCCAGCTTCGCGGCGAAGCACAATTCGGGGTCGCCGAATGTTATGAGACCATGGCCACCAAGGCCCAGGGTGAAGCCGCAGCACAACTGCGAGACCGCGCCTTCCAGGAATTCAAACGCGTCTACGATCAGTTTCCAGAGAGTGGACGCGTGGGTGAAGCCGTCGCCAAAATGGCGAACTACTACTACATCCAGAAGGACTACGCTCGCGCGATCGATACGTTTGAAACGGTCCTCAACAATCAGCCTGATGCGAAGTTCCTGGACGTCATCCTGTTCAACTATGGACGCTGCCTGTTCCGCATGGATCGTAAGGCAGAAGCTCAGCGTCGCTTTGAACAGTTGATCAGCGAATTCCCCGAGAGTCCTCTGGCGGCAGACGCCAAGAAGATCTCGGATGCCCTGGCCAAGTCCGCGAAGTAAGCCACAACATCCGCTCTGCTGATGAACTCCTGCCTGTTGAAAACCAACCCGAGATCATTCGGAATAACGACTATGAAACGATTTTTGCTGCTGGTCGCCTTGCTGGCTGTTCACTTTTCGATGGACATTTCGTGCTTGACGGCGAATGCTCAAGAAGCGGTCGTTCAGGATGAAGTCGGCAAGCAGGCCGCCCTGATGGAAGCGGAACTTGGCAAGTTCAAGGATTCGACGCCCGAAGCGGCCGAACTGATGGTCAAACTGGCAGACCTCTATTACAAAGATGCCCGGTTGTTCGGTCTCGTCCGCGTCGCCCAGCAGTTCGTCTCATCACATCCGACAGATGCTCGGCATCGTGCGATGATGCTCAAGCTGATCGATGCACAGGAAGGTCTGTCGCGAAACAAGGATCTCTCGGCAACGATCCGCCAGTTCATTAGCCGTTATCCAACGGCTCCTGAATGTCCGGCCCTTGAGATACGACTCGCCGATTCGCTGCAACAACTGGAAGAGCGACAACGAGCTGCCGAAGCATGCCGAGCCGTCTGGCAGCGTCAGGGAGCGAATGAGATCGGACGCAAGTATGCCGTCCTCGCGATGAACCTGTTCAGCGGACTCAATTCCGTCGAAGGAATCACCGAAGCTGCCACAATTGGTGAACAGATGGTTGATCGTCTGCCACCCGGTGAATTCACGCGGCAAGTGGGGGCTCAAGCCTTCTACGAATACCGTCGCATCGGACTCTGGGCGAAGAGCAGTGCACTGGGAACCAAGCTGTTCCAGAAAGGGATCGTTGGCGATGCGGAATCACAGCGTGTGTTGCATGTGACCATGGCCGAGAATCATGGCAACATTGGCCAGCAGGCCAACGCAGCACAAAGCCTGCAACAGGCGCGCGCGATCCGGGATGATCAGTACGTCCATTACTACCTGATCTACCGTCTGTTTCATGCTGCCGCAAAGCCCAATGAACTCGAGCCGATCGTTAATCAGTATCTGCAGAAGTACCCGCAACGGCCGGATCGATTCTACGGAGTCAGTTGCCTGGCGATGTCGTGCATTGCCAATGGCGAAAAGCCACGTGCGTTGACCTTCCTGAAGTCCGTTCTCGCGGAAGATCCTGTCACCAACAGCAATGCCCAGGTCTTCGTCCGTGAAAACGGAGCCGAGCCACCGCAATTGGCCGACACCGAGCAGCAGCTGCTGCAGGCGATCGTGGCCAATAAGCCGGGAACCTATTACTTGCGATATGCACTGGCGTTTGACCTCTATCGTGACCGGACCAAGGATCTGGCAAAAGCAAAGGCGGTTGTTCGAGATTTGATTTCGAAGTCGCCCAGCAATGATGGTTACACCACGAATGCGGTTGACTGGCTGCTCTATTCCAGCACGGACGACAATGAGTTTCGTAATGACTTGAACCAGGTACTGGCTGCACGACGTCAGTATGCCCATTTGGGAGCCCTGCGTGATGCCGTGAAGAACTGGGTCGCCAATGCTCGCCAGAACAAGGACTATGCCGCCCGAGCCAACATCGCGGCACAGGAACTCGCGAAGTCGAACGCAGACCCGATCATCGCCGCCTGGACGGCCCAGGTCAGTAATCAACATGCCCCCGGCGAAGCGATCCGGGATCAATTGCTGCAACCAGCGACTTTCAATGCGATGAGTGACGACGCCGCTCGAATGCTGCTGCAGACACAGTCGGAATGGTTCCGCCATTACTCACCCGGCAACAAACGGGGTGAGAACATGCGCATCTACCGCCAGTACGCTGCCAGGTTCCCGCTCGATTTCCAGGTCGCTCTGTGGTGGCTTGAAGCCACAACCGACTACGGCAAACCGGAAGACTGTAAGCCAGCCGCCCAGCACGTCCTGAAATTCGTCCCCGAACGTTCACTTGGGGATGATTGGCGGCGACTGATGATTGCCGCAGACAGGAACAACGATCCTGCGATGGCGCGAGCCGTCTGGAACTGGATGCAGCAGGCTCAACAGAAGTTTGGCGACGATCCTCAATACGCCAGCACGATCGGTGACGGTCTGCTGAAACAGGGAATGGAACAGGAAGCTGTTCAGCACTGGACGAAGTACATGACGTTGAACCGTCAGAATCCTGAGTCTCGTGAATGTGCGGCGCGACTGCTGGCCCGGATCAAGGAACCACCCCAGCGGATCGCCTTCATTCAGGAAATGCGTCGCCATGACACCGACCTGCACGGACGTTACGCCCAGTGGCAGGCCGACGAATATCTGAAGCTGAACGACATTGGCAGCTTCGAACAAGTGCTGAAAGAAACTCGCACACGTCAGAACGAGCGACCTTACCGCTACGGTGACTTTGAAATCCATTCGATCGGCACGTGGCTGGATACAGTTCGTGCCAATACGATGCTGACTCCAGAAATCAAGAATCGTTATATCGCCGCGATTCGCGACTTTCAGATACAGCCAGCGGCGACTGCCGCCGAACTGGCACTGCTGGAACTTCAACCGGTTGATCCTAACGCCAAGATGCAACGTCTGATGCTGTTGCAGCGTTCGACTCGAACCGTCGGGAATGAATACTACGACTGGGACCGCATCACGCCGTTTGCCCAGAGTGCCGTTGGTCGCAAGGATTTCGTCGCAGCCGCAGTGCTGACGACGGGGATGCTGGCGAATATCCCCAATGTCGATCCGGGCCGGAAGAAGGTCATTCGTGATCTGGCAACGCAATCTCTGGCCCGTATGGGTGGTGTCGGTCTGACGATCGACGATTCCAGTCCACTCGCTCCGCTGCTGCAAGCCGCGATGTACTATCGCCTGGGTGACGAGCGCATGGCGTTCGACGCCTATCTGGCAAACAAGGCCTTGTTCAACGAAAACCGCAACCAGCTTCCCCCCGACTTGCTGATGTTTATCTGTGAGCGATTGATTGCTGCCGGAACGGATGCGGATCATGACTACGTGGAAGAGGTTCTGCGAGGCTGGCTGGTCGCGTTCAGTGAATCGATGCAACAGGAAGATTCGGTCAAGGCTCGGATGCAACTGCTGCTCGCCAAGAACTTCTTCAAGGCCCGCCGCTACGATGTTGCCCGGTCCGAATACACGACCGTCGTGAACCGTTATCAAAATTCTGCTCAGGCAACAGAAGCCGAATTCGGTATCGGTGAAACATTCCTGGCCCAGAAGGTCTACGACCAGGCCGAGCAGGTCTTCGAAAAGCTCGCCCGCAGTGCCGAGATCGATGTTGTCGTCCGAGCAGAATTTCTGCGAGGGGTGCTGGCGTTTCGACGTGGTGATCGTGATGAAGCACGGGAGATCCTGCGCAGCGTGCTGGAACGAGTCCCCAATGTTGAACTCGCCAACCAGGCCCTGTTCAACCTGTCCGAAGTCTATGGAGCTGAAGAACGCTACATCGACCAGTTGAACCTGCTTCGGACCGTCGGTCGACTTGGCCGGACCAGCAAGCGCCGACATGTCCCTAACACTCCATTGTCAATCGTGGTGCACGATAGCGATCTGGGGATCAGCCGCGGCCACAACCGGATTCCTGTCCGAGTCACCACCATTCCTGGTGGTGATTCTGAAATGATCTTCCTCGTCGGTTCCGGCGCTGGAAAAGGTTTGTTCCGCGCTGATCTGGAAACCCGACTGGGACAGGCAACGAAGGACGATCACGTCCTGCAATTGACGGGCAAGGACATCATCAAGTGTGACTATCCTGATGAATTCAAAGCCGAATTCAAAAACGTGCCATTGTCAGATGTGGAGATCCGAGTTGCTGCCGATGCCAAGTTTGAAGTCGCCAGCAGCAAGATTGAGGATGTCAAACAAGAAACACTCAGTCAGGAACTCGAACGCGAAGCAAACCGCACGGGAGATCGTCGTGTTTCTCAGGTCCGTCCGGCGAACCAGATCAAGCCCGGAAACCCCATCTACATTCGCGTGAAGGATGGAGACCGCGACCTGACCGGCGATGTCGATCATGTCGTCGTCAAACTGACCGCCGACAGCGGTGACCAGATTCAAATGACACTGGCCGAGACGGGTGCACATACCGGGATCTTCGAAGCGGTGGCCAAAACAGGTGATCTGCCTGCAGGCGCCTTGGCCAGCGATACCGCAATTGACCATAGCCCGCTGATGTCGATCGACCGTGACCCGAAATCGTTCTGGATGAGCGAACCCGATGGAGCAACACCCAAGTGGCTGACCGTCGATATGAAGGATCTGCTGGCGACCGCACGGGTCAAGATTACCACTCCCGATCCAGCCAAGCATGGGCCGGTACGCGGTGACTTGCTCGGCAGCCAGGATGGTGAATTCTGGTTCCGCATTGCCAGCCACCCGGAACGAGAAACCGCGGCCCCACTCGGTGGCGAATTCGCTCAGATGACTCGCAAGGTCTACGCAGGAAATCACACGGGCTTCACGGTCTGGGACCAGGTCGTCAATCTCTCCAAGAACGCCAAGCCGTTTGAGACGGCCCCCGCCGAGAACATTCAATGGCAACGCCCGGCCGACAGTGAAGATGTTGCCCAGCCCTTCGCTGTGATCTGGCAAGGGAAATTCGTTCAGCCCAAAAG
>JBAWWJ010000151.1:0-20218 GCA_037146815.1 Planctomycetota bacterium
CCTGTCCGTTTCCTGTCCAGAACTTTTCGAAGGTCAGATATGGCCTTTCCAGTTCGGACGAAAGGTGCAGGTAATAGAAACCGACCGGCAGGGTTGCTCGAATCCAGCCCGCATCATCCGTTGTGAAGGTCCCAAACGATTTTTGATCGCTGCCATGTCCGCTCGTGAACTCGACTTTCACTTTCGGAAGTGGCTCGCTCCTCGGACCTCCGACCAACCGGACCTCCACGGCGTGTTGCTTTGCTTCTTCGCTCCGCATTCGTTGAATACCACTGCACTTCGCATCCTTGTCGAACATCACGATCAGCGTGTGACCGTCGCCGAGCGAGATGTGATGCGTGACCTTATCTCCGTCGATGCTCTTGCGAGGCTTCAACTCCTGCTGCCTGGCGATCTCCAGAAACTGCGACTCGGTCATGTCGAGCGAGATCGCTTGCAGCTTTGGATACAGTTTCAGGAATTCGAGCCCGACTGTTTTCTCCATTTCCGAGATTTCTGCCGTGTCGGTAGGCAGTTTGCCGGACTTCCCTTCGGGGATCGGTTCGACTTTCACCGTCACGTCGGTCTTCTGCCCCGGCGCGAGTGACACGTTTTCGAAGGTGATTTTGTGCGTCATCAACTTCAGCCGAATGTCGAAATGACTGATTTCAGCGGCGGGGAGCCTGAAGACATTGCCCTTTCCGACCGGCGTGTTGTGCCAGCGGTCGGCGCCGTGCACGTTTCCGTTGATGTCGATGGCAACGAAGTTCACGTCCATCAGTTCGGAGTGATACGGCGGCATCTGGAATCGGAGAATCGTTTCATCTTTGTTTTTCTCGACACCGACGATTTGAATCAACTTTCGCAACGATTCGACTTTTCGCAACGTGCTTCCGGAGTCGGGTTGCGGCAAGGGCGGCATCTTGCCCTCGATATCGATGACACCCGCTCCTTGAGTCGGCAGGTTCGAATAGAAAAAGTGGACGTTCACTGGCGTCTGATCTTTGAAGCCGGCGACGTGTTGCAAGTTGACGATGCCTGCATCCGATCCTGTCGCTCCACCGCTACCGCGATTTGGGCGCGGAGTCCAAGAGACAAGCGTCGTCAACGGAACTATGTCATCAGACCGTTTCAACCGAAACGCAAACTCGCGAAAGTCCGCTTGATCCGCATTGACCCAAACATCAGACAATTTGAACGGAGGTGTTCCGTCTAGCTTCGTTCCATCCGCTCTCCACCACTCCACCTCCTTCCGCTTCCTGTTCCCATCCGCGTGTGAAGCGACTGCGTACGCGACACTCACCAATTCAACCTCATCACCGTTCGGCAACGTGGCTGAATACTTGTCTCGCTTTGGGATTTGGCGCGAGGCATCATCGCCTGTCGGCTTCGCTCCTGTGACCGTGGACGAGACACTGCCTGACTGCGGCTTCGGTGGGTTGTCGGCTCGTTCGCGATCACTGCCGTCAGTGTTGAACGGATAGAGTGAAAGTACCGAACGACCTTCACTGAATCGGTATGAAAAGTTCTTTGGACGGACGGATTTTGACTTCGGGTCCGCCATGCAGAGCCAGAGAATGTTTTCGTCCAAATCGCCTCGCTGGTAGATGCCGGGGCAAGTCTCGCCCTTGTCGGGACCGCTCAGGAACGTGAGATCAATCTGCTTCGGGCGCTTCACGGGATCGAGCGTAAATGATGCTTTGATTTCCTGGCCATCACGGCTGAGCCACGTGATTTCGTTTCCTTTCACTACCCACCGAAGTTCACTTCCTTCGCCAGATTTGTCAGGGCCTTTTCCCTTTGGGAGCGGCCATGAAGTACTTTCATTATTCTTGCTGGTATCGAAATTGCGAAGTGTCCAAATTCCCTGGAACGCACCGATTTGCCTTTCAGCGTCACTTGGTTTAGCTGGACGAAGAAAGATCAGCGAGGTCTTTCCGCCTCCCCGCATTTCGATGGCCTTTGGTCGTGGAACATTCGCCCCGGGATCTTGAATGGAGATATTGAAACTTTGCTCATCCACGCCACCAAATTCATATATTCCCATGCACTTCTCACCCTGGAACGGACCACTGAGGTAAGTGAGATTGATTTCTCTGGGCCTTTTGGAGGGATCGACATCGAGTTTCAAGTTCCACACTTCGCCCTGCCGGTTCCAGAGAACTTCGTCGCCGCTAATCGTCCATTGCCATTTCGATGCTTCCGGTTGAGTAGCACCAAAAGTAGGCAGGGCCGAATCGCAGAGAGTCATGTTCCACACGCCCTGGAATCGTTCGAGTGCTCTTGCGTTCGATAGCTTTTCAGGCGGCGCGACCTGATACATTCCAATCATCGACTGCTTCTTGAGGCTTGAAGCGGAGACATCGATCGGACGCGGTGCGTCAGATCCGGGATGTGTCATGCAGAGCCAGCGGTACGCGGCGTTTCCCCTCTGAGGTTCGTAGATTCCGATCGACATTGCCCCCCGATTGGGACCGCTGAGAAACGTAAAGTCGATCTGCTTCGGAGTCTGGAATGGGTCAATCGTGAACTCGGCGACGATTGCATTGCCTTGCCTGTCGGTCCAAGAGATTTGATTCCCCTTCACCACCATCCGCTTCTCACTTTTGCGTCCGTTGCTGTCGGTTCCAATCCCGATTGGCTGAGGCCAGTCTGCGATCTGAAGGACGTCGAAGCACCACGTTCCCTGAAATGATGCCAGCTCCTTCTCGGCTTCATTCGTTCCAATCGGCTGAAGGAAGATCAGCGAGGTCTGACCGCCACCTGTCATGGAGATCGACTTCGGTCGCGCGACCTTCGCTCCCGGATCCTGCAGGCTGATCTGCAGCATCTTCCGATTCACGCCACCCCACTCAAACATTCCGAGGCACTTCTCGCCCTTGTGCGGACCGTCGAGAAATGTGAAGTCGATCTCTTTCGGCGATTTCGTGGAATCCACCGCGAACGAAAGATTCCAGATCTCGCCATTCGAGCGAGTCCATTTGATCTCGTTCTTTTGGGCTGTCCATCGCCAGTTCCGAACGACATCCTGGGAGGCACCGAAATCTTTTGTTTCGGAGTCGCAGATATCAAAGGCCCAATTCCCCTGGAGCGGTTCGAAGTCCTTTACGACGACGTTCTTTGCGGCGATGTCCTTTTCTGACTTCGGTGGAGAAGTGACCGTGATCGTTGGCCATTTCCAACCGCTCGCTTTGAGTCGCTTCACGATCCGCTCGGTCTCTGCGAATGTTGTCGCGAGGTGCGTGTCGATGATCAGTTCGCTGGCCTCGGAGTTCAGGTCGTGCTGCAAGACGGCTAACGTCTCTTCTAACTGCGTGACGCTCATGTCGCTGAGGATGCCGACGGTCTTGCCATCTTTACGGAACGTGACGCGGACGAGTGTGTCGAGTGGCTCGAGGCTCACTTTCGGCTCCGTCTTCTGGCCCGGCAGGGTCGCAACATTCTCGAACGTGGCCTTGTGAGTCATCTTGCGCAGGCTGACTTGGAACGCGTCAATCTCCGATGCGGGGGCGTTAATCACGTAAAGTTCGTCGGTAGTTGGCTCGGTCGCACGCTTCGTCTGGCCATCGAGCTTAATGGCCGACAAAGCGACGAGTGTTCGGCGAGCGTCATCTGACGTCGGATGGACTTTCACAATCGTCGTCGTTGGCAACTTCTCGACGATGCGCACTTCAAACTGTTGGACCAGCGCCAGGTAATTGGCATCCAATTCAGCGTTGGGCTGCAGCTTACCATTGAGGTCGAGGGTCGCCGACAACGACCACGGTTCGTCGGTAAAATACAGAGCAAACGTGGCAGGCTTCTCGACGTCG
The DNA here is from genome assembly GCA_037146815.1 of Planctomycetota bacterium. Classification (GTDB taxonomy): domain Bacteria; phylum Planctomycetota; class Planctomycetia; order Planctomycetales; family Planctomycetaceae; genus Schlesneria. The sequence goes on from JBAWWJ010000151.1 coordinate 3,792, forward strand.
ATCTTCTTCATCAGTTGAAATTTGAGGACATCCGGTCCAGGCAACCTCGAGGTGCGTAACCACTGACCGGGCGACGACGGAACCCAAAACTCCCCGGCGGAGTGTCGACGTATTTCCTGTCCATCGACAACGTGTGCTCGCAACACGAATTCGCGAAAATTGGCTTGGCCCTTCGGTACCGTAATCGCGGTCAGGTTCGCTGGCGTGGAATCGAGCTTTGTCCCATCGGCACGCCACCAGACGTTGTTTTTTCGCTTCGCACCCCCGGGCTGGTCCAGACTCGCGAACGCGACCGCTTCGAGTTCATACCTCAAACCGTTCCGCGTGAAATGCTGGGAAGTCTTCAGCCGGGACGCGCTCGCGTCCGGTTCAGTACCGACTTCTGCATCCGAACCGGACGCGAGCGCGTTCCGGCTGATCGTCGAGCTGATTCTTGGTCGTTTCCTGATCGCCGTGATCCTGGCGTGATCGCCTTTCAAGTACGCTTTTACGAACTCTGCCGCGTCGGGCCAGTCGAAGAGTTTCATCGTCTCCGGGTTTGCCGCGTTGCCCGTGATCTTCATCGAGACAAACAAATGCCCGTGTCCATGCGGGGTCTCACCAAGATATTCATACTGTCCGTCCTTCCGGTCCCACTTCATTATGGGCCGCGTTTTGTCGTTCGTGAAGACCAGCACGACATGCGGTGAATCTTCGGCGTTCAGGTAAGACCCCGGCATCATCTGGATCGTCCGCCCGCCAATGTGCCGCGGATGCCAATGTTCGGGAAGCAATATCGCCAGATCTTCCACCATCTTTTTGAGGTCTGCGGATTCCTGCTGATCGCTGGCAATCGCTTGTTGCGGAGCCAACGGATCAACTGCTTCGATTTTCACTTTTACGTCGGTGACTTGCCCTGGTACGAGCGAAATATTTTCGAACGTCACCATTTGAGTCATCGGCCTCAGTCGAATCTCGAAGTGTTTGATATCAGCGGCAGCGAGCTTGAAGACGCGACCTTCCCCCGCTTCGGAACCGCGCGACTCACTCGATGCGTGCGACTGATCCCTCTTGTCGATTGCTCTCAGATTGATCTCCAGACGCTGATCGAGGTGGGCGGTGAGTCGTTTGCTGCGGAAGATCGTCTCGTTCGCTTTCTTCTCAACACCGACGATGTGAATGAGCTTTCTCAATGACTCCGTTTTCGCATCCGCGGGTTTCTGAGGCAAAGCGAGACCATTTCCGTCGATCAACCACGCGGGGCCAAACGGCAGATCCGAAACGAAGACATGGACCGCGACCGGTTTCTCGTCGTTGAAGCCCGCCGAGTGCTGCAGCTTGAGGAACCCCGGCGTGCCCGCAGGGGTATCCCAGCCACCTTGCCCATAACTGCCGTTCTGAGGATGTGGAGTCCAACTGACATGGCTCGCCGTGATCGCCGTCGCATCGCCAGTCAGTTTGATCGCAAATTCGCGAAAGCCTTTTTGCAATTCATCGACCGATGCCGAAAACAACTCCATCGGAGGAGCCTGCAAACGAGTTCCATTGGCTCTCCACCAACCATCCTCCTTCCGCCGCTTGCTTTGATCGGCATACAAGACATTTGCCATCGCTACCCCAGCCAACTCGACCTCAACGCCATTCGGCAGTGTGGCGGCGTATTTTCCCGGCTTTGGGTCTCGGCCCGCTCCGTTGTTGTCCTCACCTCGCAATCGAAAATGAGCCGAGAACACGTCAAGAATCGTCTCTGGAAGTGTTTCGCCCGGTTTCAATTCGGTAATGACAGTCTCCAGCACAGATACTGGATTCGTAAAGTCGTAGCGGCGAATGGATTTCTTTTGATCGGCGGCTATTTGAGTAATCCACAGCACTGTGCCGCCGCGCATCCAGGCTGCGATCCAGGTGTCATAGCCGTCCGGCAATGGAACAGGATGAGATTCGCGGGGCGCGGGCTGTTTCGGGTCCGTTGGCGCGAAATCGAGGCGGGCTTCATTCACGATCCGCTCGCCGATTGGTCGGCGTGTCACCGCAAATGTCACATTTCCACCAAGAGGATATCGCCCCGGTCCCTTTGCAGTGTGGGGCTTCTTCGCGGCGTCAGGATCGACAGGAAGGACTTTGAATTTCGTCGGTCCTGACGTGAGCATCTCGCTGAAGGTCTCGAAATCAGTTCGCTCAGCGAGTCGCTTCGCCAGAGCATCCAACGCGCCCGGAGTTGTGTCATTCTTGAACTCAGCGAGTTCGTCATTCGTCGGTGCGTTACCGAAGAGATCATGGACAGCGCGATCGAGCAAACGGCCTCGTTCGTTGGCATCAGCGGGCAGCGGAGCATCAAGGCTCAGTCGATCTTTGATGAACTTCAGCCACCATGATTTCGGAGCAGAAGGCGATTCATCGTCGTCCGGCCGAGCAGCCTCGCGGCCATCCGCGTCAACGGTCGCGGGAGTAAACGTCACATCGTCGCCTGCCTTCGCTTCGATCCATGAACCGACTCGAACCTCTGAGCGTGCGTCGCGCCAATCTTCGTCGTCTTTGTTCGGCCCCACACCAATGCCCGCTCCGATCACTTCGATGAACTCACCCGGTGCAAGGCGGCAGACAAATGTACGCGGAATTGTCGTCCACCAGGTCGAGTTGATGTTGATCTCTTTACCCTGTGCATCAAGGGCTTTGTGCCCGCCCGACTGATTCCAGGTCAGTGCACGAAACACGACCGCGTTCTTTCCCGTGTTATGAAACAAGACTCGCGACTTCAGCGGCGTATTGAGTCGATGCTCGTTTCCGCGCGGCTCCAGAAGCCACGCCGCTCGTAAACCGTTCGGCTGAGCCTCACCCCATGGTGCGTCTTTGAGATCAACTGGTAGCGGTTTACCGACCACAACATCGCCACCCAGTGTGAAGCGAGGCTCGTCTTCAACCCACTCTGGCAGCGATGGGTAGATCGCCGCTACGTCATCGAGCAGTTTGACTGCTTCGTCATGCGACCAGTCACGGGTCACGTCAATCCACTTGAGCAACTCCGCAAGCTTCGGTGAACCTTCATGAGTCGGGTTGTTCTTTACGAAGTTCGTCATGACTCGCACGAGCGGTCCAATTGCACCACCGGGAATGTCTCCACTGATCCGCGCCGTTCGTTGCCACTTCTGAAACAGCAACTGCGACTCTTTACCCTGAGGCTTTGTTAAGACGGAGACTCGTTCATCCGCGACTTCGTCTTCGCCACGCACTCGTTGAATGCCGCCGCACTTTCCGTCCCTGTCAAACATGACGATCAGCGTGTGATCATCACCGAGCGTGATGCGATGTGTGACTTTCCCAGTCTCGGCCGTCTTGCGAGACTTCAGGTCCTGCTGTTTGATGATCTCCAGAAACTGCGATTCCGTCATATCGAGCGACAAGCCGTGCAGATTAGGATAGGGCTTGAGGAATTCGAGACCGGCTGGCGGTATCGTCTCCGTCTCAGTTGGCGCGGGAGGTGTCTCAGCGAGGGCACTGAAGTGCAGTCGCGAGGCGAACAGAGCCGCGCCGAGGATAAACGTCAATATGACCAGCATGGCGATGCGGCTCGGTCGCAGTTGCGACGAGGTCGGAACGGACAGCACCTTCAGCACTCGTCGTTTGAACTCAGAGGAATTGGTTCCGGCTGCCGCCAGTGACGTTGCCGGGGCTGATTGCCCGGGACGACGCAACGATGTCGATAGCTCAGCCATGCGGACGAGGGCATCCGCGTAGCGTAGGCGTTCGCAACCGGTTGCCAGCACCATTTCATCACAGGCGTGTTCCCGCTCGCTGCTGATGCGGCGACTGATGTACCAAACCGCCGGATGAAAGAACAACATCGACTCGACGATTCGCTGCAGGAGGTTCACGAGCAGGTCGTAACGGTAAATGTGAGCCAGTTCATGCGTGATCAATGCCTGCAGTTGGTCCGGCGAAAGTCCCGTCGCGGCGGCGGCGGGCAACAAAATCATCGGTTTGAAGATGCCAATTACCAGCGGGATCGACACCTCGGCACACCAGGCGACGCGCGGCATGACTCGCAGCCGTAACTGTTTCGATTGCCGATGGAGCATGGCAATAACTGAGTCTTCGCTGACAGTGGTCGCTGCCTTTCGTAATCGATTAGCCGACCAGGTTCCGCGAACCAGACGCGCCAGCAGTAATGCACAACAGGCGAAGTAAAACATCGCAATCTGCGGTGCCCATCGTTGAAACTCTCTCCTGCCATCGCCATTAACAATCGGCTGGTCATCACGAACATTCTGCGGCACAACTGGCTCGGTCGAAGCAGCCACAGAGGGCAATTCCGGCAATGTTGCCTCAACGCCGATGAAGGAGGGCGGTAACGCTTGAGACAGATCTGCGCGGTCAACGGCACCGGGATTCGGGGGGATCACGTCGTTAACCGGCATGATTGCCCCCAGTTCTGCCGACATTGCAGACTCAGAAACCGGCAATTCAATCTGGAAAAAAGTCACTGCTACGCAGACGACCATGATTGTCAGCGCTGTCACATGCAGCGCATACCGCCGACTCGCCGGCGCATGTCTCAGCAGCCAGTCAGCAGGAACGGTCACCAAAGCGACCAGACATCCCTGCCATAGAAAGTGCATGAGGGTGGCTATGAGCCGGTACGAGAACTACGGATCGATCAGGTCGGAGACGTTCATGAAATGACTCCAGCAAAAGGAGCAAATGCCTGTACCAGCGGATGATCAAGACTCTTCGAGTTTGCGATTAATGAGACTACGCAGCTCTCGCAATTCGTCAGAATCGAGATCTTTCACATCGAACAGTTTCATCATCACCGCCGATGCCGACCCGTCAAAAACTCGATCGACGACATCGACCAGCACGCGATTGCCGACCTGGTCTTCTGAAATGCACGGGGTGAACAAGTACATGTTCCCCTGCTTTTTTCGCTTCAGATATTTCTTGCCAACCATGGTGTTAAGCGTTGTGATCACCGACGTCTTCGCCAGTTCCCGCCCCCCTTCTCCCAGCGCTGCCTGAACGTCGCGCGCGAGCATTGGCGACCGCTGCCATAACACTTTCAGGATCTGCAGTTCCAGATCCGTCGGATACTTCGAAACCTGCCGCGGCATGAACCTCTCCCTCAATCCCGTGAAGCACCGTCGTCTAGTAGGGTAGACGATCGTATGCCGCTAAAGACGTGCTGTCAATGTAAACGACTAGAAGACTAGACGATTTTGATGAAGCGAATTCAAGTGACTTGATGCCGACGTTCAGAAGCCAGTCATCCGAACTTTTGCAAACCGATCCTGCTCGCCAGTCCGTCTTGGTTGTGGTGTCTTCGTGAAATGCCAACAATTGCGACAACGATCACTCACTAAACGCTCTTGTTGCAGGAAAACGTTTGCCATGAAAATCGATTCCATCGACTTCTTCTACCTGTCGATGCCTGAAGTTCTCGACATTGGGGATGGCAGCCAGGACGCACTCCTCGTTCGAATCACTGCTGGTAGTCATGTTGGCTGGGGGGAGTGCGAGGCATCGCCGCTGGTTTCGATTGCCAGCCTGGTCTGTCCGATGTCGCATAGTGCCTGCAAGCCAGTTCAAGCGTCGGTCCTTGGGCAAACAATCGACAGCGCCGGGGATATTCGTCGCATTGGAAACCTCGTCCGAGCGAACAGCCTTGATCTTCTGCAAGCTGATCATACTCTTTCGGGAATTGATATTGCGCTGTGGGATTTGCTCGGCCAGCGATTTGGTGAACCCGTCTGGAAACTGTTGGGTTACCAGAAGTCCTACGCAAAAACTCCGTACGCTTCGGTGTTGTTTGGTGACACACCGGAGGCAACCTTGCAAAAAGCAAAAAGGATTCAATCGCAGGGATTTCGAGCGGCGAAATTTGGTTGGGGTCCCTTCGGCCTGGGAAGTGTTGCCGAGGACGTAGCCCAACTCCATGCTGCTCGAGAAGGCCTGGGAAGTGATGGAATTCTGCTGGTTGACGCTGGTACTGTCTGGAACACCGATATCGACGCGGCCCGATCACGCCTGCGGACGCTGAAGGAAGTTCGAGCCACCTGGCTGGAAGAGCCGTTCGTTTCGGGAGCGTTGGGTGAGTACCACGCTTTGTCGCAGGAAAGCGGCACCGTAGGACTGGCAGGGGGCGAGGGTTGTCACAACTTTCATATGGCACGGCACATGATTGACCATGCCGGCTTGAAATTCGTGCAGATTGACGCCGGCCGTATCGGTGGAATCACGATCGCGAAGGATGTTGCGGACGAGGCCGTGGCCAAGGGGGTGACATACGTTAATCATACGTTCACTTCGAATCTCGCTCTGTCCGCTTCCATCCAGCCTTTCGCCGGTTTGGAATCACACGTCATTTGTGAATTCCCGACGGAACTGAAATCGTTAGCCGTAGCAATGACGAAGAATCACATCACACCGGACAGGAATGGCTCCGTTTACGCTCCTGATGCCCCCGGCCTGGGAATCGAACCGGACCTCGCCGGAATCATGCCGTATCTCGTCGACGCGGAAATCCGAGTTGGTTCCAAGATCCTGTACCGCACCCCTTCTCTGTGACAGAGTGTGACCTTCGGCTCGCGTCTCCCGACCCCGCCGTAGCGCCCACCATCATCACCGACGCAGGCTTCAATGTCTGCGTCGGTAAACCGTTGACGTCTCGGGGGAAGCAGCTATAACGCACTCACGTGGTCGTTGGCCTCGGACGTCCTGACAAATATCGATCCGGCGGAAGTTTCAACATGTCTAGCGTTAATCAGGGTTCATCAGCGGTGCCACCTGTTGTCAAATTCACAAAAATTGATTGGATGCGGTGACAATTGGCGTGTCGATTGCACAATTGGGTTTGCCAGATTGTCCGGTCTCAGTTAGTGTGAGCGCAGGATTGTCACACTGCGAGCGACTACCGGCCTCGGTTGGTCCCTCCACGTGTGGTGTTGAGGAAAGGATTTTCAATGCTTGAATTCATGGTTTCCACGGGGGCCGCGCGTCGGCGATTCGGATTGCTGCTGTTCGCATCAGTGATTGTTGTTGGCGGTGTCGGAATGACACTGCGAGCACAGGATTCAAAACCCACAGTTCCCAAGACGGCTAGAGCTGAAGCCGGTTCCAATGTCACCGCCAGTGCTCAGGACTCGCCGGTTCCTGCGATTGATCCCGAACATCCGCTGTATCTTCCGTTGCAGGAAGCCTATAAGGCTCGCGAGGCACTGAAGGGCGTGAAGGACTACGAAGCCGAGTTCATGAAACGTGAATTGATCGGCCGCAAGGTGCTCAAGACGACAATGAGTCTCAAACTGCGCCAGGAACCATTCAGTGTCTACTTGAAGTTCCTGGACCTGAACGCGGGTCGCGAAGTGATTTATGTGGAAGGCCGCAACAAGAACAATTTGTGGGTCCACGAAGGGGGAATCAAGTCGATCGTCGGAACATTGTCGCTCCCTCCGAATGGTCCAGATGCGATGACAGACAACCGTTACCCGGTCACGATGATCGGCCTGGAAACGATGCTCGACAAAGTGATCAAGCAATGGGAAGCCGAAGGGAAGCTGGGCGAAGTCAAAACACAGAAGTATCCTACGGCGAAGCTGCCCAGTGGTGAAGAATGTGTTGCGTACGAATCACTTCATCCCACGCCGCGAGCCCAGTTCAAGTTTCACATCACACGGCTATGGATTGAAAAGAAGAGCGGGATGGCCGTTCGTGTCGAGCAGCTTGGTTTCCCTCAGGCGGGCGACAAGTCTCCACCGGTGATCGAGGAATACACGTATTCGAAGATCAAGACTAACGTATCGCTCACCGATCAGGACTTTGATACCAAGAACAAAAACTACCAGTTCGGGGGTTGATCTGGTGTCGAAGGTGGTATCCCAGGAAAGTTCGCCGAAAGTTGCGGACTCGGTCGACGAAGTGCGCGCAGCGGTCCATACGGCTCGTCAATCGGGGCTGAAGATCGGCTTTGTACCCACGATGGGGGCTTTGCACGTCGGGCATGTCAGCCTCATCGAACAGGCTCGCGCTGAGTGTGGGTTTGTCATCGTCAGCATCTTCGTCAACCCGACGCAATTCGGTCCGAACGAAGACTTCAATCGATACCCTCGCCCGCGTGAAATGGATTTGCGAATCTGCGGCGACGCAGGTGCAGACCTCGTTTTTTATCCCACCCTCGAGACGATGTACCCCGCAGGGCATCGAACATTTGTCGAGGTTGGTGGGCTGTCTGACATCCTCGAAGGGGCGATCCGGCCGGGCCATTTCCGTGGAGTTGCCACGGTCGTCACGAAGTTGTTCAACATCGTTCAGGCGGATCGAGCCTACTTTGGGCAAAAGGATTATCAGCAGCAGACGCTGATTCGTGTGATGACGCGTGAACTGGATCTGCCGACCGAAGTCATCACCTGCGAAACCATCCGAGATCCTGATGGCCTGGCCCTGAGCAGTCGTAATGCCTATCTGAGCCCCGTCGAGCGCCGGTCGGGTTTGTCGTTATCGAGAGCCTTACGGCTGGCAGCACGGCGGGTTGCAGATGGTGAACGTGATGTCGCACAGATTCAGTCGACGATGCGACACGAAATGGAACAGACACCCGGTGTGAAGCTGGATTATGCGGTGATTGTCCACCATGAGTCGTTGACACCGCTTTCAGGGGCGGAACCAACGATGGTCGCATTAGTGGCCGCTCGAGTTGGCACGACCCGATTGATCGACAACATGATCCTGCGACTCCCGTCCAATACCAACAGTTAGCAGAGTGCGACCATGCGACAGATTCTGTTTCACATTCCGCTGGATTCATCGCTGTCCCTCGGTCCGCTGGGAAAGGTCCCTGTTTTTGGCTTTGGGCTGTTGTTATTGCTTTGGGCTCTTCTGGCCGTCTGGTGGGGCGTCGTGCGCTTTCGCACGCCGGGCCTTAAGTATTCGAGCGACGATGGGTGGATCAGCGGTCAATGGGTCGGCATCGCACTGACGATCATCAAAGCACCAGCCTTGGGAGCCTATCTCCGCGAAAACGGTTCCGCCCCCTTTCGGGATGGACTGCCGATTTTTGGTTATGGATTCATGTTGTTTGTGGCCGTTGGTGTCGGCACCTGGGTCGCGGCGTGGCGAGCGAACAAGGAAGGACTTTCCAGTGATCGGATCTGGGATCTGGCGTTCGTCCTGTTTCTGTCCGGGATCACGGGAGCTCGCACGTTTTACCTGGTGCAATACCGGGATCGAGTCTTCAAAGATGTTCACACAGTTCCTGAGTTTCTGTTCACGGTTTTTAACCTGTCGAGTGGTGGAATCGTTTTGTATGGGGGCTTGATCGCTGCGGCAGTCGGCTTCTTTTCGTTCTGTGCCGTCAATCGCATTCGACCACTGGCGCTGCTGGATATCATTACACCCTCGATCTTTCTGGGGATCGGGTTTGGCCGCATCGGGTGCTTTTTGAATGGCTGTTGTTACGGCGATGAATGCAGTTTGCCATGGGCCGTCAGGTTTCCGCGCGGGAGTGCGACGTTCGACGCCCTCGTCGAGAAAAAGCTCCTCGATCCCGATGCGTTATGGACTCAAGCTCTGCATCCGACTCAGATCTACAGTGCCCTCGACGGATTCATCCTGGCCGCTTTAACCGCCTGGTACTTCAGCCGCCGTCGTCGCAATGGCGAGGTCTTCGCGATCGGATTGACGATGTATCCGATCACTCGTTTCCTGATCGAATTTATTCGTGGCGACGAACCGGGCATTGTTGGTTTGACGATTTCGCAGTGGATCAGTGTCGGAATGTTCGTCGTGGCGATCGGATACATGATCTTCCTCAGCCGTCGACCGGCTATTCGAGAGCCGATTGGCAACGCCGCCGAACCAGAATTGCCACGAGGTGCTGTTCCTGCCCGCTGAGATTCACTGACTGCTGAAGCGAAACTCGAAATTACCAGGCGTGACCGGATTCGCAAATCCTCGGTTCAACAGCCACGTTGCCGTAGTTGAATCCACACCTGCACACCGGACGTCGATCACAGAAACATCCCATTTTCTGGCAATGTCGCAGCATGCCTGGAACAGTCGACTTCCCAGGCCGAGTTCGCGATGGTCTTCGACAACGAAAATGTCCATGGCCGCTCGTGACAGCGGGCCCTCGTCACCCGATTGAGTTTGTCCCTTCTGAAGGAACGCTGTACCGAGCCAGTTTCCCCAATGATCCCGGGCAATCAAAACAACCTCATGGTCGTAGTCGAGATAGCATCCCCGCTCTGGAAATCGCGTAAAATCGGCCCACCAGGTCGTTGCCGAATTTTCCAGCCATTGACGAGTCGCCGGTCGTTGCACCCAGGCTGACAGGCTCGCTTCATCCCCAGGATGTGTCGGTCGAATGGAGACCTCAACCCCGTTTCGCAGAATGACGTTTAATCGCCAATCCGTTGGATAGGGACAGATCGCAATCGGTCCAGAAGCGTCAGCATTTCCCGAGGAAACGACTCGCGCATCGAGTGCCACAACTTCATCCGCAGTCACCAGCAATGGATTAATTTCTGCCGTCGAGATTTCGGGGAAGTCTTCCACCAGCTCAATAAACCTGCCCACGACTTCGCGCAACTGCGGCAGATTGACTCCGGGGCGTCCACGATATCCCTCCAGCAGCGGGAACAATCGCAGCGACCGCAACATGGAATCAATTCGATGATCGTCCATCGGTGGCAATTCGAGGACCGAATCTCGCTGCAATTCGGTGGTCACTCCACCAGCCCCCAACAGAATCACGGGACCGAAGCGGGGATCACGTGTCATCCCCAGCAGGATTTCGACTCCGCCTGCGGCTGAGATCATCCGTTGAATGGCAACCCCTTCAATGCGGGCCTCGGGAAACCGACGGCTCACCGTTGCCAGCATTTGTTCGTAACCCGATCGAACGGCAGCGGAATTCGCAAGATTCAACATCACCCCGCCAGCGTCTGTCTTGTGAGATATGTCGGGGGACAGAATCTTCAGCACGACGGGATATTTCATTCCGTCAGCAATCTGGACGGCTTCGTCGGCGGATTGAGCCACGACGGTACTGACGACCGGGATTCCATAGGACGCCAGCAGTCGCTTGGATTGAACCTCTCCCAGTAATCCCTTCGCCTCCTTCAGTTGCTGACGCCACGTCGTTCGATCCGATTCCTGTGGAATTCGCTGCTGCTCGGTGGTTCTCGTCACGGGCACGGTGGTGGGAAGGTAAATCATGGCCGATTCCCGCAGCCGGCCGCTGGAGGCGAGATGCGACAGCGCATCAACCGCCTCTTCGGGAAAATCATAGACCGGAATTCCTGCCCGCTTCAAACGGAGTCGACCTGCCTCGACTGCTGGGCCTCCGATCCACGACGCGACAATCGGCTTCGACGAATGCTGCTTAGCCTGTACGACCACTTCCGCAATCAAGTCAGGTTCCGTCATCGTCTGCGGAGTCAGGATTACCAGCACCGAGTCGACCCCGGGATCGCTGAGCGACGCCTCGATCGCGATACGATAGCGATCAGCCGTTGCGTCCCCGAGAACATCCAGCGGATTCCCATGCGACCAGCAGGTTGGAAGCAATTGATCGAGCTTTTCAATCGTCGCGGAGTCGAGTTTCGCGAGTCTGCCACGGCGAGCCAGCCAGGCATCGCAGGCCATCACGCCCGGACCACCAGCATTGGTGACAATCGCCAACCGGTCTCCGGAGGAATGGCTTTGACCAACCAGCAATCGAGCACAATCGAAGAGTTCTTCAATCGAATCGACTCGTTCGATCCCGGCACGTTTGAAAGCCGAATTGTAAACATCATCCCGACTAGCGATCGCTCCTGTGTGCGACGCTGCCGCCTGTGACGACTCAGCAAATCGTCCGGATTTATAGGCAAGAACCGGTTTCTTGCGAGTACAGGCTCGTGCCGCCGCCATGAAATGTCGCGGATCGTCGAGACCTTCGATATAAAGCAACAGTGCCTGTGTCTGGTCATCAGCCGCAAAGTAATCGATCAGATCTCCCATCCCGACATCCAGCATGTTGCCGGTGGAGACACAGGCCGAGAAACCAACTTTGCGTTCCACAGACCAATCGAGAATCCCTGTCACCAGCGCCCCTGATTGTGACAAAAAGGCCAGACCCCCTGGCAGAGCCATCACCGGTGAGAAGCTGGCGTTCAGTCCATTGGCAGGACGAAGGGCTCCCAGGCAATTGGGGCCGATCATGCGCAGGTCTGGAAATTCGTTGCGAACAGATTTGAGTTCTTCTTCGATCAGTCGACCGGCGGGACCCGCTTCTCGAAACCCCGCCGAAATCACGATCATCCCGCGACCACCCAGTTGGCCAAACTCTCGCGCCAAACCCGGAACGGTCGGAGCGGGCGTACAGACCACCACCAGGTCGGGGACTTCCGGCAATGACGCTAACGAGGGAAAAGCACTGACACCGGCGACCACCGGATGTTTGCGATTCACTGCGAAGAGTCGTTCGCGAAACGGGGAATTTCGCAGATTCTGGAAAACGGCTCCGCCGACAGAGTGCGGTTGATCGCTGGCCCCGACCACAGCAATGGTCGTTGGATCAAAAATCGAATCCAGACTGCGATGAATCATGGGAGAGTGATTTACGAATGACGGGGTGGGTCGAATGGCAATTATGGGAAGCAGGGGAATGATGATGATGGGGCATCGATCATTTGTTTCAGTCCCCGAACTGCAATAAATCAATCGAAAGTTTCTGGGCGGCGAATCATTTCTTCGGTCAATACGAATCGATGCTGATTATCGATGACGATCACATCACCGATCGCCAGCTTACGGCGCCGTCGGGTTTCCAGTTCACCGTTGACCGTGACATAGCCTTCCTGGATCGCGATCTTCGCTTGTCCTCCAGTTCCGACCAGTCCCGTAATTTTCAGAAATTGATCCAACGTAATCGGCGCCTGATCCTGATTCGAAGCTGTCACAACGTTTCTTTCAAACAAATCTGTGAAAACGGTCCTTGGTCATTCGACTCGACAGACCCGGCATTTCGCCTGTCACTGTTTCTTGCCGATCTCGTGCAGGCTATCTTACGCAGTGGTGCCACCACTTCCCACGCCATGTCTGGTTCTGACAGAAGAATTCTCATGTCTAACACCGATCGCAAATCGCAGGTGCAGTATCTGGTCTTCGATATCGAGGCCATTGCCGACGGGGCACTTGTTTCAAAAGTGAGGTATCCCAAGGAGCGATTACCACCTGCGGAAGCCATTGCTCGCTATCGAAGCGAACTGCTGGCCGACACCGGCAAAGACGTCTTCCCCGTGACATTCATGTTGCCGATTTCGGTCGCGGTTGCCAAAGTTGATGCGGAATATCGGCTGATTGATCTGGTCGTTCTCGATTCACCCCAGTTCCGGCCGCACGTCATCGCCAAGAACTTCTGGCAGGGCTGGAATCACTACGGTCGACCGACATTGGTCAGTTTCAACGGTCGTGGATATGACTTACCGGTACTTGAACTGGCTGCCTATCGCTATGGATACTCGGTTCCAGCCTGGTTCAATATGGAAGCCCGGTCGTACGAACAGGCACGAAATCGTTACAACTCAGAAACACACCTGGACCTGTTCGATCTGATTTCCAATTTCGGGGCGGCTCGATTGAGTGGCGGATTGAACCTGCTGGCAAATCTGATCGGCAAGCCGGGCAAGGCCGGGGTCGATGGATCGCAGGTGCAGGATATGTATGATCGCGGCGAATCCGTGGCAATCAATGACTATTGCCGTTGCGATGTCCTCGACACATATTTCGTCTTCCTGAGAACTCGAGTCCTGCTGGGGAAGATTACTCTGGAAACCGAGCATGAACTCGTCGCAAGCACCAAGAAGTGGCTGGAGGAACAGAGTGCTGCGGTTCCGGTTTATGCGCACTACCTGTCGCATTGGGGAGACTGGCAGCCCCCCGTGGAATAATGGCGGCATGTTCGGCTGCTCGGCGCGGGTCTCCTGACCCCGCCGCCCTCCGACCGCAGGTCTCCTCTTTACTTTCATGAAAGCCAGACTTTGGCAGAACGATGTGGGGCAGAACGATGAAGAATCATGACTCTGATTTCTTCGATCATCCTGCCCTCCATCGTTCTGCCCCACTTCTTTGCGTTTATAAAATTGCTTAAGAAACGCAGAGAACGCTGAGGCGAAAGGCTGTAGCAGTCACCTTCTCCAGCCTTTGCTCAGCGATCTCCGCGGCCTCTGCGTTTCCAGATTTGCAGATCGCGGATTGAGCGAGCGTCAGAAAAAAGAAGGTAACGTAGAGACGCAAGGGCGCAGGGTCGCAGAGGAATCGATTTTGGATGCTTTTCCCTGCGTGACTGCGTTTCTATTCTTCGGAATTCAGCTTCCACCGGTCGCTCGTGGTATGTGCTTCTTGTTCGGCGAGGGTATCCTGACGTCTCCCACCACGCCCCTCTCCTCTTCGCTCCTGGCGGCATTGGAACGGGCCTGATCGAAATGTTACCCGCGAGTGGTCATTGCTGCTAAAATCGATCAACTCCTTACCGTTACAGCATCGCGAAAATCTGTCCGTTGTTGGAAATGTGACTTAGCTTCTTATGGGTTACCGCAGTCTTCAGGAATGTGTCCGCGATCTTGAGCGGCATCGGCATCTGATTCGGATCGAAGCCGAGATTGATCCCAATCTGGAAGCTGCCGAAATCCAGCGCCGGGTCTACGCAGCAGGTGGCCCCGCACTTCTCTTCACAAACGTGAAGGGATGTCGCTTTCCGATGGTCTCGAATCTGTTCGGGACCATCGATCGAACGCGATTCCTGTTTCGAGATTCCCTTGAGGCGGTTCGCCGACTGGTGGAACTGAAAATCGACCCGGGCGAACTCGCCAAACATCCGCTGCGGTATCTGGGACTGCCTCGTACCTTGTGGTCCATGTGGATCCGACGAGCCCGCACCGGCCCCGTGATGGAGTGTGAAACGACTCTCGACCAGTTGCCTCAACTGAAGAGTTGGCCCAGGGACGGCGGAGCATTTGTCACGTTGCCCCAGGTCTACACGGAACACCCTGATCACCCCGGTTTCAAGAACTCGAATTTGGGAATGTACCGTGTCCAATTGAGCGGGAATGATTACCTTCCCAACCGCGAAGTGGGGCTGCATTACCAGATCCATCGCAGTATTGGCGTTCACCATGCAGCGGCTATTCGACGAGGTGAGAAGTTACCCGTCAATATTTTTGTCGGGGGGCCTCCGGCGTTGACCCTGTCTGCAGTGATGCCATTGCCGGAAGGATTGTCAGAACTGCTGTTTGCTGCCGCACTGGGACGAAGACCCGTCCGAATGGTTGTCCCACGAACCAGCGACGGCCAGCGAGACTTGCCGATCTACGCGGATGCCGACTTCTGCATTTCAGGGACGATCGACCCTAGTCGTACTAAACTCGAAGGACCGTTTGGCGATCACCTGGGCTATTACAGCCTGCAGCACCAGTTTCCCTTTCTGGAGATTGAGCATGTCTACCATCGGCGGGATGCGATCTGGCCGTTTACAGTGGTCGGACGTCCTCCGCAGGAAGACACGTCATTCGGAGAGATCATCCATGAAATCACCGGGCCAATCATTCCGACCGTGATTGCCGGGGTCAAAGCAATTCACGCCGTTGATGCTGCTGGAGTCCATCCCCTGCTGCTGGCAATTGGCAGTGAGCGTTATGTTCCCTACGCCGCAAAGCGGTCGCCTCAAGAACTGCTGACAACCGCCAATGCGATCCTGGGGCAGGGCCAGTTGTCACTGGCAAAGTACCTGCTGATCGTCGCGGGCGAAGACAACCCGGATCTGGACATTCACGACATCCCAGCCTTCTTACGGCATTTGCTCGAACGAGTGGACTGGCAAAATGATCTGCACTTCCAGACGCGGACAACAATTGACACACTCGATTATTCAGGCAGCGGATTCAATCAAGGGTCAAAACTTGTCATCGCAGCGGCCGGACCCAAACGCCGGAATCTCGGAACTGAGATTCCAGGCGACTGGCACTTTCCTGACGGCTACCGGAATCCTCGGGTCGCCCTGCCAGGAATCCTCGTCGTTGAGAAATCTGCCACATCCGTGGTGCAAGTTGGAAGCGAACTGACTCGCGGATCGATCGGCAACCTGAACGAACACGGGTTTCCGATGACCGTCCTCGTCGACGACAGCGAATTCGCGGCGAAGACCTTAAACAACTTGCTGTGGGTCATCTTCACACGTTCGAATCCCGCAGCAGACATCGATGGTATCGGTGCGTTCGTCGACCAGAAGCACTGGGGCTGTACCGGCCCGCTGGTGATCGATGCACGAATCAAACCCCACCACGCACCCCCATTGATCGAAGACCCGGCTGTGACTCGACGAGTTGACGAACTGGCCGCACGCGGCGGACCACTGCATGGTCTTTTCTAGACCTTAAACAAGCGAGTTCCGTTGCGGATTTGTAGCGATTATTGGCGCG
>JBAWWJ010000152.1:0-19943 GCA_037146815.1 Planctomycetota bacterium
ATTCCTCGAAGTGCGCGAAGATCGATTCTCGAGTTCGGGGTGTGAACGGTTACCCAAGCAATGGACTATGCCAAGTCAATTGGCTATGACAACTATTACGGTTGGGATACCACATCGCAACAGGACATAGTGGCGAAGAATGAGGCTAAAAAGTGGAAGAAATACACGTATAATATTTTTTGGAGGAATTGCGGCGACAACGCATTTGCAACGGCAAGAGCAGCCGGGGAGAACCCGATAAAATACTGGATGCCTACGTCCACCGACAAGGCAAATCAAGGAAAGACGGATTTCAGCGGAGCTATTGGCGATAGCGCGTCGCGCACGTCACGGCCGAAGGAGTGAAGCGAGATATGACGAAAAATGTCGATGCCAGACCGCGACGAGATCGACGAAGGTTCTTCACGATCATTGTCGTTGGAGCAGTCGTTTCCTTGGGACTAATGTGTTGTTTTGCCATGGAAAAAGATAAGTTCAGCCGCCCTTCGGAATCGTCTCGCTCTGCCAGGCGACGCGGTGTCTTTCTACATGAACTTGAGCTGACGGCACTTGAACGTGCCAAGGACGAACGCGTCAAACCAAAGGAAGCATGGACCGAGACGATTTATGAGAATTACGAATCGTTTGCGATAATGCGAAAGGGAGTCGCAGGCTTGAGGGTTTGTGTGCGACTTGAATACCCAGCAGGGAAGAATGTGGATGATGATCCGTTGTGGGACGGACTGTACATTACGTTGAACGGGAAGACCCCCGAAGCACGGGGCGGAGTTTGGAATTCGACAGGCGTCACACTTGATTTTGCATTGAATTCCAATGACGACATTCCTAAAGAGGGCGAGGTCGCGATTTGCGGGAAGAGGGGCAAAGTGATATCCAACTTCCGGTATTTGGTCAGGTAACCCGAAACAACTGGTCTTGGCTTCCCATTCTGACTAAAATGACTGGAGTACTGACGTCCTCTCGATTGGGCAATCCTCGATTTTCGTAAAACATTCCAATCGGTATCTCCGTTTGCGTGGTGTGGTCTCAGGCCTGACGCTGGGTGGCCCAGGTTCGCCGTACTCGGCCTACCTGGGTCGCAACGCGACGAGAGGTTTACCTGTTTCGTGCTTTCGAAACTTCCTGTGACTTCGTAACCTCGGCAGGCTGAAAGCAGCCAACCGAGGCCACCCAACGACCGACATCAGATTCTCATTTCTTAGAAAACACTCCATTTCCGGGCCCAACCGAACTGATCAAGACTCGACAGCGACGGTTGTTCCGTTCAGAATGGGGTTCGCGGACGATGATTGGATGGTCGTCTCGCGGATTGGTCATTCGGTACTGGAGAGTCTTGGTTCATGGATACACACGGCGCAGCAACGGCGGATCACGGGCATGCAGAACATGGCCATGCGGTTCCAGAAACCGGTGAACGGTTCGAAAAGGTCGAACTGGAGATGTTCGTCGCCGACGATCAGACTGCAGGTCAGGCCATCGGTAAATTGCTGGCTGCTGTGTTCCTGATTTCGTTCTTCCTGATGTCTGGTGTCTGCATCTGGATGCTCAGAAACACGACAGACAGCCATGACCCTCAATCGGGTGTTGGCGCTGCCGATGTCGCCCATCACTGAGGGCGGATAACTTTTTGAACCTGAGCAGGATGTAGGGTGGGACCAGTGGCGCTTCGCCGCGCAGGCCCACCATCGACGTTTCCGAATGGTGGGCCGGCGCTCGAAGCGAGCTGGTCCCACCCTACACCGAAAAAAACCGGTAGCCGTGGCAGCAACTGCCGCTCTGGTCGGCCCGCCCAATCATACGTCCATCACGAGTTGAAAGAATCTAACCGTTGGCGGGCGACTTCAGCCCACGGACCGCGTTGGTCGAATTTCAAGTAGCAGCGCCAATGCTCGGCCGCTTCCTCTTTACGGTCAGTTCTTTCCAGCAAATCTGCCAGATGATAGTGAGCATCCGGGTAGTCGGCATGCAGGTCCAGAGCGACTCGAAAGGCTTCCAAGGCACCTCGGATTTGCCCCGTTTCGTCCAGCAGACAGCCAAGCTGCGTCCAGGCTTCCAGAAAATTGTGGTCCAGTTCCACGGTCATGTAGAACCGCTCAATCGCCGCGTCTGGATGCCCCTGTCGGTAGAGCACGTCTCCCAGATGAAAATGGTGAGCGGGATTCAGGGGATCGTCAATCAGCGCCAGTCGAAAGGCTTCGATCGCGGCGTCGACTTCGTTTTCCTCCGCCAATCGACAACCTTCGCGGAACCAATCGGCTGCGGTCCATTCAGGTCGATTCAGCGGATTTCCATCGCCAGACTCGGACGGACTGTCCGGTGCATGAATCGAGATCGTCGCCGGTTCGTCGGGCGAACGGGAGGGGGGATCGAAATCAAAAACGCGCTGCCCGGTTGTCGGTTCTACCAGTCCAGCGGCATCTCGATAGACCAGATGGCTACCTCGAACGAGAACTTCAAGCTGTGCCAGTGGCCGATCGACGTTGGGAAGAATTGTCCGCAGACGTTCCAGTCCCGTGACCAGTTCATCAAGTTTGACGCCAGATTGAGCCAGGTCGTACAGTCGCCGGGCTCCTGTCACTTCCTGAAAATCAAAATACGACAGCCGAAAGACTTTCTTCGCCGGTCGAATCAAGCCAGCTCGTTCCCAACGGCGAATCTCATGGACAGAAATGTTCAGCAACTGGCTGAGCATCGCAGGCGTGTACAACTGTTGCTGTCGACGTTCTTGCGGTTCCACGTTCAGCAGCGTCAGCCATTCCGACTCCGAGACAATTCGGACGGGTTCCCCCTTGTCATGAAGCTGGCGAGCCTGGTCCAGTTTGACAGAGATTCTTCCATCGGCTTCGAGTGGCCAGCCTTCTTCTCCGACAACGAGCAGGGTTGTTTGATGGCTGACGTGCTGAGACGACTGGCCACCATGTCGCTCAACGAGGTCCATCGCCTGACGATGAGTCATCGATGCGAGCGTCCCTGTAAAGGCGATTCGTTCGCCCTGAAGGATCGGTGAGCTTTGCAACGGGGAGGGGGGTACAGTCGTGTCAGTCATCACTGATGAGTGTCTGGGAGTGGCGGGACGCAAGGCGCGAGATTATAAACATGCCCCCGTGATTCTGTCCCTCTGTGTGCGTCAGGATTCCGGGTTGAAAACGAATCACAACGAGCCGGACCGAATAAAATGTCCGGTTGAATCCTTAAACCGGTCACCGGCACGTGCCGGGCCAGTTAAGGACTTCCACCCGAAGTTAATTCCGAATGCGGAGTTGCGTCCGCTGGAGCATTTAATTCGCAAACTGCGGATTGAAACTGAGAACCTGGAGTTTTAACGAAATGTCCCCCCTGCAATCCGCCGATCCCGCTCTCTGGCAGTCCATCCAACTCGAACGGACCCGGCAGCACGACGGTCTCGAACTGATCGCTTCCGAGAATTACACCTCTGCCGCAGTCATGGAAGCGGCGGGAACGGTGCTGACAAACAAGTATGCGGAAGGTTATCCCGGACGCCGCTACTACGGCGGCTGTGAATTCGTCGACCAGATTGAGACGCTGGCGATTGAAAGGGCAAAAGAGCTTTTCGGAGCCCAGCACGCCAACGTGCAGCCTCATGCTGGCTCACAAGCCAACATGTCCGTCTACCTGACGCTGCTGAAACCGGGTGATACTTACCTGGCAATGAATCTGGCTCACGGTGGCCATCTGACGCACGGACACCCGCTCAACTTTTCTGGACAGCTCTATCGTCCGATTCCATATGGAGTTCGGGAATCCGACCATCGCATTGACTTCGACGAAGTCGCCCGTCTGGCCAAAGAACACAAGCCAAAACTGATTGTTGCCGGTGCGAGTGCCTATCCGCGTGAGATCGACCATGCCAAGTTCGCCGACATCGCCCGTGAAGTCGGCGCGAAATTGATGGTCGACATGGCACATTACTCGGGTCTGGTCGCCGCAGGGATCCATAACAGCCCAGTTCCCGTTGCCGACTTCGTGACGAGTACGTCACACAAGACGCTGCGCGGGCCTCGATCCGGTTTCGTACTCTGCCGCGAAGAGTATGGCAAAGATTTAGACAGGTCGGTTTTCCCCGGAATGCAGGGGGGGCCTTTGGTTCATGTCATCGCCGGAAAGGCCGTCTGCTTCCTCGAAGCAATGCAACCCTCGTACAAAGACTATGCAAAGCAAATCGTCGCCAACGCAAGAACGCTGGCTGAGACGCTCATGGCAGGTGGCATAAAACTGGCTAGTGGCGGAACGGACAATCATCTGATGCTGTGCGATGTCACTCCGATCGGATTGACCGGAAAAATCGCCGAAAAGGCTTTGGATCATGCGGGAATCACCGTCAACAAGAACATGATCCCGTTTGACCAGCGGAAGGCGATGGACCCCAGCGGGATTCGAGTCGGAACTGCGGCACTCACCACACGCGGAATGAAGCAAGACGAAATGAAGAAGGTCGGCCAATGGATTCTGGCAATCCTGCGAGCCCCAGAAGACGAATCGGTGGCAGTTCGAGTTCAGGGCGAAATCCGTGAATTTTGCAAGACGTTCCCCGTACCGGGAATCGCCTGATTTCAGGTAAGACCGTGTCACGGTTTATGTTCACGGCTGGGTGGCCGCCAACACCGTGAACCAATTTCCGCAAAAGGCGATATTCGGAGGCTTTCGCAAAGCCGATGCGCCACCGGTGGCCGGGGCTGAACTAGGCTTTGCGGTGGAGGCCCAGAGGTTCGAAAAGGCACTCCTCTTCTGGATTCCGGCCCAAGGGGCCATCCGTTCACCCAGCCCGGCCCCTTCGGGCCCCTTCGGGCCGGGAATCAGTCACATTGAAATGAGTTTTCTGAGGCCCAACGGGCCGGTCGTTCGAGAACGGGAATCCGACACACATTTTTCCCAACCGTACGCCCGGCGATAGCGATCAACTCCGATTAATGATCGCTCTCCACCCTGCAGGTCGCAATTCCACCTGCGTTCTACCCGTTCTCCCCCCGGCTACGCGCGCCGTCGAAGGTTTGCCCGGAAACTTGCAGACTTTGTTTTCTGCAATCATTTTTTCTTTGTCTTCGCGGTCGAGCAGGGCCGAATGAGCGGAAACTCAGTGCTGCGAGGACTAAGCGCGCGGTTCCGATCCTGCCGTAACTGAGACGTACGGCAATTCGATTGCCGTGGCGTTCCGCAACGATCCCCGAAATTCATGCGTGCCAGCAAAACCGATGCTAGATATCTTTTGGTGACTTCACAGATCCGGTGCAAACTTCCAGGCAGACGACTGCTACGAGGGAGAAACCGGTCCGTTGAGCCATCACGCGTTACTTCCCGTGATTGGTTTCGGAATTCCAGGTCGGCAGAGAACGTCATGTTGGCGAATATATTAACGCCGCCCGAACCCGAGTCGCTCGAGCTGACCGTGATCGTCACTAAAGTCGATCAAAAACGGGAAGCGTCGTCCGCAACGGGGCTGACGCCGAACCCGTCCGACGCATCGTCCGTTCTGGATGCCATCGGAAACAATATTCCCCCCAAAGTCAGTGAAGCCGCCCCGATGCGGTCCATTGATGACGGGGTCGCGATGCAGCAGGATGCTGAACAGGCATTGCTGCGAGCACGCTTGCAAACGGCTTCGATCATCAGCCTGATCTGCATGACCGCATTCTTCCTGCGGTCGCTCTTTAGCGACGAGCCTGTCGTCCTGATCGTGCGCAGTGTGGCATTGATCATTACTGTCGGCGTGCTTGGTCTGCTCGTCACTCCGCATCGACTGACGACTCGCGAACTCCGCCGACTGGAGTTATCTCTCTTCGGACCACTCTGCACACTTGTTGTTTTTCTGGAGATCTACTTCCTGCAGCACGCGGCACTTGCGGAAGACGCGGCACAGCAAGTTACGGTGATCTTCTCGGGAACACTTGGACTGGCCGTGATGATGTTGACGTATGGGATGCTGATGCCAAATGGCTGGCGGAGGACCGCCGTCATGATGCTGCCTCCTGTCGTAGCGTCCGTCGCAGTCCTGCTGTTTTCACGGAGCCAGTTTGCATCAGTGGCGGAAACCATTGACGCCATTCGTGCTGCAGAAGCAGGCTTCGCATTGATTCTGACTGGAGTGATTGCAACGTACGGTTCGTACACGATTTCCACCTTGCGACGTGAAGCCAATCGAGCACGTCAACTGGGACGTTATCACCTGAAACGGGAACTTGGACAGGGGGGAATGGGGCAGGTTCATCTGGGTGAACATCAATTGCTGAAGCGTCCCTGTGCAATCAAGGTGATTCGCCCCGGCCAGATCGCCGACCGGGCAGCACTGGCTCGCTTCGAGCGTGAAGTGCAGACGACCGCACGCCTGTCGCACTGGAATACCATCGAAATTTTCGACTACGGGCATACCGAAGACGGAACTTTCTATTACGTCATGGAATACATGCGGGGATTGAGCCTCGCAGACCTGGTCAAGCGCTACGGACCGCAATCACCCGCTCGAACCATCCATTTTCTGGCTCAAACCTGCTGGGCACTGCAGGAAGCTCATAACCACGGCCTGATTCATCGAGACTTAAAACCCGCCAATATCTTCGCTGCCAAGCGAGGTGGCGTGTTTGACGTGACAAAACTGTTCGACTTCGGCCTGGTCCTGCTCCGGGGTGAAGGGGACAACTTCCTGAGCATGCTGGGCCCCGGGGCCACAACCCCTTTCGCCGGATCGCCACTCTACATGTCGCCCGAACAAGCCATCGGCATGAAGCTTGATGCCCGCTCCGACATCTATTCACTCGGTGGAGTTGGCTATTACCTGCTGACGGGCCGTCCTCCGTTTGAAGGAGATTCTGCCTGGCGGGTGATGGTTGCCCATGCGAAAGAACCTGTGACGCCTCCACGAAAGTGGAATCCTTCGATTCCCGAAGACCTGGAAGCGGTCGTGTTGCAATGCGTGTCAAAAGAACCAAGCGATCGATACAGTTCAGCACGGGAAATGGCCGAAGCCCTGTCAGCCTGTGCCAATGCAGGCGAATGGGATTATGAAAAGGCAGGAACCTGGTGGCGTGAACGCGCGGCCGAAATTGATCCGACGTTGCTGGACCCGTGATTGAGTTCGACAGGGTTCGGAACGGCTCTCGCCTTCAACCTTTCGAACTCGAAGGACTCCAGTGTCAGTAGATTTTCCGCCAGCATTTGATGTTGTGGCTGTGGGGGCTCATCCTGACGATGTCGAAATCGCCGTCGGAGGGACCTTGGCACGCCTGGCTCAGCAGGGGTACCGAGTTGGAATCGTCGATCTGACGAACGGCGAACCAACGCCGGGAAGCCCAGGTGTCGATGAACGACTGGCGGAATCGCGTGAAGCCGCAAAGATTCTCGGCGTGCACGAACGCCAGACGTTGACGCTCCCGAACCGGTGCCTGTTCGATTCATTTTCTGCTCGTGTGGCACTCGCCCGAATCTTTCGACTCTGGCGTCCCAGGATTGTGCTGGGAATCGCCGACAAGACTCCGATGGCATCGCCAGATCACTGGCAGGCCATGCAAATCACCGACGCTGCGGTCTTTTACAGCCGACTGACAAAGTGGGACGACGAATTTTCGGGATTACCCGCACATACGATCCAATCGCAACTCTGGTACCCACTTGGATTAACGAATCTGGATGTTTTGCCGGGAAGCAGCCGATTCGTGACAGACATC
Source organism: Planctomycetota bacterium (assembly GCA_037146815.1). Taxonomy (GTDB): domain Bacteria; phylum Planctomycetota; class Planctomycetia; order Planctomycetales; family Planctomycetaceae; genus Schlesneria. The sequence goes on from JBAWWJ010000152.1 coordinate 7,677, forward strand.
TCTGCCACTCTGCCGATCAAACTGGAGGCGATCAGGGCTTATCGCACGCAATTTCCTGCTGGAAAGCAGCGAGTCTTCAGTTGGGTCGAAGCTCAGGCCGTATTGTTGGGGCAGAGTGCGGGTTTTGAGGCCGGAGAACTGTTAATCTCGGCGAAAACGCTAGGAGTCACAAACTTGGTAGAGGCATTGTGTCCGACAATGTGACGGGACGTAAGTTTTCAGCCCCGTCAGATTTTCATTTCAACAGTCTCTCCGTAAACTTAACGTAGTTCGAAACAGCTCTCGAGTTCTCTATCCCAGAGTGGAAATGTTTTCCGCCATGCGAACACGAGCGACAATCAGGTTTTTCAACGGCGTCGGTAACGCACCATGAAGTTGCGAGTCGGACATCTCAGTATCGTCGGCAAACGCGACAACAACGAGGACGCGTGTTTCGTGGATCCTCAACAGCGCTTCTTCCTTGTCGCAGATGGCATGGGAGGACAGTCGGCGGGTGAACGCGCCAGCAGTCTGGCGATGGAAATTGTCCCGCAGAAGCTGCAGTTGATCGACTACAACCGTACCAGTGTTGAACAGGCCATCAAGGCTATTGATGACTCCGTAAACCAGGCCAATTACGAAATCATGGCACTGGGGGAACTGGATTCGAAGCTGAAGAATATGGGAACCACGATCGTGTTCCTGATTCAGGTTGCCGGGACCATGTTCGCGGGTGGCGTTGGCGACAGCCGTGTCTACCTGTTACGTGATGGCAAACTCGAACAATTGACGACGGATCACTCGCTCACCCAAGCTCTGCTGGATGCCGGCACCCTCACCCCCGAAGAAGCCGCGAACCATCGCTTCAAGAATGTCCTCTATCGATTTCTGGGGTGCAAAGAAGGGGGGCAGGGGACAACTCCAACGCAGGTTCAGCCGCGCGTCGGAGACAAATTCCTGCTCTGTTCCGATGGTGTGACAGGCGGGGCGGACGATCCGGTCATCGCCAGGATTCTGTCGGAAGGGACAGATCCACAAAAGACCGCGGAAGCGATCGTACAAGCGGCAACGGACGGCGGCTCAAAAGATAACATTACCGGTGTCGTCGTCTTCGTAGAAGCCTGATTTCCTGTTGAAGCGGCGTCACGGCGCCGACTTTTTCTACGACAATCACCCGGTGAAATGCGGCGCGCCCCGTGTCCTGTGACTGAACGACATTTCCGAAACCAGCAGGCGTAAACCGGGGTATTCTTGGCGGAACCTGCGTTGCCAGTGGTTCGGTTCGTTCACCCACCCGGAAGGGATCACCGTGAGTCGGCGCCCCGTCGCAACCGCAAATTCGACTAATGGTTTGGAGCATTCCAAACCCCTGCCGATTGAATTCGCGGAATTCACGCCAGAGTTCTCGCCAGTCCCGGAAACAGGTTCTATTGAAGATGCGTCTGGCACACTTGCTCGCACCGACGAGACCTACTTTTCGTTCGATTCGCTCCCTCCATTTCCGCATCTGCTGCGACACCCGCTCAAGGCGGGCTACTGGGTCTTCGAAGTACTGTTCGGTATCGTCAGCCTGTTTGCCATGCTCGCCTTTCTGGCGGCAATTCCGGTAGTTAACTTTCTGGCGCTGGGCTTTATGCTGGAAGCGGAAGGGCGAGTCGCTCGGACAGGTAAACTGCGGTACGCGATGCCACTACTCCCATTAGCTCCCAAGCTCGGTGGAATTGCGTTTGGCGTCTGGTTCTGGTGCTGGTTCGTCCGACTGGTCGCAGACGCGGCAGGCGACGCGGAGTTGATTGCACCGGGATCTCGAGTGGCCATTGGTTGGCAGATCGCCTTGACCATCATCTCTGCTGGCGTTGCCATTCATATCGTTCTGGCGATCGCGCGCGGCGGGCGACTCAGGCTGTTCTTCTGGCCAACACCCCTGAATGGATTGTGGCTGGTTCGCCAATTGATGCGTGGAGATTACGCAGACCTGGCCGCAACCGCAGTCCGCGAATTCATCGCCGCATTACGACTCAGGCACCACTTCTGGCTGGGACTTCGCGGATTCTTCGGAGCGTTCGCATGGCTGTTCGTTCCCACAGCGTTATTCGGGGCGCTTCAGGATACTTCGAAACCGGGGCAGGCGATCTTAACGATTTTTGGCGGCGTGACCCTCGTCTGCGTGCTGAGCTGGGTCCCGTTTCTGCAGGCCCACTTCGCAGCAGAACAGCGCATTGGTGCGATGTTTCAATTGACGACCATACGTGGACTATACCGACGGACACCGATCGTCTTCCTGTTGTCGGTCGTCGCGATGTATGCATTGGCGTTGCCGTTGTATCTGTTCAAACTGTTTGAAACCCCCCAGGACATGCGCTGGCTGCTGACACCGCTATTCATCATCAGCATTTACCCCGCACGAATCTTCGTCGGATGGGCCTACTCGCAGGCTCGAAAAAAGGAGCGGAAGACCTGGCTGACCCTCCGGATGCTGTCCAACATCGTCTTGTGGCCGTTGCTGGGATTCTATGTGTTCTTGCTGTTCTTCACACCAGCAGTCGGCGCCGCCGGACGAGCGGTGTTATTTCAACATCACGCATTGCTGCTCCCCTGGCCGTTTTAGCCACCGAGTTCACGCTTTTGGAAACGGGCTTTTGCAGTATGCGGGTCGTTTGGATGGGGTAGTGCTCCGCTCCCATTAAGGCAGCAAGCTCGAAGGTGGGTGGTGACAGAACTGGCGAAGTTCGTCGCTACTAACGAAGAGTGAATCGAACGCCTGTACCCCCATGTGCGGAGCGCCTTCACCTAACCGAACAGCTTTCCCTCGCAACCCTGCCAGACCAGGACTGCAATACCCATCCCCAGGCAGTAATACCCGAACCAGTGCAACCGTTGTCGCGAGATCAGTTGGATCAGTAACCGCAGCGCGAAGATCCCCACGATGAATGAGACGATCATTCCCATCAGCAAAGTTGGAATCGGCAGTTTTATGGTTTCGATCGCACCCGGCTTCAGAAATTTCAGCATGTCCAGGAAAGCCGCTCCTCCGATTGCCGGAATCGCGATCAGGAACGAAAACGTCGCCGCCGACTCACGCTCCATGCCGCTGAGTAACCCCCCTGAAATTGTACTTCCGGAACGTGAAATCCCGGGGACCAATGCAACCGCCTGAAAGCAGCCGACGACGAAGGCCACTGGCCACGGAAGCTGCCGATCTGTAAATCGTCCCGACTGCAAACGCTGCCCGAGAATCAATAGCGAGGCCGTGATCAATAGCCCGAAACCAGCGACCGCGGGTGATGCAAATAAAGGTTCGAGTTGATCTTTGAATCCAATCCCGACAATCGCTGCCGGAACCGATGCGAGCACGATGGCGGAACACAATCGCCAGTCCATCTCAATCAAGACCCGCTGCAGTCGCCGAAAATAGACGACGATGATGGAACCGAGAGTCCCGAGGTGCAGAACGATATTGAGTGTCATTCCTTCGTCGGGAATGTCACCCCCCTGAAGTCGTTTCAGGATTTCGTTGATGATCACCAGATGCCCCGAGGAACTGACTGGCAGAAACTCCGCGATTCCCTGGACAACCGCCAGTATCAAAACTCGAATCGTATCGCCCATTCGATTGCACGCCTTTGCTGAAATAACTCCCGGCCGATTTCCATTCCCGGAATCGAGGGAAGTCTAGCATCAAGCGGAGTGACGGTCGATATCGTCCTGAAGGGCGACCTGCTTCGCGGTCAATCGATGACGTGTCGAGAAGAAACCTTTCAACAGTCAGAACACCGTTGCATCAGGCGATGTGACTTGGATGCCCGTCGTCGATCGCGGGCAAATCGTGTTCAAGATTTCTTCGCGGTGGCATCATTCACCCGTACCTGTTTTCGACTTGATATCGCACGTACCCGCCTGGCAGCGTCCCGTCAGTCGCAACCTGTTTCGAGCAAACAGGACATATCCAAGATCCATGACCTGCGAAATGATCGGCAGGCGAGTCACCGCGACGAGTGGACCGAAGCCAACCGCCTTGTACAGGCGGCGAAAGACTTCGACCCCTTCGATCCAGGTTCCGTCCGGAAGGCGACCGTGGATTCGCAGCATTAATTCGTCGTACGTCTTGCCGACGTTCAGCGAGTGAAATTCCGCGTCCGCGATGTTCGTAAATTGAATCTTCCCTTTGGAATCCTTCCGTCGCAGCATGTTAATTTCACGCAGGCAGAGCGGGCAGTCTCCGTCGTAAAAGACTTCGACATCGTAACCAACTGAAGTTTTCCTGGCTCTGTGTTTCCATGCAGGAATTTGTAGCGGATCCGGCAACATGGCAACCAAGCGTGAGAAAATCATTCCATCATCGACGACGATCATTCTGACATTGGGGGACGAATCTGTGCATTTCAGGTTCGCGTTCAACTACGGTACGATTTCACTCCGGTTTCACTCCGAACGATTCCCCGACGGAAAATCAGACATGCCCAACACCAGTTTCCCATCATTCGACGTATTGAAAGCCTCGCTCCTTCTGCTCACCATCAACGTGATTGCTATTCCGGCATCGTTTGCGGCGGATGCTCCCGTCGACGATGGAAAACTGCGGATCATTGTCTTCGGAGCTCATCCAGACGATGCCGAATTCAAAGCGGGTGGGACAGCAGCAAAGTGGGCTAAGCTGGGGCACCATGTGAAGCTATGTTCGGTCACAAACGGCGACATCGGTCATTGGCAAATGGCTGGCGGACCACTGGCTCTCCGTCGCGCCGCCGAATCGGCCAAGGTCGCCAGGAAACTGGGAGTCACCTCGCAAGTCCTCGACATTCACGACGGCGAACTGGAACCGACACTGGAAAACCGGCGGCTGATCACCAAGGTGATTCGGGAATGGAAGGCTGATATCGTGATTTCCCATCGCCCCTGGGACTATCACCCGGATCATCGATACGTCGGCATCCTCGTCCAGGACGCCGCATTCATGGTGACTGTCCCGTTCTTTTGTCCTGATACGCCTCCACTGAAGAAAAATCCCGTTTTCATGTATTCCAGCGACGGGTTTCAAAAGCCCTATCCGTTCAAGCCCGATATGGTCGTTTCTGTCGATGACGTGCTGGACCTGAAGGTCGAAGCGCTGCACGAACTGGAGTCGCAGGTCTACGAAGGGGGAGCCAGTGGCAGCGAAGAATTTGTTCGAACCGTTCCTCCGGCCGCTGACGTTGCTAGCCGCAAAGCATGGCTCAAGCAGCGTTGGCAGGCACGTCAGTCTGCTGAAGCCGACCGCTATCGCAGCGATGTGATTCGCTGGTACGGTGAAGAGGCTGGTAAGTCCGTGAAATACGCCGAAGCATTCGAACTCTGCGAATACGGCCGCCGCCCCAACGAAGCAGAAATGAAGAAGCTATTCCCGTTCTTTTCCACAGAAAAATGATGGAACCGTGGCGGAGTACAATGTCGCCACGAATCAGGAAACGACATCTGTAAACGGGAACACCGACAACCATGCACGACTCGCCCAATCCCATGGCCCTGGTCATGACTGCCGGTGCAACTCTGGCCGGAGGTGCCGTTATCGGAGCGTCGACGAATGCCATCAATGGGGCTGTCAGCCCGCACTACTTCCGGCAGGTCATGTATTGGGAAGGTGTCGCAGACATCTGGCGTGCAGCGATTGCACAGGGAATTCTGGAGGGACTGATTTACGGAATGATTGCCGCATTGGTTTTTACGCTGGTCGTCGGAATTGTCTCACACGCGCGCTGTCCGTTCGTGGTGGCGCTTCGACAACTGATTCCGATGATTGGCGGCGTCTATTGTTGCTGGTGTGCTGGCGGTCTGATTGCGATGGGATTGGCAACACTTAGCCCTGAGTTCTACGTGCGAGCATTCGCCGGTGTTCCAGAACAAACAGTGCCAATGCTGTGCTACGCCTGGGTCGGTGGCTCGATCTGGGGTGCACAGTCTGGCGGAATGCTCGCTGCAGTGATCGGTTCAATCGTCTTTGCGAATCGCTGGCCTTCACTCGCCAGATTGAATGAAGAGACAGAGAAACAGAGGCAATAGCACTTCAATACTCGTGAAACCTGTTCTCTAGTATTTCAATGCCCATTCAGGCCGGATTTCGAACTATCGACCACCTTCAACAATGTTAATTTTTCCAGCACAGAACCGGCAGGCGACCCGGATACCGATGTACTTTCGGGCGAACCGTAGTTCCTGCTCGCAGTGCGGGCACTTGGAATAGACATCCGCCTGGGCCAGTGTTGGAAGAGTCGGATCGAGGCGGAAGTCAGCCGTGCAGAATTTGCACTGGACGCGCTGACCCAGGTATTTCTTGTTGATCTTCAACTCTTGTGAACATTTGGGGCAACCCACAAACATTCCGATCGGTTCGATCTCGACCATGGCATCAAGCTCTTGAAGCGGAATAAAAACGGGAACTTCAACGCTATCGCGTTCAAGTTCTGGATTCAGTAATGCACGACATTCGCGACAATGGATCATGTTCGGCGGCATATCCACACCGCACTCAAGACAAGGTCCGCCAGGCCAGGCAGGCATATTGACTTCCGTTTCCAGTTCTCAAGTTTCTACCGTCACTCCCCTGACGCGATATCTTATCCACACATCTGCCGATCGTCACGAGACACGACGTCAAATTTGGTAGTTATCACGCGAGTTCGCCGCGGGTCTCCCGACCCCGCCGAAACGCCCGACCGAAGGTCTCCTCTTTCTTAATGGAATCAGAGAGCTGGGCAGAACGATGAAGAATCTGATTCCTATGTCTTCTATCGTTCTGCCCTCCATCGTTCTGCCCAACTCAATTTGAATTGACGAGCAGTGCTTTTTTGTCTGGGCTGACAATTTCGACCTCAAACGAGAAATGGGCGGCCGCCAAACGGTGGCAGCGCGATCACAAATGGCGGTCGTTATCACCGCCAGCCTCATTCAGCGCATGACTCCAGCCCAGTGGTGCCTGCGGTTCCAGTTGATCCCCCGTTTTCAGCCAGCAACCAGGCTCGGCCGTGATCAGACCGATGTGACTGATCGGGGTCGACTCAATCCAGGTCGTTAGTAATCGTCGCCCTTCCTCAGGCGACACCGTGAAGATCAATTCAAAGTCCTCACCATCCGACAGGGCGTGTTGAAGCGGACTTTTATTGTCGTTCGCTTCGAGCGCCGCCTGACTGATCGGGATGCCTCCCGCTTCCAAGACTGCTCCAACCTGACTCTGTTTGAGAATATGGTGCAGATCTGCAGCCAGCCCGTCGCTGATGTCAATCATTGCGTGCACGTTGACCATTTTGGTCAACGCTTGTGCTTCGAGTATTCGCGGTTCGAATGTGAGATGGTGTCCGCTGATGCTTCCCCCCAGGGTTCCGGTGACGAAGATCCAGTCGCCCGGCTTCGCTCCACCTCGAGTGATCGATTGCGGCCCCCAGGGTTCGCCAACGACAGCCACGTTGATGACCAGCGGGCCGTGCCAACTGTTGGTGTCTCCACCTGCCAGGACGACATGATGCCGGTCGGCGAGGTCCAGCAGGCCCGCATGAAGTTCACGAGCAAATTCGACACCCTTCTCAATCGGCAATGCCACAGAGACGAACGCAGCCGTTGGGCGACCACCCATGGCCGCAATGTCACTCAAATTGACTGCGAGGGCTTTACGGCCGACCAAAGCTGCCGTGGCTGGCGGGAAGGTGAAGTCGACACCTTCCATCAGCATATCGGTAGCAACCAGCCAGTCTCGATCTGATTCACTCCGCAGTATCGCCGCGTCATCTCCGATGCCGAGTTTAACTGGCCCGCCATCAACAACGCGGGATCTGATCCAGTCAATCAAAGCAAACTCGGGGCGTTCCACGGAAAGTTTCCAATTACATCGACGAGGGTTTCTGGGCGATAGTCGTGGTTCGCTCCGCGAACCAACACTTTCTGACCGAAAAGCATCTTAGTTAACACATGGCGAATAATTGAGTTGCCGCGTTGGTTCGCGGAGCGAACCACGACTTTCTGGCACCTTCGGGACCCAATGTATCATCGTACCAATGAAAAAACCGCCCGGCATCACTTGTGATACCGGGCGGTTTGAAGTTCAGACGTCGAGAGAACTCAGTTTGGTCCTTGAGCGACCCGTGGCGTCAGTGTCACGGCAAGGTACCCATATCGAGTCTCCTGACCGCGGATCACGAAGAATTTCATCGAGACCTGACCGTCGGTCAATTGAGGCTGCTGTTGATTCAGAATCCAGCTCATATTGTCGGACGACAGGGTTTCCCATTTGTCGAGGCCCACCAGAATATCGCCCTTCTGAATTCCATTGGCAGCGGCCGGACCATCGGCTTTCACATCATTCACTCGCATTCCACCGCGATACTTGGGACCAACGAGGGCCTTTTGAGCAGCAGGCAGTTGCAAAACCTTCACACCCAACTGTTGCCAGTAACGGTCGTCTTCTGCAGCATTCGGACTCTTCGGGACAATGGCGATTTCGGGAGTAATTGAGACTCGACCACCCGTGTAGGCTGCCAGAGCCAGCGAGACCGACTCCATCTTGTCATTTCGCTTGACGCTGATTTCAATCTTGTCACCAACCGGTCGGCCCAGGAAAGCTCGTTCCCAGTCCACAGCATCGGTCACTTCCAGATGGCCCGCCTTGACGATCACATCGCCAGCTTTCAGACCAGCGGTCGCCGCCGGGCTTTCGGGGTGAACTCCATCGACGACCAGCATCCGGCTGGTGGCCGACTTCACGTCCTTGGTAATCAGGCCGTGATAGGTACGATCGAGTTGCTCAACACTCATCAACCGAGCGATCGCTTTACGAGCGTCGTCGATCGGGATGGCGAACCCAATCTTGTTCGAACCGGCTCGGATGGCAACGTTGATCCCGATCACTTCACCCAGAAGGTTAATGAGCGGGCCGCCGCTGTTGCCTGGGTTGATCGCAGCATCGGTCTGGATCAGGTTGCGGTAAAACTGAGTATCATTCGCTTCGACATCACGGGAGAGCGAACTGATGTATCCGACGGTCACGGTGCTTTGATATCCAAAAGCATTACCGATCGCGATGACTTTTTCGCACAACATCAGATCGGTAGAAACTCCGCAAGGCATCACCTTGAGGGGATGGAGCGGTTCGATCTTGATCAGAGCGAGGTCATTTTCGCGATCAACGCTGATGCGTCGAGCGACATAGCTGCTCTTGTCGGGGAAATCGACACGAATCGTGTCGACATCGGCGATCACATGGTAGTTGGTAACCATGTATCCGCGTTCGTCAACGACAATGCCAGTCCCCATCCCGTTGACTTTACGACCCTTTTCCGAGGTCGCAAAGACATTGTTCTGGGCATTGGTGGCGGCTGTTTTTTCGGTGTGGATATTTCCCACCGATGGTAGCGCCCGGCGAACTGCACAGACCTCCAGCGTTTCCCGCTCAGAGGCTTGTACTGTCGTGTATCCTGCGAACAGGATCAAGACGCTCCACAATCTTATGCACTGTGTCATGGGGAACTCGTGGGCCGCTCTGGTTCGATCAAAGGGTGTACGGACTTCGCGTTTGCCACATTCCTTCGCTGTCGCGGAGAGAATCCATCCAAGCTCCGGTAAGCCTTTGGATCGTCGATTCGGTGTGAGCCCCTTGAAACCGGTCGGCTGGGTAGTGCATAGTTTGCCCAACCCAACTTTTTGAAAATCTGGGTAAGATTGGCCAGTGCTACGACGCCAAATTTCTCATTTTCCGGACGAAACCAGACATTCCCTGATGTCGCGCGGACAGGCGTGTTTCAAATGAGACAAAACGAAGGAATTGAGACGTTGGAGTTGTTCCGCTGAGGGTGTTTCCGCAATCTTTGCCGCCGTCCGATGGAGCACCTTGTTACAATTCCGAAACCGGCCGCCGAATTGTGTGATCTCCAGAAAATCTCTTCGAAAGTGGAATTGTGTCGCGACGTCTGAAGTTGGAAGAAATGCTGGCCGCAGAGCCGAATGATCCTTTCCTGAATTACGCCTATGCGCTGGAACTCGTTAAAGAAGACCAAGCTGCCGGGCTGAAACGCCTGGCTGACATGAACGACCGGTTCCCGGATCACGTTCCAGCGTTTTTCCGTCGTGGCCAACTTTTGGCCGAGACGGGCGACGAAGCGGGAGCACGACAAGTATTAAGGTCAGGCATCCAGACGGCTCGCCGTGTCGGCGATGACCACGCCGCAGCCGAAATGAATGAGCTACTGGAATCGCTGTAGGAAACGCATCCACGCAATTTGATGCGGATATTCGGGGAAGGCTCCGAATGGGTCCGTTCTTCAATTCAGGCCAGATAGTTGGCAGAACGATTTTGGGCAGAACGATGAAGAATCAAGATTCAGTTTTCTTCTATCGTTCTGCCCCACATCGTTCTGCCCTCTGAATTTGAATTGACGAGCCAGTGCGATCATTTTGGGTAGGCTGCCAATATCGACCTCAAACGAGAAACGGCTGACATCACGCGGAGCGGTGATGGCTACTTTGGATAACTTCATCGATCTCGTGTTTCCCTAATGGGATGCAGCCGGGTTGCTCACATTGAAGCCCTGCCGCCTGGTTGGCCCAGGTGATCGCTTCCGGCCAGTCGCTTCCCAGACAACGCTGATACGCCAGGCTGGCAATGAACTGGTCTCCGGCGCCGAGTGGATCGGCCAGCTTTCGACACGTCGAGGCAAGAACCACCGGTGCAAACTCATGTGGTGCTGCGGTCCACGCCAGGCCCTCCGAGCCTCGCTTCTCGATCACCACTTTGGCCTGTCTGGCCCCCGGACCGAGTTCATGATTGCCACCGGCAATTGCCGCCGGACGAAAGGGGAGGGGAGTCTTCAGGATCGGATCAACCAGTACTGGGATGTTCAAGGCCCCCAACTGCTGCATCAAGTCGACGGTGACCACTCCCTTTCCATGATCAGCCACAACGACCACCTGGGGTCCGAACTGTTCGATGGATTGTATGAAATGATCGATGTCATCACGGGAGGGGCAGCCCGTCTGGTCATAGTCAACGCGAGGCCCCGTCAGACGGCCCTTGTACCAGAAGCGAGTCTTCTTCGTCGTCGCCCCATCCACCAGACGCCAGCCGATTTCCACATTTGTCTTTGGAACCTGATTGCAGTCGTCGCGTCCCACTAGTCCCAGCAGGATTACTTCGCACTCCAGAGCCCTCAGCATCGCCGCGACATTTCCGGCACCGCCGAGTCGGCTGCGAGTTCGCTCGATCAAGAAAACCGGCCACGGACCTTCCTGACAGATCCGCTCGCAACGGCAGTCGACATCGACATCAACCATAATATCACCAATCACGGCAACACGCGGAGATTGCCTTGAGGCGCCGGAAGTCGATAAACTATTTTCACCAGCTCGTACGTATGAAGTCGCTGCGACCTCAGTATCTAATCGCTCGTGACTTGAGTTCCAATCGGTTTGCAGCATCTGAAAACAGTCCTTCGCACAGATGAGGAATCACCAATGACTCGCAGCGTTCTGATCATTTGCCTCGCCGCGAATGCCGCGATTGCGATCGCACAGGAAACAACTCCGACAACGCCTGCCGTTGAACCTGCGGTCCTGCAAGCTGCGGAAGACAAGTACGCCTCCGAAGTCAGCAAAGCCGAAGCAGCTCTGGCAAAAGTCAAACGCGACGCAGCGGCTCTCCGACTAAAAACCTACAAAGATCGCCTCACCGAAATCACCAAGAGTGGTGATTTCAACAAAGCACTGTCGTTCAAAGCCCGGATCGACCAATTAGAAGCCGATCCTGAAAGCGCCTCATCAAAACAGCCCAAAAAGCCTCGCCCGAAAGATACCGTCAAATTTGGTGGACATACGTATGCTTTGATCAAGGAACCCGCCACTTGGCACGTCGCCAAACAACGCTGTGAAGAAATGGGTGGGCATCTTGTTTGTTTGAACAGTTCGCGTGAAACTGCTTTTATAGTTTCGCTATGCGGAACAACACTCACAGCAATCGGTGTTACAGATGAATTGGAAGAGGGACGATTTCTAAATGTAGATGGCACGATTCCCGCGTTTGAGTCGCCACCCGTAGACAGCCGCCAACCACTCGACCACTGGGTATCGTGGGATGGAGCGCGATTCGTCGTTTGGCAGGCAGGCGGTCGTGGGAGCTATGTTTGTGAATGGGATCGTTGATGTTCTCCGATTTCTGCTCTCGCACGATCTTCCTCGACCGGCACCCACAACAAATCTGATTCCCCTCTTTTCAAAGAAAACAGGTTCATCCGACTTTTTGGGGGGATGAGGTTTTCGAGGACATTAGCCTTTTAG
>JBAWWJ010000153.1:0-19920 GCA_037146815.1 Planctomycetota bacterium
CTATGCAAGATCCTTCAGCGCCTTCAGGGCGCGGATCTTGACGACGTTGCGAGCGGCCTTGGCCTTCACAACCATCATCTCACCTGGCTTGAATGGATTCGGTCGCTGAGTTGCCTTGGTGGCTGGCTTGCGGACAACCTGAATCTTCAGGAGTCCAGGAACATTGAAGACACCAGGACCCTTCTTGCCGATTTCCTTGCCGATCAATTCGCTCAACTGAGCAAACACATTGGCAACGTCCTTGCGGCTCAATCCCGACGATTCGGCGATTGCGTTGAGAACTTCAGTCTTGGATTTTGGCTTCTTGGCGTCCGACATTCTGAAACTCCTTTGTGGTGATCATGTACTCAATCGAAGTCCATTCCGAAACAAACTTCCTGTTTTGTGGGGTATTACCCACCCCGATGGGGCGTCAGTAAAGTGGCGGGACGCGTGATTGTCAATGATCTAAACAATGTTTTTCCCCTGTTTTTCTGGCAAATCATGACTTTTTCTTGATCCGCGGGAGCTCGGCTACCTGAGTCTGTGCTGAAATTCATTGCGTTACACCGTAGAATTCGTTATCCCACTATCTCTGTGGAAATGGAATTGGCATCGACTCATTCCGTCTGCTGTTTCTCATGAGCAAGTGGATCATGCGAAGCACCGACGCGGGAGTTTGCGGGATCATCGGTCATGGACAATGAACGCTGGGCAACGCTCGCCGCAGTGGAAGTTCCCATCAACCTCGTGTTGCTCGTGGAAGATGAAGCCGACTCGGCGATGGTACTGAAGGCCATTCTGGAGCGACAGGGCTTTAAGGTCCGTATTGCCAAAGATGGCGGACAGGCGCAATCCACGTTTGTGATGCAGAAGCCTGATTTCGTCATTCTTGATCTGATTCTACCTGGCGAAAGCGGCTTCGAAATCTGCGAACGCCTCAAGCACACGGATGATACTGTTCCTGTGATGATCGTCACTGCCATTGATCTAGATGAATCGCGGGAATTGGCTCATAAGGTTGGTTCTGACGCGTACATGACCAAGCCCTACGATCCTGAAATGCTGATCGCGAAAATGCGTGAGGTTGCCCATTCGGTCTGGGAACGAACCCACCTCGATCAGGAAGCCGATCCCACGCGAGTTCGTTTTGTTTGTACCTGCGGGAAAAAATTCAAGGTCAGCTCCACGCATCGTGGAAAAAGCCTGACCTGCCCGCAATGTGGTGAACCCGTCGCCGTTCCCCGCGCCTGATGTGACTTGATTCGTGACGGAGTCGAATGATGGCAGAGTTGATCATTGCCTCTGGTACCATGAAGGGTCAGCGACTCATCCTTCCTGATCGCGAAGTGATTGTCGGTCGCGATGAAGAATGCCACATGCGGATCGCATCGAGCCTGATCAGCCGCAAGCATTGCACTCTGAAGGGAACATCTCAGGGAGTCTGGGTACGCGATCTCGAAAGCCAGAACGGTACCTACGTCAACGACGTCGCCATCTCTGAGCCCTATTTAATGAAATCCGGCGATGTCCTTCGGATTGGCGCATCCCTGTTCCAGGTCCCACGAGGCCGACCAACACACCATGATGCCGATGATTCCAGTGGATTCCACGATGACGACATTTCCACCTGGTTGTCTGAAGAGGCACCGACGGAATCGTCCGCAGCACTCCCGGACACGACAGTGATCAAAGGCCGCCAGGCAACAGCCGCCCCGCCACCCGCGGCCCCTGCACAAAGCGAAGGACATTCGGCGGCTGCTGTCGCGACGCCTGCATCGTCCCGTATGGTTCCCACGATTCGTCAGCCCCCCAAATCCGTCAAGGAGCAGGCGGCTGAGATCATTCGTCGTCACTGGGAAATCGTCCGCGGCCAGAAACCCGAATGATCAGCGGTCGATCCTTACAACTGAATCGGTAGATGCTTAATGGCGAAGTGCGACCAAGGCTATTTGTGTGAAGTCTGCGGTGAAGAAGTCGTCGATATTACCGTCAGTGATCTCTATCTGCGTTTCGTGATTGGCGAAATCGAAGCCCGGTACTTGATGACCGCCCCCGAACGCCATCTACGCTGCAACCCGGTCGTCGCGCAATTCATCGTTGACCCCGGCTTTGAGCCAGTTGTCGTCGAAGGCCCGTTTGACAAGCGTCTGATGGATCGCGACGACGTTGCCATGCGAGAAGGCTTGATCACTCGCGGCTGGCAAAGACTGCAAGTCGTTCGTTCCCTCGGGATCCCCATCAGCGATTATCCGCTGGCTCGTGCTGACGAAGCCGACTGATGCCAGTACAGAATCGAAAAGCCGATTTTGATTCGGCTCCATCAGGGCGATCTCGAAGAGATACGTGCAATACGCATGGGGTAGAACCGCACGCACGCTTTGTGGTAGCCTGCAGCCACAGAAACTGACCAGTTCTACGTGTACGGATCATCGTCACTACCAATGCCCATCTGGCCCGAACATACGATCACCCAGGAATTACTTGCCGACGCGGGGCGCGGAAAGCCCGATGCGGTGAATCAACTCCTTGAGCGACATCGAGTCGCGTTAAGAAAGCTGATCCAGTTGCGGTTGGACCGAAAGATCGCCCGGCGCGTCGATGCCAGCGATGTCGTTCAGGATGTTCTACTCGAGGCGAACGAGCGATTGCAGGAATACCTGGCTGATCCCCGGATGCCATTTCATCTCTGGCTGCGTCACCTGGCTAAAGATCGCATGATTGATATGCATCGGCGCCATCGCGGTGCGCAACGGCGCAGCCTCGATCGCGAACAGTCGCTGGCCGCACCGCAGTTTGGTGATTGTTCGTCATTCGATCTGGCGGGGCAGCTCGTGGCCAGTGAACTGACGCCTGCTGCGGCGTCCATCCGACGTGAACTCGAGCAGCGATTCCTGATCGCAATCGAGCAACTTGATGAGGATGATCGCGACATTCTGCTGATGCGGCATTTTGAACAACTTGGCAATACCGAGACCGCGCAGGCTCTGGGACTCAGCACTGCCGCGGCAGGGATGAGGCATTTGCGAGCCTTACGCAAGTTGCGAGCCATCCTGGGTGAGCGGCCGTCATTGACGGGAGTTGAAGCACCGTGAACGATCACGACCACGACGAACAACTCGTCGAACTTCTGGAAGGGATGCTCGACCATTCCCGTACCGGCGGCGCGGAATCACTGGAACAACTCGTCGTCAAACACCCGCATCTCGAACGCGAACTGCGCGAGCTGTGGGCTACTGTTCAGATCACTGAAGACTTTGCCAGCTTTGACGGCCTGTTCGAAGATCCCGTCGGTTCATCGCCCGAAGCCCTGCCATCCGGCGTCGCGGGAAACTTCGAACCACGAGACTATGGTGACTACGAACTGCTGGAGGAACTCGGTCGTGGTGGCATGGGGGTCGTCTACAGAGCCCGCCAGAAAGACCTCGATCGAATCGTGGCATTGAAAATGATCCTGCGAGGCGACCTCGCGTCGTCTGCGGACCTGGCCCGCTTCCGTGCCGAAGCGGAAGCTGCGGCTCAGTTGCACCATCCACATATCGTCCCGGTCTACGAAGTCGGTGAAATCGAAGGGCGTCCCTTTTTCAGCATGAAGCTGATCGAAGGGACAACACTGTCACGAATGTTGCTGGATGGACCACTGCCGTCGCACACGGCCGCCGCAATGCTCGCTCCGATCTGTCGAGCAATCGCTGATGCACATCGACGTGGTGTTCTTCACCGCGACTTGAAGCCCTCGAATATACTAATCGACGAGCAGGGCCTGACCTACGTTACCGACTTTGGCCTGGCAAAACGGGTAAAAGCGGACCCGCAGAATCCACACGCGGCCGGCCTGCAAAGCCTGACTCAAAGCGGCGCGATCCTGGGGACCCCCAGCTACATGGCGCCGGAACAGGCTGCGGGGAATCGTGGTGAAGTGAGTGTCGCGTCGGATATTTATTCGTTGGGTGCGATACTTTACGCGATGGTCACCGGGCGCCCCCCTTTCCAGGCCGAATCTGCTGTCGACACGGTCCTGATGGTGCTCGAGCAGGATGCCGTCCCGCCCCGGATGCTGAATCCCAAGGTCGACCCCGACCTGGAAATGATCGCACTGAAATGTCTGCAAAAACCACAAGACCTGCGTTACCTGACGGCTGATGCGCTTGCTGAAGATCTGGAAGCTTATCTCGCCAACGAACCGATCTCGGCCCGTTCCACGCACCTGTCACAAATCATCACGCGAGCCTTTCGGGAAACACATCACGCCGCCGTCCTGGAAAACTGGGGCCTGCTTTGGATGTGGCACAGCCTGGTGGTTTTTTTGCTGTGTTTGATTACCAACCTGATGCAATGGCAGGGGGTGTCTTCGCGTTTTCCTTACGCCGTCCTGTGGTCTGTCGGTGTTGGCACTTGGGCGATGATCTTCTGGGAATTGCGGCGAAGGTCCGGCCCGATCACATTCGTCGAAAGACAGATCGCCCACTTCTGGGCCGGCAGCAGTTTTTCGAGCATGCTCCTATTCGGCCTGGAAGCCTTACTCAACCTTCCTGTCCTGACACTATCACCCGTACTTCCACTGATCGCAGGGAATGTCTTTCTCGCCAAGGCCGGAATCCTGTCGGGCAAATTCTACATTCAGGCCCTCGCCCTCTATGCCACATCCTTCGTCATGGCAATCGTCAGCCGACTCGGCGTCCCTGATTTCGGCCTGACTCTACTCGGATGTGTTCTGGCAGTATCGTTCTTCGCACCGGGCCTGAAATACTACCGGCAGCTTCAGAAGACCTCAGACGATAAATGAGTGTCGAGGCATTGCCGATTTTGTTACGACCACCCCAGTAACTTAGCCGTTGTTGTGAACACCCGCGTCAGAGTCTAAACTGTTGACTCTTTCTGCTGACCGCTCCTTCGAGGCCGCAACATGGTTCCCCAACTTGACATGTCGATGAATCGCCGGACGTTTCTGGGGAACTCCGCATCCGGGCTGGGCATGGCTGCGCTGGCATCAATCATGGGAAGTTCCGCAGCAGGAGGTTCCAGCATCGCGTTGCCGCATGCGATGGCGAAAGCCAAGCGAGTCATTTGGATGTTTCAGTCGGGTGCACCGTCACAGATCGATCTGTTCGACCATAAACCTCGTCTGGCCGAGTTCCACAAGCAGGAGCTTCCCGATTCGATCCGAATGGGCCAGAGACTGACTGGAATGACTTCGGGACAGAAGAACTTTCCCGTCGCGGCGTCGAAATTCAAATTCGCTCAGCACGGCGAATGCGGTATGTGGCTCAGCGAAACATTGCCGCACACGGCAAAGATTGCCGACGATATCTGCCTGATCCGATCGATGCACACTGAGGCAATCAATCACGATCCTGCCATCACATTTATTCAGACTGGCAGCCAGCAGCCAGGTCGTCCGAGTTTCGGAGCCTGGGTCGATTATGGCCTGGGGACGATGAATGAGAATCTTCCCGCGTTTGTCGTCATGATCTCCAAA
Organism: Planctomycetota bacterium; assembly: GCA_037146815.1. Classification (GTDB taxonomy): domain Bacteria; phylum Planctomycetota; class Planctomycetia; order Planctomycetales; family Planctomycetaceae; genus Schlesneria. The sequence continues at coordinate 5,459 of JBAWWJ010000153.1, forward strand.
TCGGGAACCAAAGGACAAGGGCTGCTTGCTCGTTTGTGGGGGAGTGGTTTCCTGCCATCAGAGCACCAGGGTGTGAAGCTACGTGGCGTTGGCGACCCCGTGCTGTATTTGAGCGACCCGCAGGGAATTGATCGCGCCGGCCGCCGTGAAATGCTGGACGGTCTGGCACAACTGAATGAACTTCAACTTGCAGAAGTTGGTGATCCTGAAATCAGTGCCCGCATCGCGCAGTATGAACTCGCCTACCGGATGCAGACATCCGTCCCAGAACTGATGGACCTGTCCGGCGAAACGGCTCAAACCTATGAGCTCTACGGTGAGGATTCGAAGAAGCCTGGAACGTATGCCGCAAACTGCCTGCTGGCACGGCGCCTGGTGGAGCGAGGGGTCCGGTTCATTCAACTCTACCATCGTGACTGGGACCACCATGGCGGATTACCGGACCGGATGGTTCAGCAGTGCAAAGAAACCGACCAGGCATCTGCGGCGCTGGTGATGGACCTCAAGCAACGCGGATTGCTGGATGACACACTGGTGATCTGGGGTGGCGAATTCGGCCGCACGGTTTATTGCCAGGGAGCAATCACCGATACCAGTTATGGTCGCGATCACCATCCGCGATGTTTTTCACTCTGGATGGCAGGCGGCGGCATGAAGCCGGGAACGGTTCACGGCGAAACAGATGATTATTCATATAACATTGTCCGCGATCCCGTTCATGTACATGACCTGCAGGCGACAATCCTGCACCAGTTGGGGATCGACCACACGAAGTTAACGTATCGATACCAGGGACGTGATTTCCGGCTGACCGATGTCCACGGCAACGTCCTGCAGAGTTTGTTGTCGTAGGTTCTTCATCGCCTTAAAAGTCGCCACCAACACGACTCCAATCGACTATGTTAACGAATCGGCGACAACGTAATCCTTCACGCATTTACTGGCCTTCCTCTCTCAAATTCATCCGTGTCTTCCGCGTATTCCGTGTCTCATCACTTCCCGAGTCTCTGCTCCAAGTCAAGAAATCGTTTCTTCAGTTCAGGGCCGCCCAGCTCTGGATAAAGCAGCTTCGTGACCGCCAGCAGTTTCCTGGCGTCCGCCTGTTCATTCAATTTGACGGAAGCAGAAATGACACCCAGCCGAGCCGTGAACCATTCGGCGGACCCCTGTTTGCTGAGTGACTCAGCCCGCCGCCAACATTGTTGAGCGAGGACCGAACATTCCTTCGCAGATGCCTCAGAGAGCAATCCGGCGATTTCTCGCTGTCGGCTGGCGTCTTTCGCGGAGGCCGTTGCGAGACGCTCGTAAACTTCCAGTGCCTTTCCGGTTTCACCCGTCACAAGATACGCTCGGGCCTGGAACTGTGAAAGACGATCTTGTTCCTCACGTGACAGCGACTTTTGATGTGGAAGCAGCAACTGGATTGCGTGCAGTTGCAATGTCACGTACTGCGATTGGCGTTGCCGATTTTGAGATGCCACGAACGGAGCCAGCCGTTCAACAATCACCATCAGATCGCGTGGTGAGGCTTTGGCCAGCGCCACAATCAACCGTTCCGCTTCCAACGGATGCCCGTTTCCTGCCATAGCGACGACTCGCAGAGATTCTGCGCGTTGTCGCAGTCGCAACCAGCGGTCGCGTTGTGCATCCGCCTCTTCAATCTTTGCGGCCACTTGAACAACATTTTGAAGAAGCAGTTCTGCCTGTTCGAACTGTGGTGGCTCTGCCAGAAGCTGAATTGCTGCGAGGTGTAAAGCCACTTCGGACTGAGCAACGGACAATGGTTCACTCGGGACTATCGTAACAGGAACAAAGGGTCGCAAGGTCTTGATAGCGGTCTGCTCAAATTCGGCTGTGGGAAGCTTTTTTTCCCGCATCCGCACCAGGATGGTTTCGTAACACCGGGCGGCACCCGCCTGAGCTTCCGCCGCGCGCGGATGAGTGCCAGCAACTTTCAGATACAGCGGCAATGCCACCGATGCCTGCAATCGCTGTTCTTCGAGATATGCTTTGAAAAAGCGAGCATCGTCGGCAGTCGGATCGCCGGGGAATCGCTCCAGGTGCCGATCCAGCGTCTCGGAATAACGTTCGCGTCGTTGCTGCGTCTTCTGGTCGTCATACAGCCGACCCAGGCAATACGCCCCATTCAGATGGGCGGAGGGAGCGCGCGGACTTTCAGGGTATTCATCCGCCAATCTGAGGAATTCGGTCCCGGCCGAGTCATACTGTTTTTCCTGCAACAGGATCGATGCCCGGGTGTAACCAAGTTCCAAGGCCAGGTCCATCTTCCCAGCAGATCGAGCGGCCAGTTCTCCGCGCGCGTATCCCTTCAGCGAGGCCTCGAAGCGTCCACCCAGGAAATCGGAACGAGCTTGCTGCATCATCCCATCCAGCTCTGGGCCGTATTTTTCAGAGCTTTGAGTCGATTCCCACAGGTCGCGACAGCGTCGACTCCAGAATCCCCCCACCTGATCGTCACACCGCTGCAATGCCACTTCCGCCTGCTCGCGCAACTGATTGGCCAGGTCGACGTCCTTCTTCGCCAGGGCCAGATTTCGCATGGTTAGTAACGAACGGGTCTGCAGGAACCAAAGTTCTCCGCTCAGTCGTTGTTCCTGACTCCGGCGTTTGACGATGATTGCCAGGGCATCAGGAGTCTGATGACGCAGCAGCAAGACCCGGACCCGTTCCGCAACAAGGTCGTCCATCACAGAGCGATCACCAGCAGGAATTCCCTTCTCCAGCAGCGCGAGCATTTTGTCTGCTCCGTTCAGATCCCCGCGCAGCCGCAGGCATGCGACCAGGAGCAGGCTGGCTCGAAACGGAATCGGTTCGTCCGCGGCACCGATCAATTTGCGGGCGGTCAATTCGGCATTCACCAGATCAACGGTCCGTTCGCGCGAATCGGCCGGCATCAATTCGGCTCGAGTCCTCAACGACTGTGCCAATGCCAACCGGACGTGATGCAGAGTATTGCGAAGCGTGTGAGTGGCAGGGCGCTCGACATCACTCTTGGATTTGTCCTTGTTCGTGGCGAGAAGATCTCGTTCCATGTCGCTGAGCAACTGCATTGCCAGACCAGATTGCTGACGTGTGCGATTTGCCAGAGCATCGTCGAAAGGGTGCAGTTCACATTCCAGCCGCAACCATTCCACTTCGCCAGCCGGGACGATGGCGGATTGTGCCGCCAACAGAACTGCAAAGGGACTCGTTGGCTCCCGAAGGCGTTCCTCATCGACGACCGAACGAGCCTGTTTCCAGAGTTCAGGCTGTTGCTGTTCGGAGGCGAATTCGGCATGCGCGGCGAGGGTTCGGGAAAGTTCGATCGTCAGACTGATGCGGCGCCCCCGCGGCAGATTGGCCTGCCCCAGTCGCGAAACGGCATAACTTTCCGCGATCGAAAACAGTCCCCGCTGTCGTAACTGCTCAAAATAGATTCCGAGCGACTCATCGGCACCACGGCAGATCGAGGTCCCTGTGTGGAAAGTGCCGACAATGACAATCAGGCAAGCAATCAGGCTACTGCGGATTGTTCGACGATCAAAAGGCATCGGTCCGGTACTCATCAGGATCCGTGCGACATACGGTCACGGAATCGAAACACAGAAATAAAGTGTAACGGTGACGAGAAACTGTGTCTCCGGCAGTTCCATCGGAATTCACCGGGTTCGTTGATGCCGAAACCTGCCAATTGACGATTGTTGTTTATCACAATACCATATTGGTTTATGTCAATTTGAGTTCTCGAGCGGTTGCTCGAATCGGGATGAGGGGACTCCCCTCATGAGGAAAAGATCTCATGAAATGCAGATCGACTCTGTTCTTACTGCTCGCTAGTTTCGCGACGTTCGGCAATGCTGCTGAACCAGCAGCGTCGACGCTCACATCTGCCAGACTCGATCAGGTCTTCCTTCAGTCTGCCAAGCTCGATCAGAAAGACGTGGCGGGAGTCGTCACCGATGAGCAGTTTCTGCGACGAGTTTCGCTGGATCTGATTGGTCGACAGCCAACCCCAGACGAACTGGCGGTTTATCTGCTGGAGACATCGGACACCAAGCGAGAAGCGGCTGTTGAGCGATTGCTGGCTTCGCCGGAATTCGGTGCGAACTGGGCGAGCTACTGGTCGGATGTCATTGGCTATCGAGTTCCTCCGCCAGAGCTGACGTTTCTGGATTACACACTGTTCGAACAATGGCTGGCGGGGCGGATCAACGAGAACGCTCCCTGGGACGAAACCGTCCGAATGATCCTGACGGCCACAGGGAAGGTCAAGGATCATCCCGAAGCGACGTTTGTCGGTTTTCATGGGGCAGACACAACGCGTCTGGCGGCCGAAACGGCGCGCGTCTTCATGAGTCTGCAGATCGGTTGTGCGCAGTGCCATGATCATCCCTTCGATGAATGGAAACGCGAACAGTTTCATGAACTGGCCGCCTACTTCGTTCGAGCATCTGCAAAAATGCCTTGGAACGACAGTGGCGAAATCGAGATCAAAGACAAAGGTAAGGGCGAGTACGAAATGCCCAATGTCGCCGATCCCACGAAAAAGGGAACAATGATGGTTCCTGCGTTCCTGACAGGAACCAAACTCGAAACGGGAAAAACTGACATTGAACGCCGCAAGGAACTGGCAGCAGTCGTTGCAGGACGCGACAACCCCTGGTTTGCCAAGGCCTACGTCAACCGCATCTGGGGACGGCTGATGGGGCGGGCATTCTACGAACCGGCTGATGACATTGGTGCCGGCAACGAACCGCAACTCCGAGAAGTCCATCAGCCACTGACTGCTCACTTCGTCGCATCGGGGTTTAATGCGAAGAGCCTGTTTCGAGTCATCATCAATTCGCGGGCCTATCAGCAAAGGCTGGCTGAACAATCATCCACATCCGAGAACCCCTATGCAGCGGGACGTACGACCAAGCTTCGCGGTGACGAAGTCTTTCAATCGCTCGTCACTGCAATCGATCTGCCAAACGTAACTCCGCCCAGAACGGCCCCGACCAAAGAAATCAGATTTCCACCACCACCCAAAAGTACAAAGGATGTTGTCGCCGAAGTCTTCGGTTTCGATCCCAGCCTGAAACCAGACGACATTTCCAGGACTCTTGGGCAGGCAATGCTGCTGATGAACAACGACCAGTTGCAGGCCCAGATCAATGCCCGGCCTGAAAGTGGAACCGCTCTCAGCAAATTACTCGCAGCCGAACTGGACAACGCCAAAGTTGTCAGCCGACTGTTCCAGTTGGTTCTGGCCCGCAAGCCAACAGAGTCGGAATCGAAGATTGCGATGGAACATGTCTCGTCGCAATCGGGCCGGGGCGATGCTTTTGAAGACCTGCTGTGGAGCCTGATCAATTCGGCCGAATTTACGACGAAGCGTTAGGACGACTGAGGAATGACGATGGCAACACCGCTTCTGGATCTTTCCGTCGATCGAAATGGGCTGACGAATCGCCGCGAGTTTTTCGTAAAGCTGGGGGCTGCTTCAGCGGCGGGAGTCATAACTCTCGGCTGGCGTGACATGCTCGTCGCTCAGGCGGACGAATTGCGTCGCCAGGGAAAGGCGATGATCCTGCTATGGATGGATGGCGGGCCGAGCCAGTTTGATACCTTCAATCCGAAAATCGGATCTCCAAACCAGGGGCCGGCACGGGCCATTTCTACGAGTGTCGCCGGTGTTCAGTTCGCAGACTTCTGGCCACAGACTGCGATGCTGATGGACAAGCTGGCGGTCATTCGGTCGATGCGTACGCCTGAGGCAGAACATGACCGCGCCATCACTCATGTCCGGACCGGGTTTCCTCCAACCCCAGCGTTCCGCTACCCGACGTTTGGTTCACTTGTGGCTCGCGAACGCGAGGACTTGAGCTACGACCTTCCCGCGTTCGTCAGGATTGGCAAGCCGCGGATCAAGACTCGCGATGTCGATGCTGGGGCACTGGGAGTCCGATTCTCGTCATTCAATGTTGATGAAGCGGGCAAGCTGCCATCGAATGTCCGTCCGGTCGTGCCTGCGGATACGCTCCGTCGTCGGTTGGCACTGACCGACCAGTTCGACTCCCAGTTTGCTGCTGCTGGTGGCGCGAAAGAGGTGGCGGATAAGAAGTCGATTTACGACCGCACCGCGCGGTTTGTCTTGAGCCCGCGACTCGAGACGTTTGATCTGGAACGAGAACCGGATTCGCTACGCGATGCCTACGGTCGAACGAATTTCGGCCAGGGGTGTCTGCTGGCACGCCGACTGGTGGAACAAGGGGTCAGTTTCGTGGAGGTCATCAGCACTGGCGATCGAAACGATGCCGGTTGGGACACGCACAACAACGGATTCCGCGATACACCTTATCTGGCTGCTGAAGTCGATCCCGCTTATGCAACGCTGCTGCAGGACCTCTCTGATCGCGGAATGCTCGACAAGACTCTGGTCGTCTGGATGGGCGAATTCGGTCGTACACCCAAGATCAAGCCCGATGGCGGACGCGATCACTACGCCAAAGGCTGGCCCGTCGTTATGTCGGGGGCAGGCGTCCGTGGCGGCCAGATCATCGGTGCCACAGACATCGACGGCATCGACGTGACCGACCGCCCCATCAGTGTGGCTGATCTCTGTCGCACGTTCTGCCGTGTGATGGGGATGGACGCCAACGAAGAATATCACACCACCGACAACCGCCCGATGAAGGTTGTCGATGGTGGCAAGGTCATTGATGAATTGTTCGCGTGATCTTCACGAACATTCACTATTCAAGAGCACCGATGTCATCGCCTGATCACTCGCGACGACTGTAGCACTGACGCAAATCTAATCCACGATTCGAATCTGTTGCCGCGTCATGGGTGACCATTCGCGAACCGTCCCATCGTAGCTGCCGGAATACAGGCGATCAGACTTGGGAGAGAATTCGAGGCATCGTACGATGCCATCATGTCCCAGCAGTTTCCCATGTTCACCGGTTTGAAGGTTTCCAATGAAGATCCCCGGCATGGTGTTTGTCGAAGCGACCAGCCATTGACCATCTGGTGAAAGAGCGATGGCAGTCGGGCGATCTGAACATTCAGACTTGGTAAAGTTGAAATTTGCGATGATCGCTCGGCTGCTCATGTCGTAAACCCGAGCGAACCCTCCCCCCGATGCCACCGCGAGAAATCTCTCATCTTTGCTCCAGGCAAACATCGAGCATTCCGATTCGAGCTTCAGCGGTGGGCCACTTGTGAGGCCGGTTATTGTTTCATGAAATGAAACCGTGCCGTCTGCTCGTGCGACAGTCAGTTGCCGACCTGATTGGTTCAGGCCGATCTTCTGTACGGAAGCCCCTTCCTGCAGTGCGTAGCTGAATGCGCAAGGTGACTGACCTTCACAGACCCAGCCGCTTAACGCTCCCGACGACGTTACGCAGACCGAGAATTCACCGGCAGATGAGACCGCGACATCGACTGCTGTTTCTGGTCCGCGAATCTTTAAACTCTCCGCAATTTCTTCCCCTTCGCGCCAGAGACAGACGGACCCGTCGACCGAGCACATGATTGAGGTGTTTCCATCCCCGCTATGTGCGACCGCTTGAATGTCGTAACCCGCGAGCGGAATCGACTGACGGACACCTCCAGTTGGAAGTTCCAACTGAATGAGTTGCTCGCGAGGTCGATAGACCCATAGTCGATCACCCTCATTATTTAATGAGAGTCGATAGACGGTGCGATTCGAAACAGCTTTGGAGATACCGCCTGACGATGCGGCCTCTTGCGAGACGTTGGAAAACATCTGTGTTCCCAACAGAAATATGCCTGCCAGGACAGAGACGATGACGACCAATTCCGTGACCGCGACCAATCCGTAACGGCCAGAGGGACTGAAGCGAATTTGAATTGTCTTGCGTCGAGATTTCATGTTCGAAACATCCCTTTTGTAGAGCAACCCCAGGGGACTGGCGTGACCGAACAAACCGCCTGCCTACCACAAGGATCACCCAGGAGCCAAGACCCGGCGACTCTTACAAAGAGCCGTTTATCAACGACCATTCGACACATCGCTGTGCCTGTTGCGCAGGCCTGTGTGAGCTCATTTTCATACTCTGAATGTTGTAGAAGCAGATGGCGTGCCATCCGCAACAGCCGTGCGTCATGAACGGGACGCCGCCCTGTTTTCCGTTACGCAGCCGTTCGATTGCGTCAGGGGAATCGTAGAGACGAAACGTGAAGAACTCGTTTGCAGAACGTGAGATTCGGCAAAGATTCAAAGTTCAATATGTTTCATTGTGGCTTGCCGAAAGAGACTTTTACGGTGTGTCAAATGAACAAGCCGACGTTCGATTGAACGTCGGCTTGCGCAGGGAACTGGCAAACTTCGGGTTTCCCATTGGGTCAGGGCCGAGGCTTATTTCTTTTCAGGGGCCTTCTTCGCGGCACCGGCCCAATCACCGGCGACGACGGTCATCACCTTCTCTGGATCGATCCACTTTCGCAGGGCATCACGAACCTTTTCAGGTGTCAATTCCTGAATCGCTTCTTCCTGCTTGGCATAGAATGCCATGGTCCGATTGGTGACCAGTGTCGCTTCCAGAATCTGCGACAGGTTGCCGTCTTCTGTACGAGCAACTTCCTGCCGCTGCAGGTAACCCTTGCGGGCTTCGTCGAGTTCCTTCTGAGTGATTCCGGTTTCCAGAATCTTCACCAATTCTTCGCGAATCCCCTTCGACAACTTGTCGAGGTTTGCGGGGTTGTAAATCGCGTACAGCGTCAACGTCGCTCGCTTGTCGAGCGAACTGGCTCCCAGTGAGGAACCTACTCCGTAGGACAAACCTTCCTTCTGGCGAATGCGATCTCCCAGTCGCGATGACAACGCACCCGCGCCCAGCACGTAATTCCCGATGATCAGTGCAGGATAATCGGGATCGTCATCACGCAGCGGCATGATTCCGCCAGCGAAGTAAAATGCATTCGCCTTGTCGGGCGTTTCAATCTTTACGGTTGAGCCTTTAATTTCGACGTCACCGCGACGACCAATCCGTTCATACGGTTGACGTGATTTCCAGCCCTTCATGATGCCCGTCAACGAAGCCACGGTGGATTCTTCGTCGAAATCACCCACAACAACAACCTGACCTGCCTGAGCTCCCAGGAAGTCCGTGTAGAGTTGCTTGATGGCCCCAACACCCAACGACTCGGTCAACTTGATGTCTTCTTCGATCGTCGGGATATGACGAACGTCGCCCGCAGGGTAAGGGCTGAGTGCACTTCGAACCGCTCGCACCGCCAACTGCTGCGGGTCTGTCAGAGACTGTTCGAGATCCGCACGCTGCCCCTGTTTCAGGATGTCAAGTTCTGATGAAGGAAATGACGGTTCACGCAGGATCTGACGCAACAGTTCCAGCACGGCGGGAAGTTTGTCGCGCTTGGTCTGAATGACGAACGAGGCTTCACCAGCGGATCCAGAAGAGCCCAGCGACGCCTTGTTCTGATCGAGTTGGTCCTGAATCTGCTGCCGGGTCAACTGCTTCGTTCCACGCGTCATCATCGAAGGGAGGAAGTCAGCAACAGTTCCCAGACCGTGCAGTGTTTTTTCGGTTCCGTAACGCAGTGTCATCCGCAGAACGACGGTGTTCCCACGCGTTTTCTTCGAAAGCAAAGCGACATCGAGTCCTTCGATCCTGGTTCGCTTTGTCCGGGCTTCGATCTTGTCGGGAGCCACATCAAAGGCTTCACCCACACTGGTGTCTTCGCGGCCCTTGTAGTCGCCGATCATTTCCTTCAAGTCTGGCTTGGTGGGAATCGGTGTCCGTTGAGCTTCCTTGGTAGGAACGTAAATGCCAACGGTTCGGTTACTGGGCTGAAGGTACGCCGCTGCAACGCGGTTCACATCTTTTGCGCTGACCTGTTCCAGTCGATCGCGGTAGACGAAGTACAGCCGCCAGTCCCCTTGAGCAGCCCATTCGCTCAGTTGAATTGCGATCCGGGCGCTGTTCGACGCCTCCTGTTCGCGTTCCTTCAGCAATCGTTGGCGGGCTCGCTCAACTTCTTCGTCTTTCACGCCATGTTCAACGACCACTTCGATCGTATCGAGCAGCGATTCCAGCACGGATTCCGGAGCATTTCCGGCGACAACTTCCGCCATGAACCTCAGGATGCCGGGGTCATGCAGGGCAAATGCCGCACCGGAAATACTGGCGGCTCGCTTCTTCTCCACAAGTCCCTTGTAGAGACGTCCAGACGGGGCCATCGTCAGAATCGATTCGAGAACGTCGATCGCAGCGAAATCAGGGTGTCCACCCGATGGGATGTGGTACAAAGCCCCGACGTAAGCAACTTCACCGACGCGACGAAGAGTCACGGAACGTTCGCCATCCTGCGGCGGTTCTTCCGTATAGGTCTGTTCCAGCTTGCGGGACGGCTTTGGAATCGCTCCAAAGTGCTTGCCGATGAATTCGAGAGCTTTCTCTTTTTCGAATTTCCCTGCGACGACAACCATGGCGTTGTCGGGTTGATAATGCTTGGCGTAGAACTCACGCAGCTTTTCGACGGGAACTCGCTCGATGTCAGCGCGGTTTCCAATGGTCGACTTGCCGTAGTTGTGCCAGTTGAATGCCGCACTCGTCATCCGCTGCCCCAGAATCGCATGCGGCATGTTTTCGCCACGTTCGAACTCGTTGCGGACAACGGTCATTTCCGAGGCCAGATCTTCGCCCTTGATGAAGCTGTTCATCATTCGATCTGCTTCCAGACGAATTGCGAATTCCAGGTTGTCATCGTTGGCGGGAAGAGTCTCGTAGTAATTCGTGCGATCCAGCCAGGTGGTTCCGTTAAACGTCGCCCCGCGCGCTTGCAGCAGTTTCGGAACCGAAGGGTGATCGGGGGTTCCCTTGAAGAGCATGTGCTCCAGCAGGTGAGCCATCCCCGCTTCGCCATAGCCTTCATGGCGGGAACCGACAAAAATCGTCAGGTTTACGGTGACTGTTGGCTTTGAGGGATCTGGAAACAACAGAACCTTGAGTCCGTTGTCCAGGCGGTATTCACTGATACCTTCGATGGTGGTAATGCTCATGGGTTTAGACGCTTCAGCTCCGTGAAGAGTGGACCAGGCAAGTGGGAGAGAAAACAGGGCTGCCGCCAGTAGCAGGCGTATGCAGTTCGGCATCGAGTGCGACTCCTTCCGTGAATCGTGCGGACCTGTCAAAGACTGTCACGGAATCGTAGCAGCCAAAAGCCCTGAAGGGAACCCGCAATCGGTCGTTGTCGCTGATTCAAAATGCGATGGAAAGAAAGTCACCATCAGTGAGTGAACAGGTAAGTTGCCAGGTCATAATTCATGAGTAGGTGGCCGGGGGTTGGGCTGCATGTAACGCCCGCAAGTTTTGATGCATCGAATAAAGTGGATTGAACGGGAAACAAAGTGCGACCTGAAAGGTCACGATCGGTCATCGGGGTTGATCGCCCGGCTGAACTTCTTGCGACCTTTCAGGTCGCACACCCTTTTCGGTCCGCAGTACACAGGGCTGGAAGCCCTGTGCTTTGTGCTCGTGGGCCTTCAGCCCACAAGCGGAGGGCGATGGCGGCATCGCCTGGATGGATGACATGATCGCCGCCTGTTCCGTAGCAATCGTCTTCGTACCAGCACAGGCACGGTGAACCCGATGATGAACGTACGACCATCAGCCGGAACGCGCTAGCGTCCGGTTCCGGCTGATGTGTGTATCGCATTCAACGTCTCGGCTCCGAACATCAGATCATCATGTCTACGGTTTTTACTGATGCCTGAGAAAAAGATTCGGTTACGCAATCATCAAGCCGCCTTGATTTCAAATGCGACTGGATTTTGCAGCGGCTCCTTGAGAAATCTTTCCCCGCGTGCGTTGTAGAAATAGACGTGATTCTGCTCAGCGGTCCAGACGGCTCCCAGGCGAACGCTTCGCGGACCTCGCAGCAGGAACTGCAACCCACAACGGACTCCTAATCGAGTCAGCGCAATGGTCTGCAGCTCAAACTGTTCCGCGACGAGGTTTTCCTGTCGGCAAAGAGTGTCGTGGACATAGGATCGAAGGTTATCCACGGTCCAGACGGAACTTGAATCATCCATCAGCAAGTGGCCTCGGGTTGATGCAGCGGTGTCGATCTCTGGTGGCAATCTCAGGTGTCAGCATCGGTGGCAGGATCTTGAGATCGGCAGTCCTGACGCAGACCTTGGAGCACTCCAGACGATTCCCCCCGATTGACAGAGTTCGCTTCTCAGGAGCATTCAACGTAACCGTTAAATTCCCGAGTTCACTCAAGGTGGCTTGAACCTTGTTGCCACAACCCTCATTCTATGACCCGCGCGGGGCAGTCAAACGAGTGACGCAGAACCGGTCGGTAAAGACCGATGCGATCATGAAACTGAACGTCACTCGACGTTTGACCATTTTGTGCGTCCCAAAACGTCGAGGAACGATTGCCTCGCACGTTTCAATTGACCTGAGAAAGTACGACGATCATGGTGGAAGTTTGTTCGTTTCGCGGCTGGCGTTTCGATGTCGCTCAAGTGGGGGACCTCTCGGATGTCGTCACGCCACCGTATGACGTCATCGACAGCAAGCAGCAGGATGCGCTGTTCAAGAAGCATCCCTGCAATTTCATTCGACTTGAATTGAATCGCGAAGAGCCGGGAGACGCGACGCCCGAAACCAAGTACGAACGGGCGGCTGGTTTCTGGAAGCATTGGCGGCTGGACGGAATCATGCGTCAGGAGCCGGAAGATGCCATCTATGTCTACTCGCAGCAGTTTGAATGGGAAGGGCAGAAGCACGTCCGCAGTGGATTCCTGGCACGTGTCCGACTGGAAGAATTTGGTACAGGAAATGTCTTCCCTCACGAACAGACGCTTTCGGGCCCCAAGGCCGATCGTCTGAACCTGATTCGAGCCACCAAGGCCAATCTTTCCCCGATATTTGGCCTGTATCCTGACGAGTCAGGTTCGGTCCAGCAGATCCTCGACGACACTTGCCTGACACTGACACCCAGTATCGCGACAGATCATCTGGGAGTCATCCATCGGACCTGGGTCGTGACCGATCACAACGTGATCAGTCGAGTGAAGGCAGGCCTGCGCGATCTGCCAGTCTTCATTGCCGATGGTCATCACCGCTGCGAAACGGCACTGAACTATCGCCGGGAATTGCAGGCCAGTGGCAAATTGAACGATGACATGGGGGCTCCCAACTTCGTGATGATGATGCTCGTGGGAATGCAGGACCCCGGTCTCCAGATTCTGCCGACTCACCGACTTGTCTCGGGACTTCCGGATATCACTGCTGATCAGTTGCAGGAATGTCTGGCGACCTGCTGCGAAGTCGAGCGACTCGGGACAGGCGACCCGGCTGCCCGCGACGCCTGGGACTTGATCGAGATCGATGGTGGCCAAAACGTTTTTGCGTTTGGAACTGCGGCCGACGACACTTGGTTGCTCGCTCGCGTGACCGACACCAGTTCGATGGCACACTTGGCAACTGAGCATAGTGAAACGTGGCAGTCACTCGGTGTCAGCCTGCTGCACAAGTTGCTTTTGGAAGATCTGATCTTCAAGAAATTCGGCGGCGATCCTAAATTCCAGTATGTTCATCGCGTCGATGAAACAACAGCCGCATTGAAAGCCAAGTCACACCAGTTGGCCTGCCTGGTCGCTCCTGCAACGATTGATGACGTGAGCGAAATCGCCGCCGCTCGAGAAACAATGCCTCCAAAGAGCACGTACTTCTATCCGAAACTGCTTTCGGGACTCGTGGTTAATTCGTTGACGTAGCGTGAGTGGTTCTCGCTCGGTTGATAGGTAACGGAGCGACGAACGAAGTTGGAGCAATACGATGGCAGTCGTTCCTGCCGGGCAACGTGCCTGGAAATGTCCTGATTGCGGTAATGAAATCCTCCTGCCAATCACGAAGCTGGATCCGCTGGCCTGTGATGCGTGTCTCGCAAAGCTCAAAGGGGATTCACGCACGGATGGCTCAACTGGTGCTGTGGCTCAATTCGCCTCAAGCGGACTGGTTCGCCTGATCGCCGTAGGCGCGGGAATGCTGATCTCAGGCCTGCTGATTGGGTTCATCGCTGGTCGATTGAGTGTCCCGGCACCAGCCGTTGTTCGACCGACCCGCCCCGATGATGATCCCCCATCGCGGCCTGTTCCAGTACAGGCGAAGGAAACACACCCGGCATCCAAAGCAGATTCAGAAGAGCCCGACGAATCAACCCGACCAGGCCCCGGATACAAGTGGGTTCATGGTTACACCCGTAAGGACGGCGTGAAAGTAAAAGGCCACTGGACCAAGGACTCCAAGCGATAGCCTTGGTGAAATTCGTCACAGGCAAGCGTCGCGGCGCACTGGGGCGTCGGATTCAATTGACCCATCAGCCGGAACGCGCTAGTGTAGTGTAACAAAAGTGCGATACGTTTTGGTTTGAGCGGTGTTTGGTTCTCGATCCTTGGGATGGAGAATGACATTATG
>JBAWWJ010000154.1:0-19870 GCA_037146815.1 Planctomycetota bacterium
TCGCAGACTCCAAGACCGTGGCACCCATTCCTTAAGTTGGAAATCTCAGTTTCCAAGCAGATCCAGCAACTTCCGAGCAGCCCTCTGGTACGCCGGGTGCGCACTCAACTCGCGTAACGACTTGCCGGGTGTCGGATTTTAAAATGAGGTCGCCCTTGCAGGGCTTCGCGATCAACACACGCCAAAACCCAGGGCGTTGCCCTGGGTTGCGATAGAGCACGCCGTTGGCGCTTGCGAACAATGGTGTCGGGTTACCCGTCTGTCAGTTCGACAATCCGGGCCACCAGCGTCGTGGTTTCCAGCAAGGCCACGGACGGGTGCCCGTAGGACCAGCCGCTGGTTTCGCCTGGGTTGATGAACAGGCGTCCCTGCGCGTCGTGTGTGATACTGGGTTTGTGCGTATGGGCGTAGATGGCGACATCGAATTCGCCATCCAGTTCGCGTAGAGAACGATCCATGTGAGTCAGCAGGATTCGTCGGCCATCCGGTGTTTTAAAGGAAAATGGGGGCTCGCCGATTGTGCCAATGATCTTCATCCCCGCCGCGACACCGATCTTGTTCCCTTCGTTGTCGCCGTAACATGCGATCACCTTGCAGTTCAATTTCCGCAGAGGTGGAACGGCAAATGACGAAACCAGATCGCCCGCAAAAACAACCAGTTCGCATCCAGCCTGATTGAAGACCTCGACGGCACGTCGAATGTGATCCAGATGGTCGTGACTGTCTGCAAAAATCCCGATGAGCATGATGCTGTTCGAAGCCGAGTCGTGGAGAGAAATTACGTAGTTACCTGGACACTTTCACTTCAATTGAGGTGCGGCCGATGGTCGAGCATCGATTCGCAATGGTCGATTGCCCAGAGCCAACACCCCGCGAAACATCAGAATCTCTTGAAGGAAAATCTGTATACGGTGCAGAGAAACTTCTGCGCGGGTATTGTAACGCCGAACAGCGATCTCGAAACCGACGTCGCTCGTTTCTAAAAATGCCTCGCGAGATTCTGGACCGAAAGAGGGAACGCCAATGTCTGCCAACTGGAACCGATTCTGCAAATATCTGATTTCCGATTCAGAGCTTGGCTTCACTCTGGATGTCAGCCGTGTCCGATTCGAAGAGAGCGATCTGGTCAATCTGCTGCCGCGGATGGAACAGGCTCTGCAAGCGATGCAGAAACTGGAAGCGGGTTCGATTGCAAATCCCGATGAAAAGCGGATGGTCGGGCACTATTGGCTGCGAGCCCCTGAACTGGCACCTCAACCAGAAATCACGGCCGAGATTCAGCAGACCCAGGCCGAGATCACTCGGTTTGCGGACCGCATCCACGAAGCTCAGATTTCCTCGCATGATGGCGGTTTCCAGTACTTGCTGGTGATTGGAATCGGCGGTTCTGCCCTGGGGCCTCAATTCGTCGCTCAAGCCTTGGGTTCACCCTACGACGCGATGCTTCCGTTCTTCATCGACAATACCGATCCCGACGGAATTGATCGAATACTTGACGAACTCGAAGGTCAACTTGCGCAAACGATGGTTCTGGTCGTTTCCAAATCCGGGGGAACACCCGAGACACGGAACGGGATGCTGGAAGTTCAAAAGGCTTACCGTGATGCCGGGCTGACGTTTGCCACGCACGCTGTCGCGGTGACGCAGGAGGGGAGCAAACTCGATCAAATCGCCCAGGAAGAAGGATGGCTGAAGAGATTTCCAATGTGGGACTGGGTCGGCGGTCGTACGTCGGTCCTGTCGGCTGTTGGACTGCTACCGGCGGCACTCCAGGGAATTCGGACCGAAGACCTGCTGTCCGGTGCTGCGGCGATGGATCAACTGACACGACGAACGAATCCCCTGCAAAACCCAGCGGCTCTGCTGGCACTGATGTGGTATCACATCGGAGGAGGTCGTGGCGCGAAAGATATGGTGATCCTCCCCTATAAGGATCGTCTCAGTCTGTTCAGTCGCTACCTGCAGCAACTGGTGATGGAATCACTCGGTAAGGAACTGGATCGCCAGGGGAAGGTGGTTCACCAGGGAATCGCGGTCTATGGCAACAAGGGTTCAACTGACCAGCACGCTTATGTTCAGCAGCTTCGCGACGGAATTTCCAACTTCTTCGCCACGTTTATTCAGGTCCTGCTGGACCGCGACTTGAATGTTGATGACGAAGGAGAGTTGTCGGAGTTTGATTTTGAAGTTGATTCCGGAATTACGTCGGGCGACTACTTGCAGGGATTCCTGCTGGGGACGCGCGAAGCATTGACGGATAGCAACCGTGATTCGATCCTGATCACAATTCACCAGGTTGATGGACGGAGTGTCGGAGCGCTGATCGCTCTCTATGAACGAGCAGTCGGATTGTATGCCGAACTGGTTGACATCAATGCCTACCATCAGCCCGGCGTCGAAGCAGGCAAAAAGGCTGCTGCGTCGTTGCTGGACCTGCAGTCAAAGGTCGTCGCCCATTTGAAGCATGTGGGCGAACCACAAACGGCCGAGCAGGTCGCGACAGCACTCGGAATTCCGGAACGGACAGAATCAGTCTTCAAGTTGCTCGAACATCTGGCAGCGAATGTCGGACGAGGCGTTGACTGGGTCGATGGCACCGATCCCGCCACTACAGCGTTTCGGGAAGTGATCCGCGAATAGTCAGGCGACTATGCGGCTCGACGGTATTCCGAATGCGATTCGTCCACGTTGTGGTCGACTTCCGGGGCGTCTTCGTGGCCGTAGCCATAGCCGTAACCATAACCATACCCGTAGCCATAGCCATATTCGGAGTTTGGTCCGGTCGGCAGGTGGTTCGCCACGATCCCCAGAACCTTCGCACCGGTGGCGCGGAACGAGTCGACCGCCCGAGTCACCATCTTGCGTCGATTCTTGTCGGGACGAATGACGATCACCGCGCCATCGACGATGCGTCCGATGATGGCCGGGTCGGTCACTGCCAGTACAGGCGGGGCATCGATCAGGATCTGATCATAGATCTGTTCGCCCCAGGCAATAATGTCACTGAAGCGATCGCTGGAAAGCAATTCGGACGGATTGGCGGGCCGTGGTCCTGATGGCATGAAATCCAGGCCATCGACGCCCAGATTGAAGACGTTCTCCAGACAACTTTCGCCGACCGGACGGTCTTCTCGCAAGACTTGCGATAGACCACGTGGTCCCTTCAGGTCGAGCATCTGAGTTAGTCCAGGACGTCGCATGTCGGCATCGATCAGCAACGTCTTCTTGCCCGACTGGGCAAACGCGACTGCCAAGTTCGCCAGGGTGGTGGTCTTTCCGTCGCCCGGCTCGGTACTCGTAACGACCAGCCGAGACGTATCATCGCTACTGAACGTAATCGAACTTCGCAGAGTTCGGAACGCTTCAGCTTCGATCCCATCACGTTGACTGTGTGTGACAACCGAGTCGATGCCAGTTCCTTCCAGCGGTTCCATCCGTCGGATCATGGCAAGCAGTGGCAGACCAAGTTGCCATTGCAGTTCGTCCGGTGATCGGAACCGATCATCCAGGGCGTCGAAGACATAGATCAGGCCGAGTCCTGTCACCGTCCCCAGGATCAGGCACAGCAGGACCGTGGTTGAAATTCGTGGAGCACTTTTTGTAAGCGGGATCTGTGGTTCGCTAACGACACTGATCTTCAGGCCTGAATCGGCCCCCATGTCGATCTTTTTCATCTGGTCCAGAACCAGATCGTAGAAGCTTCGCATCCGTTTGACGTCCATCTCCAGAATCTGCAGGTGGACCATTTCGTTATTCTGAACTGTCGCCAGCGCGATTTCACGCTCGAATTCGGATCGAGTTTCCGCTTCGCGTGCGCTCGCCTGATACAGGTTCTGTTCTGCCATCACGCGTAACCGCGGCCCCATTTCGCGTTCACGCATTTCTTTGCTGGAACTGGAGACCGCCTTCGACCGATCGGCAAACCAGCGTTCGGTTGAGGCGATACGGTCTTCCAGTTGACGCACAACCGGGTGCCTGGGACCATAGGTCTGCAGCTTGTTGCGGAGATCAACACGATCATCCTGCAATTGCTGTTCGAATTTCGTGAGCGTGTAGGCATCGCTGGAACTGACCCCCATGTCACGCAGCAGGATTTCCCGGTACATGTCGCCGGTCACCTGGTGCGTCAACTGCGACAGATCACTGCCGTTCTGCAAGGCCTGGGTGACTGCACTCAGAAATGCCCGCGCTTCGAGAGTTTTCTTCTGAGCTTCGATCAAGGCTTCGTTCAGCTTGATGGTTCGCTCGATCAGCACATTTGTGTTCTTGTCGTCGCCCTGAAGGAGAATCCCGGCTTCTCCCTGAACCTTGATAAGCTCGGATTCTTTCTCGGTGAGCTTTTGTTCGAGTTCCGCTTTTTCCTTGGTCAGGACATCCAGGGCATCCTTGGCATTACTCCGATGTGTCGTCCGCATGAAGGTCAGATAGGATTCGACGACGGCCCCGACGACGCGTGCGGCACTTTCGGGACTTTTCGACGAATACTTTACGCTGAGAACATTGGTTAGGCGGGCAGAGGAAACCGAGATCGAATCTCGGAGGATTTTGTTCCACTTCGCCTTCTTCTGGCCTTTGAAGTCGATTCGATATTTCGTCGGCAGTGCCTTGATCGCCCCCTCGAGAACTACGTCACTGGTCAAGACTTTCTGATATGTCGGCATGACATCCTGGATGTTACGCGAATTATTGGCGTTGGCGTTATTGCCATCCATCGCCCCGCCTTCGGTCTTGAGGACCAGGATTTCTGCAGATGACTCGTACTTGGGTGGGGTCACGAAATACCACGTGACCCCAAGGATGCCACCCGCGACGACGCAAAGCGTCAATAACCGCATGCGATGACGAACGACTTGAAGAAATCGCATGACTTCAGCGAGCGCGTGCGTTCCCGGCCCAGCGGATTCGATCTGCGAACGGTCATCCATGCTCATGGTGCTTCCAGACGTCGAGAGCTATTCCCGTCGTCACCCCTCGGTCAGACACATGCCATCAGTCGTTTAGAACAACCCGCTTCCGAGAGTTGCTCCAGCAGAAATGTTGAATTTGACAATGTTGATTGCTTCATACAGGACCGTGGCAGGTGTGTTTTCAACGCTCACCACATCGCCCGGCTCCAGACTCAGGTTCGCTTGTGCATCCCGCTTGGCCTGGCGAAGGCTGACCTGGATCACAGCAGTTTCGGCGCTCTTAGGGACGCGTCGGACGATGAAGACTTTGTCGGCAACCGTCATACTTGTACCACCCGCAAGTGCGATCGCATCGGTGACACGCAGATCTTCGGCGATCGGGAAATCGTATCGATCAGGCTTGCGGACGAGTCCAATCACGTGCAGCGGTTCGGGGTCACGCTTTTCGATACTGATCACGCCGCCATCTTCGATGACGAACCCACCTTTCCCAGCTTTGGTGGCAGAAACCAGATCGACCTTGAACGATTCCATTTTTCCATCCGCATCGACGATAGGAATCACATCGGGATTGGCACTGGCGACGGTTGTTTCTGTCAGATCTCCGCTGGAATGGCCGACGGTGTCGATACCTGGCTGCAGTCCCGAGGCAATCGGACTCGATCTCCCTCCGGCTCGTCGTGGATTCCGGATTTCGACTTTGGTTCCCGCGTCTTTTTCCAGTCCACCAGCGGCTACGATTGCAGCCAGGAGGTCGCTGCGACCGCGCGGCAGTTCATAAACATCGGGATTTTTGACGGCCCCCACGACCATGACGCGGTTCATCCGCTGACGTTTCATGGTCACAGTGACGTTGGGACGAATGTACAGTTTGTTCTCGATGCACATCGAGACGATAGCAGCTTCGGCGGCTTCCATCTCCATGCCTGCCAGTGTGATGGGCCCCAATTCAGGCAGGTTGGCAACCCCTTGATCATTAATTCGCACAGGGAGCGTGATTGAGTCTTTTTCGTCGAGGCCTGCAGAAATCGAGACCTCAATGACATCGCCACGATCAATGACATCATTATTCTTCGAGGCACTTGCCAGGCGAGTCAGGTCGAGTGTCTGGGCGTTTTCACGTTTGGCGGCGAGCAAGGATGCTGGAACGGTATTGGCGGTGTAATGCTGGCCGGTACTTGTACACCCGAGAGCCAGGGCCAACAGTGGCCAAGCCAAAGGAAAACGTCGGCGGCCCGTTACTTTACGGACGCTCGTTGTTTCTCGCCGAAGGGCAGTGAGAGAGGAGCGAATCGTCATCAGGGTCGACTCTTTGAGGTTTGGTCCGTCATCGATAGACAGGAAAACAGCCGCTACCGGCAAAAGTGGCCGGTTGGGGCGCGGGATCGTAGGAGAGGAGGTTATTTGCGTCAATACGGATGTTTTTCGCCTGCGAAATTACTGACACCAAAAAGCAATTACCGATCGAACCGACCGAACCCCTGTTGCTCAAGGTCTGGCCCAGTGCCTATAATCCGACGTGTGTTTTTCGCCACAACAGGGAAAGTGGGGCTCGGTGTCAAATCGTCCACGATTACTAGTGCTCGGCTCCGGCAATGATGCCGACCGATCGTTGTTGGAATTGATCCAGTCGCTGGAATGCATTGTCTGCACGGCGACAGATGAAGGTTGGCCCAACGATTCGTTTGACGCAGGTCAAGAATATTCGGGGGCTGTCGTTCTCGGTGAACCTGCGCGACGACTTCCGGCACTGCTGGCATTCGAAAACGTCCTTAAGCATCTTCCCGAAGGGGTTGCGGTTCTCGACGCCAGCCTGTTGGTTCGCTGGTGCAATAACCGGTTCTATGAACTGACGGGACGGACGGAACCCGATTCGGTTTCGCCAGTGGGACTCAGTTTCCACGATGCCTTCGGTTCCCCTCAGATCGTTGGTCCTGATTTCTCACCGTTTCATACGGCCCTTGGCGCCGGCAGCCCTGCTCGTACGACTTACCGAGTCGGAGACAAAACATATCTGGATGTTCTGGCCGCACCTGTTTATGCCGATCGAGCCGAATACCCGTCACTGCTGGTTGTCACCGTTCGAGATATCTCGGCCGAACAGCAGCAGGTCGAAAAACTGAAAGCGATTCATCAAGCGGGTGAAGACCTCGGAGATCTGGCTCCTGAAGATCTGGCATCGATGAAGATCGACGACCGGAAGGAACTGCTCAAACAGAAGATTGTCCAGCATACGCGCAACGTCCTGAACTTTGAAACGATCGAAGTACGCTTACTCAACGAACGGACGAACCGTCTGGAACCGTTGCTGAATGTCGGCATGACCGCCGAAGCGGCGGCTCGTGAATTGATGGCAGAGCCACAAGGAAACGGCGTCACCGGGTTCGTAGCTGCCACGGGCAAGAGTTACCTGTGCCGCGATACGTCGTCGGATCGACTTTATTTGCGAGGTGCCGTCGGGGCCTGCAGTTCATTGACCGTTCCCCTGATGCACCATGATCGCGTTCTGGGGACATTCAATGTTGAAAGTACAAAGCCAAACGCGTTTTCCGAACAGGACCAGCAGTTTCTGGAACTCTTTTGTCGAGACCTGGCGGTTGCCCTGAATACGCTCGAACTGTTGGTGTTTGAACGGGCGACGACGGTCAACGAAAGCAGTGCGCTCCTATTGAGAGACGCTGCCAAGCCTGTCGACGAAATTCTGAACGATATCGCGTGGCTGCAAACGAAATACGTCGGTTTCGACCCTGAAGCGGCTGGTCGATTGCAGCGGATGCTCAAGCAAACCCGGACGATTCGCCAGTTGCTGCATGGAGTCGGTGAAAAGGTTGTTCCGCGAGCGGTGGCTCCCGCACTGCCGCAAGTCCCTTCCAGGCCCAAGCTCAAACACAAGCGAGTTCTGGTAGCAGATGGGGATGAGTCTGTTCGGCAGGCAGCCCATGAGTTGCTCGCCCGCTACGGCTGCGACGTCGAAACCGCTCACAACGGCGAAGAAGCGTTGCTGATGATTCGCACGTTTCATTACGACGTTGTGCTGTTCGATGCCGAGATGACGGACATGCATCTGATCGAAGCCCTGACACAGATCCGCCATATTCATCCGCATCTGCCTGTCGTTCTGATGAAGGGATTTGGCTATGACGGTGCCCACCGCATGGTCAAAGCAAGGCAGATGGGCTTCAAACTCGCCTTGTACAAACCGTTCCGCCTGGATTTGTTACTCGCAGAACTGGAAAAGGCCCTCGCACCACCGGATGAACCTCCCGGTCAAAAGTAGTCGAAGCGGGTCCCGGTAGTTTTGGCGAGGTCGAACCGTCACAGACATTCTCTTTCGCCTGAGTGCGCATTCGTAAGCGGCAGACCGTCTTTCCTTCCCGGTCGATCGGATTTTTGGCGGATACACATTCCCTTTCCGCCAGATTTCAATTACATCCCGGTCAGTGCTTTTGTACGACGGAGTCAATCCCGCCGCATTTCCGTTTCGTAGTGTCCAGACGCGAGTTTCCGATGTCAGCATTTGAGACCGAACTTCAGGTTGCCTTGAATGCAGTACAGCAGGCATGTCGCCTCTGTCGCACCGTCCAAACGACAATCACGTCGGAAGTCCTCGACAAACGCGACCAAAGCCCCGTCACCATCGCCGACTTTGGGAGCCAGGCCGTCGTCTGTCGAACTGTCGGCGATCGTTTTCCTGTCGATCCAATTATTGCTGAAGAAGATTCCGCAGCCTTGCGCTGGCCCGAAAATGCACCGTTTCTGGCTGCGGTCTGCGACCATGTCAGAGAACTGGGAATCGACGCGAACACGGATGATGTTTGCAGTTGGATCGATCGTGGCGGGGCGACAGAGTATTCGCAGCGATTCTGGACACTTGATCCGATCGATGGGACAAAGGGATTTCTGCGAAAAGGTCAGTACGCGGTATCACTGGCGCTGATCATCGATTCCCGTATCGAAGTCGGCGTTCTGGGCTGTCCGAATCTGCCGGTATCTGACGCGGATGACGCGCCGGTTGGGACGCTGTTTTACGCCGTGCGAGGCCAGGGGGCGTTTGTCAGGCCGCTCGATACCGATGCCGCTCCACAGCCGATCCATGCCACAGGGACCACTGATCCCGTGCTGGCGCGGTTTTGTGAATCGGTGGAGTCGGGCCACAGTTCGCACAATGAGTCTGCGGCTGTCGCCCAGAAACTCGGTCTGACCGCCACACCCGTCCGGATGGATAGCCAGGCCAAATACGCGACGGTCGCGCGTGGTTTTGCAGACGCCTATCTGCGGCTTCCCACCAAGACAGGGTATTTCGAAAAGATCTGGGACCATGCCGGCGGGGTTGCAGTGGTCGAAGAAGCGGGAGGCCGTGTCACCGACATTAACGGCAAACCTCTCGATTTTTCGCGGGGACGGGAACTCAATCAGAACCGTGGCGTGATCGTCACGAACGGTCACTTGCACGATCAGATCGTGGCGGCGGTCCAGACGATCCTGGCTTCCGAAGCCAGCGCAGGGTAACTCGTTCAGACTATCGCCAGACGGGTGACACCTTGAGCCGATTCGAACTGGAAACATGGGATGGCGGAAAGCTGGTGGTGAACCACGAGTTCGCCAATCTGTTGCGCCGTCAGCACTGGACGACATTTTCTGTCATCTGGGCCCGTACTGCTGAAGCGGCCATCGCCAAGAAGCTGCGGACGGATCGAATTACGTTGCGATTTACGCTGGATGACGCGGGTCGTGAACGAGCGTTCTATATCAAGCGGCATGGACGATCCTCACTGAAAGAATACATCAAGCCCCTGCTCAGCCTGCGTTGGCCAATCCTGGGTGCTCGTAACGAATGGAATGCCTTACTGGCTTTTCACGCTGCGGGTCTGCCTACGATGAATCCCGTTGCCATGGGTCAACAGGGATCGAATTCATTTCTGATTACCGAAGCACTGGAGAACTGTACGAAGTTGTCGGAACTTCAGATCGCGGGCTCGGGAGCGACCGTTGACGATGCTGAACAAGAGCAAAAAGCGTCAAAACCAACCCTGAGGATCGATCAGGCCCATCCCCGCGGTATGGACCGACGATCACTCGTAAAGCATATCGCTCAATTGACCCGGCGAATGCACCGAGCGGGACTTCATCACCAGGACTATTATCTTGGTCATCTGCTGGTACCGGGTTCGGTCGCCCGCGGAGAAATGCCGCTCGATCGAATCTATGTCATCGACCTGGGCCGGGTTCGTGAACAGCAGCCACTTGCGATGCGATGGATCGTCAAGGATCTCGCTCAACTCAACTATTCGGCCCACGATGCCAGTTTGACCGATCGCTTCCGATTTTTACGAGAGTATCTGGGACATCCACTGAGCCGGGACGACAAGAAGTTGATCACCAGCATTGCCAGCAAGACGGCAGCGATCGCACGGCATTCACGGAAGAATCGTCTCTAATCGACTCACTGCCCAGGAAATCAGTGTCGACCGGACTGCTTCCTGAGCGACAACGTGTGATGACCAGTGAGCCGCTGCATCAATGGCCCGCACGGGCCAGACAGTCACCAGGGCACACCACGATGAATTCGAGGGCGCCGGTTCCGTCTCACCACAATCGATCCGAGCAGCCAGATCTCCCGTCGCTGTCTCCAGGCCAAACCAGGGGGCTCCGAGGTGATACCACACCTGCTGTGCCTCGGCCGAATCCGGTGACTTCTCGTGACAATGATAAGCAGCTTTACACTTCAGCAGCACTTCGTTCGCCTTGCGTCGAGTCGCAGGCGAAGGTGAGTTGATCAATTCTTGAAGTGTCCATGCAGCTTCGGTACGTAGCGGCAGGAGTTGTGGTGAGCACAAATCATGGCGTTCGCACTGAAGCTGCGAACATGCATTGACGGCGCGCTGCAGTGGTTCGGCTCCCCATGTGGAAACACATCGCATCAGAAACGTGCTGTCGAGTTCGTCTGCGGCCAGTTTCAATTTGTGAGGATTGGGATCGTAGGTCTGATCTGCTTTGAAGTCTGACTTCGAGGGAAAGAGAATGGAATTCTCCCTCGCACGTTTTACGCTGAGAGTATCACCGAGAAACGCCGCAAGAGTTAAATAGGGCGAGGAAAGAATCGATTCACCGAAATCATCCCAGAATTCAGACTTTGCCATTTCACCGTACCTGCAAATTCTCGTGCCGATTGCACCAGCCTGGCGATCAAGTGCAAAGAGGTGTTAAGCGTTCAGTCAATTGGCAAGTCAAGACGCAACGGTGACTCGGTATGATTCGGTGGAAAATAGCGGGAGTCACTTCCATTCCAGATGCGGATTCCAAACCATCGCTCATCTGGAATCTGACCAGCAACCACTTTCATTACGATGTCCACATCGAGAAGCGTCAGCCAGCCATATGTAGCGACTTTAATCGGGCAACATCGGTGTACATGTTCTGTCAGTTCTCCTAACTGCTGAACCAAAGGCGGAAGCCACAAAGTCGGTTTACCGTCATCGAGTGGGTATGCACCGACATCCCACACGGTTGGCAGCCCCCCGACGGGCGTACCTGCATAAATCCATAGACCGTCGTCATCGACAACTATGTATTGAGCAAATGGGGCTTCATAGCCATCCCAGGTCCTGAAGATGCCGTAGTGTGCCACGACGCCATCGCTACCATAATCCGTCAGATCGAATCGAACTTTTTGATCCGGTTCACAGCGTTGGCCGAAATACGGGCCATCCAGTTGTGGAAATGACCATACAGCCCGTGTTATTTCAGTAATCTTGTGCCCTGCTACGACACCGAAAAACATCAACGCTTCGATGTTGCCACCAGTCCAGGCGTCAGGAGTCGCGAACGTTGCAATGATTTGGCCCCGCTTCCCGTGCAGTCAGTTCACCAAATGTGCGAATCGGTTTTCTTTGACATCCGCATTTAATCTCAATCACCCAACAGGCTTTCCAACCACTGCAGCTTCTGTTTCTGCAACGATGGCAGCGGATGCCGATACTTGTTCGTGCTCCCTTCCTCAAGAATTCCCTTGGTCACACGATTGCTGGCAATCCTTGACAAGCATCGTTCGATCAATGGGTCTAACTTCTCGCTTAAGCCCCAGGCATAGACGAGTGGCATTTGCCTGCTTCGCGGAATTTTCAACGCGAGTTCTCGGGTTCGCGTTTCAGAAAAAATGGAATGCGAGTCAAACTGTGATTCCGACTCCAATCTCTGGAACTGCTTGACGAATTCAACACTTTTTGAGCAGCGAAGATCAGATAGATTCAACACTCTGACGTGGTGCCATTGGCTGTAGTGCATGACCCGCATCACTTGATATTGCGTGGTGTCGGGCTTCGTTGGGACGAGCGAAATCGACAGTTCACCAATGTCGCTTGCCACGACACGATTGTTCACTGCGACTAAGGGGCGAGAAGACCCCGGATTCATCATGATGAAGACGGCATCGGGCTGTCGCTTCGATAAATCGTCAGGATTTTTGGGCGTTCGAGACTTGTCGGCAATCTCCAGCACGCTTCGACATTCAACGGTTTCACCCGAGGCAATCTCGACCGTATAGAAGTGACCGAAGACATCGTAGGTTTGCTTCAATTCCTCTGCGGGAATAAATCGCCTCATCGCATACGCCCCGTCTTCAAACGCGGTACATCAATTGGGGACATTGCCAGGGCGTGGTCCATCGCGATCAGGCAGCGGTGCGGTCGGGATTTCCACGAGTGACGGCTGGTCCTGAGTCCGGAATAAATTCCAGCCTGCTTCTGTAACCTTGAATTTGTAGATGCCGGGTTCCAGTGAATATCGGACGTTTCCAACAGGTCCGCCCGAACCAAATTCAACAGTCCAAAGCCGGTCATTTTGCAATGTCTGGACGCTGCCCGGCTTGATTGAATAGACGTTACCGTTCAGCGAGTATCGGACTTCACCGCCGGAATCGGCAGGATTGAAGAGCGTAACAACACCATTCGCAACTCGGGGCACGGTATTGGAAGGAATGGAATAGGGAACGAGGTTCTGGGGAACAACATTGGAAGGAACGGACTGCACTGTCACAACCGCCGGGTTGTAGCCACCAATCCCGTACGTTCGGACCGGTACCTGTTGTGGATAGACGTACGGAACATACTGGTTGTGATACACCCCAACCGGCCCGGTATGTCGACCGTAACGATCAATATGATGCCCTGCATGATCAATCATGTGCCCAGCAGCATCGTGATGATGGTGCCGCTGTGCAAAGGCCTCGGTCGTTCCAAACCCCGACAGAATTGCAACGACCAATCCCAGATACCAACCCGACCACGACATGCTCATTGCAACTCCATTTGATGTTCACGGGTACACACTCGCAGCCAAGTTCACGTTTCAAGCATCCCCTGCCTGATCGTCGTCTGAATCATACTTTGCTGAGGCCCGTCATACCAAGTGAAGTTTGTTCTGTCGCCAGAATGTATTCCTCCAATTTGTACATTTGAAAAATAAACCGCCGCCGCCCCTGAGGGACGGCGGCGGTTCGATCCTGTGATGCCGTTCAGAGTGATAAACTCACTTATGGGGCAGGCTTCACGGTGATCTTTTGAGCGGCGGCTGTCTTTAATTTCGGTAAGTTTACCATAAGAACCCCGTCCTTAAACGTTGCTTCCGCAAGCTTGCTGTCAACTTCAGCCGGCAGCGTAATCATCCGTTCGAATTTCCCAAACGAGCGTTCAACCGCATGGAAATTGTGCTCGTTGACCACGCGCTCATCCTTCTTCTCGCCACTGATTCGTAGCGTGTCCGCATGAACCTCGATGTCGATTTCCTCCTGTTTCACTCCAGGAAGTTCGGCGGAAACATGGACCGCAGCATCGGTTTCGCTCACATCCAGTTTTGGCCAGGCGACCGCAGGACGATTGGTGACAGCGGGCCAGAAACTGACGGCGGGACCAAGAACCCCGTCGAACATCCGGCTCATTTCGTTCTGCAGTCGGGCCAGTTCATCGCCGCTGGTGTGTCGTCGAGTCAGAAACATGGTTTGCTCCTTGAACAGAGAACTTGTTTGTCCCGGACCAGACCTGTCGGCCGGGATTTCAGTTGCCCATTCAAAATGCAACAGGCGTGCCAACCGCATAACAACAAGAGTTTGATCAACGCAATAACCAACTAATAAAGGACTTTCGGAGAGTACGCCAAAATGGCATTAAAATGATGTTCACATGAAATGATGTGAATCATGCCAAAACGGCATTGTGAAGTGCTGGCGAGCGGCAGCGTGTTCTCAGTCTGCCGAATTGGCATCAGACGGCACACCAGCTTCAATTTAGTCAATTTGGGAGAGTCGGGTATCACTTTGCGATTCTCTTCATTTGCTGCGACTGGAACTCCGATCAGATCCCCATCAGGGATGAATTCGACGACATCGAGCCAGTACAGGGAGAGTGCTGCCGCGGTCGTCTCATCCCTTCTATCACCGAAGCGCTCCCAAGATCGTTTACGAGCCATGTCGATTCAGTTTGCAGGCTCTAAATCCTCTGATGATCGCCGTCGGCGCAGACTGCTCGTCAATACTGACGATCAGACTGCCGACGAAGCGACAGAGGAAGGTCTGTACGGAGCCGGGGTCACTTCAGAACTCGTCGCCTCGTCCGCCGCCGCTCCATGGGTCCCGGTCTATGAGTGGCGAATCTGGACCTATGCGGCGCTGATTCTGCTGGTTTTGTCAGGAGCAGCGTTCGCTCTTTCGATGCCAATGGCGTTTCGACCGGAGCTGGCTCCACTGACCAAGCATCTTCTGGAAGGTGATCGGCCCGTTCTCGCGGTCCTGCTTCAAACAACATTCTGTTTTCTGGCAGCTCAACTCGCCGTCCTGATCGGCTGGTATCGCGCCCAGTGCAAGCTTGATTTCCGGGGCTATTACCGTGTCTGGCCTTGGGTTGCGGCAGTTCTGGGGGTGACGGCCCTGTGTTCGGCAACCGATATTCACGGCCAGCTTGGGTTGATCATCGAACGGTCCGGCCTGATGGAATGGCGACCGCGAGTCATCTCGTGGCTTTTCCCGGCCAGCTTAATTGCACTGCCAATCGTGGTCCTTCTGGATCGTGACGTTCGCCGCAGTCGCTCGAGCCTGTATATGCTGCGCTTTACGTGGCTGCTGGCCCTTGCAACTGCCTGGCTGGAACTGTTCGCAACCGATCTGACAATCTATCCCTGGATTGCTCCGACCCGGATTATCCTGCCGATGTTTACCACGGCGTCCCTGTTTGTCGGACTCTGGTTCCATGCGAGAACCGTCGCTTACATTTGTCCAGACCCCCCGGAGGTCGAGGTCGCGACTGCGAAAACCCAGATCCTTTCTGGCTGGTACTGGCTGGCAAGTTGGTTTACCCGCAAACCTGTCGAAGTTCCCGTTGATACAACCGAAACTAAGCCCAAACGAGGTCGCAAGAAAGCGGCAGAAGCATCCGAAGAAGAGGAAGAGGCCCCCAAGAAGAAACGACGCGCCCCTGCAAAAAGAGCGGCAAAGCCACGGACTCGTGCCAAGGTTGTAGACACCGACGAGGAAGAAGTCGAGGAGGAAGAACAGGAGACAGGGTACGACGAAGCCGCGGATGCGTCCGAAGGCTATGAAACCGAGTCGTCTGTGGAGGAGTCGGAATCAAACAATTGGGAAGAGGAAGAAACCGAATCAGAGCCTGCTCCCCCACCGGCACAGTCGAATCGGTACAATCGTGATTCGACTCCAGCCCCGCAACCTGCCGTAGCCAAAAAGACGGCCAATTCAGGCTGGGAAGAATCCGAACAGACATCAGAAAGCTCGGATGAAGACGAAGATGCTGATGATGCCATCCTGCGTCGCGATTCCGGGATGACCGCCGAGCAAATGAAGGGGCTGACCAAGCGTCAGAAGCGTGATTTGCGGAAGCAACAGCGGACTCAACGTCGTTGATAAGTGCGCCACAAGGCAACTCGCTGTTTGACGCGCAACCGCAGGCTGTTACACTCCTCCCGTCGACCGATCTCCGATGAGCCGGTTCCTGGAGTGACCTTCATCGGCAAACTTCGGTTTTCGTGTTGTATCATCTTGTACCGGCGTACCTTAAGCAGGTCCGCCGCGTCCTCTGGAGCCGTTCGCATGACTCACGCTTGGCACGATGTCACCCCTGGGGAGCAACTTCCGTCGGAATTCACGACGGTCATCGAAATTCCCCGTGGATCCAGCGTTAAGTATGAGCTGGACAAGGAAACGGGACTGCTGCGTCTTGATCGGATTCTGCATTCGGCCGTCTATTACCCCGCGAACTACGGGTTTATTCCCCAGACCCTCGCGGAGGACGACGATCCGCTCGACGTGCTGGTCCTTTGCCAGGAAGCGGTCGATCCTCTGACGCTCCTCGAAGCACGGGCGATTGGTCTGATGACGATGGTCGATTGCGGCAAGCGGGATCACAAGGTCCTGGCCGTCGCGATTCACGATCCCGAATTCAATTCGTTCCATGAAGCCGATGAACTGCCACCTCACAAGCTGGCCATGATTCGCCGTTTCTTCCAGGACTACAAAACACTGGAAGGGAAGGCGGTCGAAGTTGATGAACTGACGTCTGCCAAGACAGCATTCCCGATCATCCTGGAATCACTCGAACGCTACAGCCTGTCACGCCGCCGCGGGTTCCGTTAACCCACATTTTTCTTGCGGATGACGTACAATCATCAGCCGAAACGCGATCATGTCCGGCTTTGGCGTAAAACGCGATCGTGTTGACGATCTCGATATGTCCATCGGGCCTGATGCGATCGGGCATGCCTGAAATACGAAACCGCAACATCAGTCAGACGACTACCTGAGGTGACTTCATGGGCTGGCCAGTCCAACTGCTGACAATCTACTGCGTTCTGATCGCCCTCTCGGCGTTGTTCGGCGGCGTCCTTCCCTCCATGCTGAATCTGACGCATCGGCGGATGCAGTATCTCGTAAGCCTGATCGGTGGCCTGATGCTGGGGGTGGGACTCTTCCATCAGTTGCCACACGCCGTCGGGGCAATGTCGGGGCATGGCCACAGCGCAGCATTTGCACTCGACTGGTGTATGGGCTGGTTGATCATTGGCCTGTTGACCACGTTCTTCATGCTGCGGATTTTTCACTTCCATCACCATGAAGCTGTCGTCTCGGACGAAGATAAGGATCATCTGTGCGGTCACGACCATGCTCACGAACACGACCATGATTGCGTCGGGAAGCATGACCATGATCATGATGCGGGTGGACACCAGCACAGTCATTTTCCGGCGCAAGGCGCCAGTTGGATCGGGATTTTTGTTGGACTGGCCATTCATTCGCTGATCGACGGCGGCGCCTTGGCCGCTCACCTGACCGCCGATGCCATGCACAGCAGTGACTCTGGCGAAAGCCTGATTTGGCTGCTGGGGCTTGGGACGTTCCTGGGGATCGTCCTCCATAAACCGCTCGATTCACTGTCGATCACTACCGTCATGACGGCGGGAGGCTGGTCTGCACGATCCAAGCAACTGGTGAACATCGGTTATGCCATGATGTGCCCCCTTGGTGCAGCGGTCTTTTACCTGGGAATCAAGAGTCTGCCATATCAGGACATCCTGCTCGCCTCAGCCCTCGCGTTTTCATCCGGAGTGTTTCTCTGTATTTCGTTGAGCGACCTGCTGCCCGAAGTGCAGTTCCATTCACACGACCGCCTGCGATTGTCTCTGGCGCTGGTCGCTGGAGTGATGATCGCCTGGCTGATCGGCTTTGCAGAGCACGGACACATGCACGGCCATCAGGGGGGAGTCCCACATGCCCACGATGCGACGAACACAAACCACAGCCACAAGCACTGAGCCGTCAATACGGTGCTGAGACCAATCATCCAGTGCCAATCACAGAAACTGCGAAATGATCAGCCAGACGGCACTGATGCTCGCCAGCCAGAGGACGATCGACTGAAAGACCTTTTGTGGAACGCGATCCAGCAATCGCTTGCCCGACCACAGTCCTGCGAGCACAGCAGGGACCAGGCAGAGATTCAGCGACAATGAACCGACGTTGATCAGTCCCAGATGAACGCTGAACGGGACCTTGAAGATGTTCACGAACAGGAACAACCAGGCCATCGTATGAACGAACTGGTGCTTGGGGAGCGACAGGATAATCAGGTACGTTGACGCAATCGGCCCCGCCGCATTCGCGACCATCGTTGCCGTCCCTGTCAGCACCCCCGAAAACCAGGCGAAGATCTTCGAATGCGGCAGCGCGGCATCAAACCCGGGAAACTTCTGCCGGACGATTTGAAGCGTCAGCATGACCAGAACCATTCCGCCAATGATCGGTCGGAACGCGGCATCGGGGATCACCATCAGCAATCCCCAACCCGCGAAAATTCCCAGGCAGATCGGCCAGGCCAGGCGGCGGATCTGTGGCCACTGAACATGCTCTCGGAACGAAAACGCGGCCATCAGGTCGGCAAAAATCAGCAACGGCAAAACGATCCCGCTGCTCAGCTTTCCGGGTACAGCGGCCGCCATGAATGTCACTCCCAGCAGACCGACTCCTGCGAGTCCCGCTTTTGACACTCCGGCACAAAACGCTGCGGCGAAGGCAAGAGCCCACTGCAGCACGGTAAAGTCGGACATCTCAGTTTTTCGTATGGCCGGGCCACGCTGAATGACTTGGGAAGCGAATCATTGCAAATGCTTTTCGATCAACCCGTTCCAGACCTGATATCCCGCTTCGTTCATATGCAGTTGATCTTTGACGAATAGCTCTTCACGCGGAAGACCATCAGCACTCAGCATGGCGGGCCAGACATCGACAAATGTCTGGTTCGGGCCTTGCGTTGTTTCCTCACGCAACAGGCGGTTCGCCTCCAGGGCCTTCTCACGTAGCTTCCAGCGACTCGGGCTGGGCTTGATGGAAATCAACACGAGCTTCGTCTCGGGCAGTTGTTTATGCAGTTGATCGCGAAACGATTTGTACGCATCTCGGACCGCCTCGGGGGTCTTGCCGCTGGCGATGTCATTGTCACCGGAATAGAGGACAACGACTTTCGGTTTACAGGGGATCACGATCCGCTCGACATACTTCGCGGCATCACCCATTTGCGATCCGCCAAATCCGCGATTGATGCAGACCTGATTAGGAAATCCTGACATCAGTTTCCACATGCGGACGCTGGAACTGCCAATAAACAGATTGGCACCCGCTGGTGGTGGCTGTTCGCGATCCGATTCTTCGAACTTTCGAATCGTCGCTTCCCACGGGTCGGCGGGCGGCTTCGGATCATCAGCGTGTACGTATCCTGCCAAAACAAGCAAGAGAATCGATGCAAACGTCGTTCGGCAGATTTTCATCACGATTTAATTTCCTGGACACGAAGTCGGTCGCCGAATCGACAATTCCCCGTTCTAATGCGGTGAAGACGAATCGCGATTCTAGGACGCGTCACCGGGCAATTCAATCGGTACTGATTTCTGTCGTGTCCTGATCCAGAACCCTTGATGTAGGCCAGGCTGATGAACGCGCCTGAAGCTCACGGTGAAGCCACCCCCGCGGTTCGAACGCAGCCGTGCTCAAGCTGCGATCAGCAATTTCACTGCGAAATCGCACAGGGAAAAGATCATTGCTGGTGCATGAACCTGCCAGCCATTCTTCCCGTTCGAGCGCAGGCTGGCTGCCTGTGTGAAGCGTGCCTGCGACGTGCAATCGACGAACGGCAACAGGCTGATGCCGACCAGATCACCAACGTGGTTCCGCCAGCCCCCTGTCATCAATAGTCTTCCGAGGCTGCATCCAATTCGGTGTCACCATGCGCACCCGGCGTACCCGAGGGGTGCCACGGTCTTGGAGTCTTGGAGCAAAGGTATCTACACAGCGCAGAATGCAATTTCCGTTAGGTTCAGCCATGGTTTGCGGCCCAAAGGGCAACGCTGTGAAGCATTCTTGCAGGCTAAAATTGGGATTTCCATGAGTGGAGCGGCGACGGCGACGCCTATGT
>JBAWWJ010000155.1:0-19815 GCA_037146815.1 Planctomycetota bacterium
GGGTAGCTCACTTCGTGAGCAACCCTGGGCTTTAAGACGCAACTCCTTTGGAGTATAAGACATTGACAACAGCGATCAATGCTAGGTTTCGTCATGTCAAGTACTCCGAACAGTAGAGAACTTAGTTAGGCGTCGCCGTCGCCGCTCCACTCATGGAAATCCCAGTTTTAGCCTGCAAAATGCTTCACAGCGTTGGCCCGGAAGTATCCGAACGCGGATCGCGAATTTGGCTGGCAATACATCTTTCCGGCGCACAAGTTGTCGCGCGATCCGCGTAGCGAATTGGTGCGTCGGCACCATCTGCACGAAAGTGTGCTGTCGACGGCCCTGAAGGCCGCAGCGCGCCGGGCCGGGATCGAGCAGCCACTGACGTCGCATGCGCTGCGTCATTCCTTCGCCACACACCTGATCGAGACGGGCTCGGACATTCGCACCGTGCAGGATCTGCTGGGGCATGCCGATGTCTCGACGACGATGATCTATACACACGTCCTCAACCGACCGGGCCTCGCGGTGCGCAGTCCTCTTGATCGGTAGAATCCGGCCGTGTGGCATCCAACTCGCGGCACGATTTTTGAGCGACTGGCTCCTGCATGGGGGTGATCGCCACACCGCCAAAGTGCGTGAAGTCGGGAACGCTGCTTTTACTCCATTCGCTTTGGGGTTTCAGTTGTAACGCAAAGAGTGCCAGTGGAAGTCAGCAGGGTAGCCCCGGTGGCCCTGCTTGCCTCGGTTGGCTGCTTTTTTGGGGCGGGAGGGCGAGGCGGTGAGGCTCCTGCCGAGCCGTGATCTGGTAGTGATGTCCGACTCCAAACCCGGTTCGGCGGGAGCCTCACCGCCTCACCCTCCCGACCCCTCCGAAA
This sequence comes from Planctomycetota bacterium, assembly GCA_037146815.1. Classification (GTDB taxonomy): domain Bacteria; phylum Planctomycetota; class Planctomycetia; order Planctomycetales; family Planctomycetaceae; genus Schlesneria. Next base: position 864 of record JBAWWJ010000155.1, read on the forward strand.
TCGACAATCGAAGGTTTCATTGCCGACGGCTATCTTCATGCAGGAGCGTGAAGGCCACTTTCAAACAGCCTCATCAGAGATCAACCGCCCACTGCCACAATGGCACTCACCCCAAAACACCCCCGAAACGCCATTGTCGCCAAAATGGCAGCGGCTGATTGGGTGAACCAAAGCCGCAACTCGCTCATTAACGCATAAACCCATTGCCAGAAACATATTGCAGTATTTCAAACCCACATTAGCATGAGTTGGCGCGGTGTTTGCTCATTGAACGACTACACCGACTGGCATGCCAGAAAGTGCTTTGTGACATGCCCTCAACGAATTCGTAAGCGATTTCAAAACCAGCTACCAAACCATAATTTCAGAGGACCAGCACCAATGGCTATTCAAGAACGCATCATCGGCATCGACCTCGGAACGACCAACTCCGTGGTGTCGGTCATGGAAGGTGGCGAAGTCAAAGTCATCGCCAACCAGGAAGGAAACCGACTGACCCCCAGCGTCGTCGCCTTCACCGAAAAGGGAGATCGTCTGGTCGGCGATCCCGCCAAGCGACAGGCTGTCACGAACCCCAAGAATACGATTTACTCGATCAAGCGGTTCATGGGGCGTCGACATACCGAAGTGGAATCTGAAGAGAAGATCGTCCCTTACAAGGTCGTTGGTGGCCCCAACGAATACGTTAAGGTCGAAGTTCACGGCAAGACCTACACACCACCCGAAGTCTCGGCTCAGGTGCTTCGTAAGCTGAAAGAAGCGGCCGAAGCATATCTCGGTCATACCGTGACGCGTGCGGTGATCACGGTTCCTGCCTATTTCAATGACGCTCAGCGACAGGCGACCAAGGATGCCGGTGAAATCGCTGGCCTGACGGTCGATCGAATCATCAACGAGCCGACTGCGGCGGCACTGGCCTATGGCCTGCAGAACAAGAAGAACGAAAAGATCGCTGTTTTCGACCTCGGTGGGGGGACGTTTGACGTTTCGGTCCTGGAAGTCGATAACGAATTGGTGGAAGTCCTCAGCACCAACGGGGACACTCACCTGGGTGGCGACGATTTCGACGAAGTCCTGATCAAGCACATCGCCGACAAGTTCCAGGCCGAACATTCCATCGACCTGCGAAAAGACGCGATGGCGCTGCAACGACTGCGCGAAGCGGCCGAAAAGGCGAAGAAGGAACTGTCCGGCCAGCAGTCGACCGACATCAATCTGCCGTTTATCACGGCGGATGCCAGTGGTGCCAAGCACCTGCAGATGAGTGTGACTCGGGCCGAGTTCGAACGGATGGTCGATCACCTGATCGAACGTTGCCGCAAGCCTGTGGAAAATGCGCTGCGTGATGCCAAGCTGTCTCCAAGCCAGATTGATGAAGTCGTGCTCGTCGGGGGTTCGACGCGAGTTCCAAAAGTCCAGGAATTCGTCAAGAAGATGTTCGGCGGGAAGGAACCACACCGGGGTGTGAACCCTGACGAAGTCGTATCGATCGGTGCGGCGATTCAGGGCGGAATCATCTCGGGCGACGTCAAGGACATGGTCCTGCTCGACGTCACTCCGCTGTCTCTGGGACTGGAAACCGAAGGGGGCGTGATGACAGTGCTGGTGGAACGCAATACCACCATCCCAGTCACCAAGAAGGAATCGTTCTCAACCGCCGTCGATGGCCAGACTGCTGTGACAATCAGTGTCTTCCAGGGTGAACGTCCGATGGCACGCGATAACCGCATGCTGAATCAGTTCAATCTGGAAGGGATTCTTCCCGCTCGCCGGGGTGAACCGAAAATCGAAGTGACGTTCGATCTGGACGTCAACGGAATTCTGAATGTGAAGGCCAAGGATCAGGCAACCGGCAAGGAACATTCGGTCCGTATCGAGAACTCCAGCGGTCTGGACCAGACCGAAATTGACCGGATGCGAAAAGATGCCGAAGCACATGCCGCCGAAGATAAGCAGCGACGCGATCTGGCCGAAGCCAAGAACAAGGCATCGACCTCGGTCTACGATATCGAAAAGCTGCTGAAAGAACATGGGTCGAAACTGGATGCCTCGTCGAAAGCGGCCGTCGAAGCCAGTATCGAAAAGGTCAAGGCCGCCGAAAAGGGTGACGATGTCGGGGCTATCAACTCGGCTGTCGAAGGATTGCAACAAGCCAGTTATGCACTGGCTCAGCACATGCAGGCTCCTCCAGGGACAGATGGTGGTGCCCAGGCAGGTCCCGCTGCTGGCGGAAAGCCGGACGATGGCGTGATTGACGCTGAATTCGAAAAGAAGAGCTGATCTTTGACATTGACCGTCCCCGGTGAAAGCCGGGGACGGTGATGATGTGATTCGACGACAGGTTTTCGACAAATATCGAACATCGATAAAGAAGGTACGGCCAGTGGATGGCGCCGACCCAAAAATTCTACGTCCTTAAACCGGTTAATCGCTCATGGTACGCGGTGAGGCATTGGGTCAGACCAGAATTTAACGCCATCCACCATTCAGCCCGACCGCCGGGACCGCGCATTCTTCCACTCAATCTTTCCACGGCAACAAAAACATGGCGTTCAGACCTGACAAATTCACTGTTAAAGCACAGGAAGCGGTTCAATCCGCTCAGCAGTTCGCAGAATCTCAAGGGAATCCACAACTGGTTCCTCTGCATCTGCTCAAAGCGTTGCTGGATGAACAGCAGGGAATCGTCCGACCGTTGCTTGAAAAGATCGGCATCCGCGTCCCTCAGTTGCGCACCATCGTTGATGCTGACCTCGGAAAACTTCCGCGGGGATCAGGGGGGCAGGTCGGGGCCAGCCAGGCGATCATGCAGGTCTTCGATAAGGCGAATCAGCAAGCCGATGTGATGAAGGATTCGTTTACCTCCACAGAACATCTGCTGCTCGCTTTGACTCAAGTCGACGACCAGGCTCAGCGAGTTCTGAAGCTGAATGGCGTGAGTGAAACCGATGTTTTGAATGCCCTCAAATCGGTTCGCGGATCTCAGCAGGTCACGGATCAGAACCCGGAAGAGAAGTATCAGGCTTTGGAAAAGTACGCCAAAGATCTGGTCGCTCTCGCTCGCCAGGGGAAGATCGACCCGGTCATCGGCCGCGATCAGGAAATTCGTCGCGTGATCCAGGTACTGTCACGTCGACGCAAGAATAACCCCGTCCTGATCGGCGATGCAGGCGTCGGCAAGACGGCGATCGTCGAAGGCCTGGCCCAACGCATCGTGAACGGTGACGTTCCTCAGAACCTGAAGGATAAGACTGTCGTTTCGCTCGATATGGGAGCACTCATCGCAGGGGCCAAGTATCGCGGTGAATTCGAAGATCGACTGAAAGCCGTTCTGAAAGAAGTCACGGAGGCGGAAGGCCGAGTCATCCTGTTCATCGACGAACTGCACACGGTCGTCGGAGCCGGGGCGGCCGAAGGGGCGGTTGACGCTTCAAACCTGCTGAAGCCAGCTCTCGCACGCGGAGAACTGCATTGCGTCGGTGCCACAACACTCGATGAATATCGCAAGTACATCGAAAAAGATCCGGCGCTGGAACGTCGGTTCCAGCCTGTCCTCGTTAATGAGCCGACCGTCGAAGACACGATTTCGATCCTGCGAGGCCTGAAGCCACGCTATGAATCGCATCACGGCGTGCGGATCACGGACGACGCCCTGATCGCTGCGGCAACTCTGTCCGACCGTTACATCAGTGATCGCTTCCTGCCCGACAAGGCCATTGACCTGGTCGATGAATCGGCCAGCCGATTGCGGATGGAAATGGACAGCATGCCGGCTGAGATTGACGAGGCGACACGCCAGTTGACTCGACTGCAGATCGAAGCGGCCGCACTGGCTCAGGAAAGCAGTGCCGAAAGCAAGCAGCGTTTTCAAGAATTGCGTAAGCAGATTGCTGACCGCGAAGAAAGCGTCAATACGCTCAAGACTCGCTGGCAGGTGGAAAAGGATGCGCTGAGTTCCATCCGACCGTTGAAAGAAGAAATCGAAAAGCTGCGCACGGGATACGATCAGGCATTCTCCCAAGCCCAGAAGACGAATTCCAACGACGATTTCGTGCGGGCGTTTGATGCCGAGAAGAAGCTGAAAGACGCACTGCAGAAACTGGCAGCCGCAGAAGTCAAAGTCGCGCAGGTTGGGGGAGGAGACAGCCCCCGCCTGCTTCGCGAGGAAGTGACTCAGGAAGACATCGCCAAGGTCGTCAGTACCTGGACGGGTATTCCGGTCTCACGCATGCTGCAGACCGAAAAGACCAAGCTGCTGCAGATGGAAGATCAGATCCATCGACGGATGATCAACCAGTCGGAAGCGGTTACGGCTGTTGCAAACGCAGTTCGGCGATCTCGTTCGGGGATGCAGGACCCGAATCGGCCGATCGGTTCGTTCATCTTCCTGGGCCCCACGGGTGTCGGTAAGACGGAACTCTGCAAGGCACTGGCCGAATTCCTGTTCGATGACGAACGAGCGATGGTGCGAATTGACATGAGTGAGTTCATGGAAAAGCACTCCGTCGCCCGTCTAATCGGGGCTCCTCCGGGATACGTGGGATACGAAGAGGGCGGCAAGCTGACGGAAGCTGTTCGTCGGCGTCCGTACACCGTGCTGCTGTTGGATGAAATCGAAAAGGCTCACCGCGACGTCTTCAACGTTCTGCTGCAACTGCTGGATGATGGGCGATTGACGGACAGCCATGGTCGAACAGTCGACTTCACGAATACGATCGTCGTCATGACATCCAACATCGGCAGCCAGAAAATTATGGAAATGGCTGGCAATGAAGACGACAAAGAGATTGAACGCGAAGTTCTGCAGGCCTTGAGAAAAGAGTTCCTGCCGGAGTTCTTGAACCGTATTGATGAAACGATCGTCTTCCATCCACTGACTCAGAAAGAGATTCGACAGATCGTCGAACTGCAACTGGTCAAGCTGCAAAAGCGGATGGTGGATAACGGCTTCACTCTGGAAGTTTCCGACGCTGCCAAGAAGCAACTGGCAGAAGAAGGATACGATCCGGTTTACGGAGCTCGTCCGCTGAAGCGAACGATCCAGCAGCGCCTGCAGAATGAACTCGCCAATGCGATCCTGGGGGGCGAATACGCAGACGGAGCCCACATCGTTGTCGACGTGCAAAACGGCGACTTCACATTCGGTGTCAAGTAAGCCAGCTTCGACTGGATGCTGGACGCGGCTCACATACAATGAGGCCCGACGCTACGGTGTCGGGCCTCGTTTTTTTATTTACGGCTGGCGATTCTGAACCTGTTGAATCGTGGCTCGCTTTTCCAGAGCACCCTGCAGGATCTTCATATATCCCTTGTAGTCCGTGAACCCTGCGCTTTTCTGCAGCAAGTCTGCGTCTGGGCTGAGGATCACGGTGCAGGGAAGGTGTTCGACTTCGAGAATCTTGGCAACCTTTTTGTCGCGATCAAAATCGAGGTGCACCGGGATAAAGTCGCGTTCGATCACAGGCACAATTCGCTTGTCGGCGAGCGTTTCTCGTTCGAGCTTATGACAGAACCCACACCAACTGGCCCCAAACACGATCAGCAACGGCTTGTCGGTTTCGATGGCGAGCTTGTGAGCGGCCTTCAAGGTCTTATGCCAGACCAACTTTGGAGTCGTAGCCGCTGGTTCGGCAGAATCTGCCGAAGACCCTGTGGACAGACCTCCCAGTACCAGGCCAGTTCCCATCAGTTTGACGCAGAATTCACGACGATCCATCACAATTCCTTCGATATGCCGTAGGCGATTGAACGCGAGCCTTCTGTTGTATCGGCAAACTAACCCTTATAACTGTTCGGGTTTTGCCAATCCGCAACGTCGGCACACTCGACAGATCCGGATTCGGATGTACCCGAAAGTGTGCCAGATGGACAATATGGAACTGTGCCAAGCGTTCCAAAGACTGGAGCGGCATCCATGAGTTCCGTCAGTATTCGGCAGAACTGGCGAGTTCAGATCGATGTGCAATCTGTTCAAACTCGCGTTCGAGACGGGTTTCCTGACGTGTACTGATCTCGTTAAAACAACGGATCAGTTGACAGCGATATCGCCTTCAAAAAGGATTGAACCACGAGGGACGGAGATCACTGATCTGTGACCTCCGCTTCCTTCGTGGTTCAATTTCATTCCCCATCTGTCTTCGCCGCGATTGATCAGCAGCGTTCTGGTGTTTTGACGAGTCTGCTATTCGAATTCACTCAGCATTTGCTCGATCTGTGAACGATTCGCGGCAGGAAGGTCTTCCTTTTCCAGCAGTTCTCGCAGGTGCTTAATCATCAATTGCTGAGCGGGATTGGCTTCCGTTTCAGTACCGGCGTTTTCAACGTCCTTGTTCTGAGCCTGATTCGTACGAATCTTCTTCAGGTTGGATTGCAGGTACTTTCGATAGACTTCATACGCTTGGAGATTCTGTGACTTCAGTTCATCCGCCGTTGCTGCCGTGACATTGGTGATCGTTTGATCCGGATTCTTTTTCGTAGGACGAATGAAGACTTCAATCCCATCGGTTTCGCTTTGACGGATTTGAATGTCGCGCAGTTTTTCCTGAGCTGTCACTCGGATCTCTTCACCTTCGTCAGTCATTTCGCGATGGGTCGTGACCTGAACGCCATTCGTGGTCGTCGTCGAATTTGATTCCGACGACTTGTTCATTTGATTTCCGCCTCGACCGCCGAGCGTCCCGTCAGCAGCACCGCCTGATCCGCCATTCACTGAAACGGAGGCCTTGCTATTCGATTTCGCGGATCCACCACTCACTGAACTTCCGCCTGAATTTCCCCCACTGAACTTACGACCACTGCCGCCACTGGACCCGCCGCTTGTTCCGGATGAATCACCACTGCTGCTACCCCCGCCGCTGCTGCTTGCACTTCCAAAGCCCGACGCAGAACCCGACGATGAGGCCGAGGCACTTGCACCACCGCCAGAACTCTTTTCGGATTTGATCCGAGTCTGCTTGGAACTGCTTTCATTCCCTGACTGAGCAAATCCGACAGACCACGGAAGAATGGCCAGTGCCAGTCCCAGGGCCGATGCAGCACCGGCGACCAGTTGGCGAACGCGATTGGAACGACCTTGTTGCATGTGTTTCAGCCTTTCTCGCAAAAGTTGAATGCCGTGACCCTGAACCAGCGAAACACTCGCCGGACTCCAGACCCGCTGGCGGGGACGTTGTGAGACTCGAATCAATAGTTCCGCGAACCGAACCTTATTCAAACGGGCTCGGCGGACAGCCAGATCGTCGCAGGCCGATTCCTGTGCAATGACATACCTGCGACTTGCGAGCCACATTGCCGGATGAAAACAGAGCAGGGTGTTGACCATCGCAGCCAGCAGATTCCACTCCAGATCATGACGGAGCACATGTGCCATCTCGTGGGCCAATGCCATGCGTCGGTCTTCCATATTTGACAATCGCGACCGCTCCCTCTTCGTGAACGAGACCGGCCACAGGAGGCATGGATGGCGATGCCCCACGACCATCGGGCTGCTGATTCCTGAAACCATCAACAGCCGCGGAACGCGTGGGGACTGTATTTCGCCGGCAACATTATTCAAAAGATCCAGCAGCACGGGATCGGTACACGGGACGGCCGTTCGCACCAGAGACCATGCCCGCCGCCAATGAACGATCAGAGACCCGATCTGTGCCGCAACGCAGAGGGACCAGACGAGGAATGCCATCCAGATCCAACCAGGCTGACTTGAACGGTAGATTGCGGACGAATCGGCAGATTCCGTTGATTCAACGAGCACTTCCGAGATCTGCACACTGCGGTTTGAGCGGGATTCCACTTGTGGTCGACTGCTCATCGCGGGGAGTATAGGAAGCTGCCAGGCGAGTGGTAGACACATCACGAGCGCCAGCTTCACAAACACGAGTCGCCAGAGCCAACTTCGGACGTTGGCGCTCAGCCACGGCACCGCCCGCTCAATCAGCAGCAGCAGGACAATTCCGACTGTGGCCTGAATGGAAGCACGGCAAACAGAATCTCGCCAGAACGCAAGGAATGCATCGATCCATTCGTAATTCATATCAGCCCTCCCCCTGATCGGATTTGGGTTTTGATTTCTTTTTCGAACGTTGATCCAGTCCCTGGACCAGTGAACGCAATTCAACGACCTCTTCGTCGGTCAGATCCTGTGAGGCACTGAGATACGCCACGAATGGTGAAACAGAGCCTCCAAGAACTCCGCGAACAAATTCCGAGACCATCTCGGTCACGGCTGTCGCGGCAGAGACTTTTGTGCTGTAGCGATAGACGTTGTCGACCTGCTGCCGCTTGAGGAACCCCTTGGTCACCAGCCGCTGCATCATCGTCAAAACAGTCGTCCGCGCCAGACCACGAGGCGTTCCAAACTGTGTTACGGCGTCACCCACACTGATCGCCGGATTTGCATCGACGAATTGCAGTAACTCCAGTTCCGCCCGCCCGAGCGTCGCCCGGTTTTCCGGCTTCTGTTTTCCCATGTCACCTCCCTCGAAGAATTCGCTGTCTTCAGAAGTCCATGACGACAGCGGTAGTCATACTATCGGTGACTATCGATGTAGTCAACATGTTTTCTGCGTTTTTTTCTATTTCCATTGTAGCGAATTCGGCCCCGAGTTGAGACTACATTTCGGGTTGAAGCATGTCGCGTGGATTGGCCCAAGACGTTCGATACAATCTCAATCCACAATCAAACTCTGGAATCGAGTGATGAATTCTGTTTCCTCAAAACAACGACGATCGCACATGCGCCATTTTCCAGTTCGCCTTCCTCAAGCACTTGCCCTCTTACTGTTCTTCGCACTTGGGTGTGGTCAGGCAGCAAAACCTGGGTCTCGTGAATCCGTAGACCAGAGTTCAGAACCACCAGCCGGTGAAAATATCTGGGTTGCTGCCGCCTCGGACCTTCGGTTTGCGATGGAAGAGATTCTGTCGGAGTTTCGTCGACTTCACCCAGAGATTCAGGTCGAAGTGACCTATGGATCGTCAGGTAATTTCTACACTCAGCTTTCCAATCAGGCACCCTACTGCGTTTACTTGTCCGCCGACATCGACTATCCACGGAAGCTGATCGAGCAGGGCCTGGCAGAGAAGGAGACTGAATTTGCCTACGGGATCGGACATCTCGTCGTCTGGATTCCGAACGAATCGAAACTGGATGTCGAGCGCGGAATGGAGCTTCTATCAGATCCCGCGATCCGCAATATTGCGATTGCCAATCCTAAACATGCTCCCTACGGCAGGGCCGCAGAAGCGGCGCTGAAAAAGTCCGGCCACTACGAGCATGTGAAATCGCGACTCGTGTTGGGAGATTCCATCTCGCAGACAGCGCAGTTCGTACAAACAGGTGCGGCGGATGTCGGATTGATCGCGCTCTCCCTCGCGCTCTCTCCGGCAATGACTGACAAGGGGCGTTTCTGGAAAGTTCCGCAGGAGATGTATCCTCCGCTGATCCAGGGAGGCATCATCATGAAGTCGGCCAAATCACCCAAGGCCGCACAAGCCTATCGCAAGTTTCTGATCGGCGAGGCTGGACAGGCCATTCTGAAGAAATATGGCTTTGATTCGCCGGATAAGTGATTGGCACTGACGATCATTGGTGTTCAACGTGCCGTGAAGAATTCACACGCTGACCGTTGTATCCCCAAAAACGGTCGGTAGAATCGCCGATGCCTCGTCGATCGGCGCTGTTTCATTTCCAAGCGTGTTTTCGATCGATCGAGTCGCGGTTGGCGGATTGTTTATCGACTTGCGAGACTCCACAACATCCCGAGGGAGAGCCGCTTCATGGATCGTGATCAAGCCACTCGTCAGGGGCCGGGCTTTAACCGGCGTGATTTTCTGAAAGGGTCCGGTGCCGCTGTCGCCGCCACTGCGGTCACAACCGCCGCTGTCGAACAGCAGGCGGCCGCTCAGCAGCAGGCAGCCAAGCTGGTTTCTGCCGCACCTCAAGCTATTACATTGAATGTGAACGGTCATGATCACAAGCTGACTGTCGAACCTCGTGTCACTCTGATGGACGCGCTACGCGACGATCTCAATCTGACCGGTTGCAAAGATGTCTGTGATCGCGCGAACTGTGGTGCCTGTACGGTACTGATCGACGGTAAACCGGTCTATTCGTGTACTCGTTTCGCGATCGAAGTCGCCGGGCAAAAGATCGTGACGGCCGAGTCACTGCACACGGCAGAAAAGACCGACCTGGTCGTTGAAAAGTTCTGCGAGCACGATGGGATGCAATGCGGGTTCTGTACGCCGGGGTTTGTCATGGCAGTGCGAGGCTTCTGCAATGCTCACCCCAAGGCAACGCTGGACGATTGCCGGAAGGGACTGGGGGGCAACATCTGCCGTTGCGGAACGTATGCCGGGGTCTTGCAGGCCGCTTTTGCTACCGCTCAGGCTGCGAAATAGAAAACCTGCTCAGCAGGACTCGCACGGATCATCACTTCGATCAATCGATCAATTTACCGGGCAATCGCCCGTAGACGCCGCAAGTGGCGGGGAGGTGCGCGATGGCAGAACGCAAAGTCGGATGGGAGCCGCAGGGGCAGCACACCATCATCGGTAAGGAAGTCCAGAGGACCGACGGAAAGCAAAAAGCATCCGGTCAGGCGAAGTACTCTAACGACGCCAATCCCCCCGGAACCTTGTTCGCCAAACTTCTGACCTGTCCGCATGCCCATGCGAAACTGGTGTCGCTGGATGTGGAAAAAGCCAAAGCGGTCAAAGGTGTCAAGGCGGTTCAAGTCATGGCCGAACCGGGCCAGGAAATTCGCCACGAAGGCTGGCCGATCGTCGCTGTCGCGGCAGAACGTCGCGAATACGCGGAAGATGGAATACGAGCGATCATCGCCAAGTTCGAAGTCCTGCCGCACTTCGTTGACGAAGCCGATTTAAAAGGGGCCGAAGCTGCAGAAGTCACCGACGGTGGCATGCCAGCCAAGCTGACAAAGTCGCTCGGCACAAACAAAAAGGGGGATGTGGAAGCCGCCTTGAAAGAGGCCAAACATGTGCACAAGGGGTACTACGGAGTCCACACGATTACCCACATGTGCCTTGAACCACATGGATCACATGCCACCTGGGATGGCGACAAGCTGAATGTCGAACTGTCGACACAAAACGTTTCCGGTACCGCCGGTCAGTATGTGAAACCCCTCGGTGTCGATGCAGCCAATGTGTCGATTCATTGCGACTTCATCGGCGGGGGATTCGGTTCGAAGTTCGCCGTCGATGAATGGGATGTCGCCTGCGCCAAACTCGCGAAAACAACCGGCCGGCCTGTGCGTTTGATGCTTGATCGGCCGACAGAAATGCAGATTGCTGGAAATCGTCCTTCGGCGTTTGCCGACGTGACGGTCGCCTGTGATGCCGACGGCAAGATTACGGCCTGGGACAGCCATCACTGGGGAACGAATGGTCCCAAGGGTTCGACGGTCGCATTGGCTGTCACGCCGTACGTATTCGATCCCCCGAATCGGAATCGAACCGCGACGGGAATCATCACCCACTGCGGTCCCGACCGTGCCTGGCGAGCCCCCAATCATCCTCAAGCCTGTGCCTATACCGATACGGCTTTGGATGACCTGGCCACGAAAGCGGGAATCGACAGCTTGACGTTCTTCCAGAAGAACCTCGATCTGACCAATCTGCCGCACATTTATGCCCCGGAACTGGAGATTGCCGCCAAATTAATGGACTGGAAAGCGAAGTGGCACCCCCGTGGTCAAGGGGCAGGGGAGGGGCCGGTCAAACGTGGGATCGGACTGGCTCTGCACACCTGGGGTGGCGGCCCTCACCAGTCGAACGTGCAACTGAAGGTCCATCCCGACGGGACTGTTGAAATCTCGATGGGAAGCCAGGACATCGGGACAGGGACTCGAACCTGTATCGCGATGGTCGCTGCGGAAACGTTTGGGATTCCGCTGACCTCGGTCAAAGTCAACATCGGCTCAAACAAGTACCCTCAAGCGGGTCCATCGGGGGGAAGCACAACGATCGGTGGTGTCACGGGTCCGACTCGCCGGACGTCTCAACAGACGTTGTGGAAGATCTTCGATCTTGTTGCCGTGAAGTACAATGTCGACCTTACCACGCTCGCAGCCAAAGGTGGGAAAATCTGGTCTGGTGATAAAGAGGTCTGCACATGGAAACAGGCCGCCAGCCTCGTCGGACCAATGGCTCTGGAATTGACCGGCGGACCCGTCACCGAAGAAGAAGGCTTGACCAGCAAGCAGGTTGGCGGAGTGCAGATGGCGGAAGTCGCCGTTGATACCGAAACCGGCATCGTGAAGATGGTGAAAATGGTGGCCGTCCAGGACATTGGCCTGGTCGTCAACCGCCTGCTGGCGCGCAGCCAGGTCTATGGAGCCCTGATCATGGGGATCGCCTATTCGCTCAGCGAAGAACGCATCATGGACAACAAGACCGGCAAGTTCATCAATGCGAATTCGACAGACTACAAGTTGCCGAGGATTGGAGACATTGGCGATCTGGTTGTGGAATTCTACGAACCAGAAAGCGAGTACAAACGTGGCGTCATCGGTCTCGGTGAACCTCCTGTCATTGCACCGGGTGCCGCGATTTCGAATGCGGTGGCGAATGCCATCGGTGTCCGAGTTCCCGTACTGCCACTCACTCCGAAACGAGTCCTGGAATCGCTCAAGAAGGGGTGATGTCCCGCGGCGTCTTGATTGTGAGAGACGCCCATCGATTCTGGCCGGTCGTCCTGCAGAATTCAAAAAAAACCGAATCAAGGAGCCTGGGCGTGAAGTCCTTCGAATATGCTCGACCTGAAACCGAAGCCGAGGCGGTCGCATTCCTCGGCGAAGTGGAATCCACCGCAATCCTGGCGGGAGGAACCGATTTAACCAGCCTGCTGCGAGCAGAACTGGTGACGCCTGCCCGCGTTGTTGATCTGAAGCGAATTCCTTCGTTGCACGAAGTGACCAAGGTCGACGACGGAATTCAAATTGGCTCACTGGTGACCTTGGAAGATCTCGCCAAACATCCGCTCCTCAGCAATTACCGTTCGCTGTTTGATGTCGTTGATGGCGTGCGAGCGATCCAGGTTCAGGGAAGTGGCACCCTTGGTGGAGACCTTTGTCACCTGCCGAACTGCTGGTACTTCCGCAGCGGTTATGGGCTGCTTGCCATGGAGAACGGAGAATCACTTCCGGAAGCTGGTGACAATCGTTATCACGCGATCCTGGGAAACAACGGTCCGGCAAAATTCGTCAATGCCTCTCGCTTCGCCCCGGCGCTGATCGCCTGGGGTGCTCATGTGCGAGTCATCGGCCCTGGGCCGGAACAGGCGGAATGGCTGCCGCTGGAGTACTTCTATGTCACCCCACGCAGCAACGCGCAGGGGAATACGATTCTGAAACCGGGGCAGTTGATTTCGCATGTCTGGCTTCCGGACGCTGGGCGGTTGGCCAGCGCCACGTACGAAGTGATGCAGATGGAGGGCCTCGACTGGCCATTGGCATCGGCGGCGGCGACACTGAGACTCGAAAGCGGCATCGTCCGACAGGCCAGCATTGTGATGGGTCACGTTGCTCCCGTTCCCTGGGTGGCTCAGGAAGCGTCAAGACTTCTGATCGGCCAGCAACTGAACGAAGAGACCGCCAGTGTGGCAGCAGACATGGCAGTTGCCCGGGCGACTCCGATGTCGATGAACGAGTACAAGGTTCAACTGGCCCGTACTGCGGTCAAGCGAGCCTTGCTGAAAGCCGCGGATCAGTCACCCGTCTAGCAAACCGTTAGCAAACCAGGATACGACGAATCGCACGTCAGAATTCGTCCGGCAAGATTCAGTCATAGCGGAGAGCTTTTTCATGTCACAGGAACTGGAAGTCATTCAGCAGGGGCCCCGCTGCCGCAGTCTGTTGTCGAAGGGGATGTACATCAACCACGGATTGCCACCCGGAAAAGAGGTCGCTGGCGACGGCAACTTCTGGTGCGGTCAGACTCAGCGAGTCTTCGGCCCCGACGACAAAGTCTGTGACGGCGATCGCTGCACAGATACCTCTCGCCCCTGCTACGAAGCGTAGGTTCGCTGAAGACAAGAGTCTGACGTGTTGGGTGGCGGGGGGCGCACTGGCTTTGCAGAAGCCCCCGAAATGGACGAAACGAGCACGTCACAAAAGTAGGGTGGGACCAGCGGCGCTTCGCCGCGCCGGCCCACCATCTTACCTGCTGATATTGGTGGAATGGGACTACCACGAAGGTCACGAAGACGGAACTCGGCAACATCTCAATTGCCATGTGTCCACCACGACAGATTGCGAAATTCATTCACTTCGCGTCTGGACCTTTTCTAAACCAGTTCCAATCATGGTCTCCTTTGAGTGGCTGGATCCAAACAGCTGAGTGCCCAAGCCGCTTTGGAAAGAAAAAGCCCACCGAATCGCCGTCATTCCACCAGTAGAATTGCCTGTACCAGTATTCCTCTTCGTTCAGGTTATACTGGCGCATTTGACTTGGTGTCGGCCTGCCAATAACAGATTTGTCGCCCGGCAATTCGAGGATCTCGGCCTTTTCGAAACACTCCACGGCCAGGATATTCTTGAGTCCCTCAATCTTTACTGGCTCAATTTCCGGGTAAATTGTCGAGGAATTGGCAAACACTTTTTGGCAGATCGATTTCGCGAACTGCAGCCTTTCAAGTTTGCCATTGGCAGTTCCCGATTTCGCTTTCGGTGTCGCTTTCAGCGTAAAAATGGACGCTGTTTGTCGAATTTCAAAGTGTACGTCATCCTTTTCCCACGAAAGCCGTGTGGAATCGCAACTCGAACTGTCCCCCTTCAGAAACTGCAGATTTTTGGCCATATCTTTTGGAATCATTTCTGGATCCACCACGTGACTGATCCATCGACGTGAGGGGTTTGCCGCGCTGACAACATCAAACGCCTTAGCCTCTTCGCGTCTGGCCGCAATCACTTCCGGCGAAAGAATCTTAAATAGGACTTGGACGTTTGGCCTGACAAAATCACCAAGGATTTGTGGTCGCTCTCTTGCCAGTAACAATCTCTCCTCGTCGGCCGTGACACTTCCCACGAGCGATTCTTTGGGGCGTTCCTCCTGTCCATCGGCGCGCGGAACAACGAGGATAGCGCACCCAATCGAAAGCAACAAACAGACCTTAAATGTCGTATCCATGACATACCCTATGGATTGCGAATCGGGCTAACTAACACGATTTCAATATGTGTTGCGTCATTCCAGGAATGCAATGTAGAGCGTCAGCATCGTAATTCGCAAGGCCATTTGCCGTAGTGCCAGGGATCGACTGAGGGCACCAGATTTGAGCTGACAAAAGTAGGATGGAGTCAATCTCACCCAGATCTTTTTCTCTCGGTTGGGTGGCGGGCGCACTGGTTTTGCAGAATCGCCCCGAAATGGAATGCATTTGGAACGGGGGCTTCCCCAAAGCGGGTGCGCCCCCGCCACCCCGTCGAGTTCCGTCTTCGTGCTCTTCGTCGTAGAAAGCTGGTGGGCCGGCGCTCGAAGCGAACTGGTCCTCCGCGATCTCTGCGCCCTCTGCGTTTCTACCAATTCAATTTTGAAACGCAGAGGGAGCCGAGGGCCGGTAAGATGCCGACCCTGTTGCCCATGAATCGAGACTACTTGCGCAGGTCCATGGCTCGTTTGACCGCGGCACCCATGTCGGCCGGTGTGTCCGCGACGACAACGCCAACGGCTTCCAAGGCAGCCTTCTTTTCTGCAGCGGTTCCGGCTCCGCCAGAGATAATGGCTCCGGCGTGTCCCATCCGCTTTCCTGGAGGAGCTGTTGCTCCTGCGATGAACGCTGCGACGGGCTTCTTGACGTGGTCCTTGATGTACTGAGCTGCTTGAATTTCTGCGTTTCCGCCGATTTCACCGATCATCAGGATCGCTTCCGTCTTCGGATCGGCTTCAAACATTTGCAGCAGTTCAATGTACATCGTGCCGATGATCGGATCGCCACCGATCCCGACGGCCGTTGACTGGCCCAAGCCGATGTTGCCCATCTGCCAGGCGGCTTCGTACGTCAGCGTACCGCTCTTGCTGATCAGGCCGACGTTGCCAATCTTGTGAATGTAGCCCGGCATGATGCCGATCTTGGCAACGCCCGGAGTGATAATTCCGGGACAGTTGGGGCCGATCAGGCGGCTCTTGCTTCCCTGCATGGCACGGTGAACGCGAGCCATATCCAGGACAGGAATCCCTTCGGTAATGCAGACGATCAATCCGATCCCGGCATCCGCCGCTTCCAGGATGGCATCGGCGGCAAACGGAGGTGGCACGAAGATCAGCGAGCAGTTTGCGCCCGTCTGCTGAATGGCCTGTTCCACGGTGTTGAAGACCGGGAACCCGTCGATTTCCGTTCCACCTTTACCGGGTGTGCAACCACCGACAAAAACGTCTTCACCCGGACGATGCTCCTTCGCATACGCTCGACACTGCTGCGAATGGAACAGTCCCGACTTGCCGGTGATACCCTGACAAATAATTTTTGTGTGCTTGTCGACAAGAATACTCATAATGGTCTCTGTAAACCTTTGCCTGTTGGCTTTGAATGCAAGTTGGAAAGAGCAGGGGGCCACGACGAACAGTCGCGATGGCCGACACAATCATGCTCCCAGCGAGGCGACCGCTTTTTTGGCCGCGTCTGCCAGATCCGTCCCCACGATGATTTTCTTGCCGCTGTCCGCAAGCATTTTCCTCGCCACGTCGACGTTGGTCCCTTCCAGTCGCACGACCAGCGGAACCGTGATCCCGATCTTGTCGTAAGCACTCAGCAGTGCGGTGACGATCGTATCGCACTTCATAATCCCGCCGAAGATGTTGACCAGGATCCCCTTCACATTGGGGTCGGCCAGGATGATTCGGAATGCTTCGGTCACCTGATCGACGTTGGCACCACCACCGACGTCGAGGAAATTGGCGGGGGCTCCACCGTGGTACTTGATGATGTCCATCGTACTCATGGCCAGTCCGGCACCATTCACCAGGCAGCCCAGGTTTCCATCCAGCTTGACGTAGCTCAGTCCCGAAGCCTGAGCCTGAACTTCCATCGGTTCTTCTTCGTTGAGGTCTCGCAAAGCCACCAGATCCTGATGTCGGAACAGGGCGTTGTCATCGAAGGTGACCTTGGCATCGCCGATCACCAGTTCACCTTCAGCGGTGACGACGAGCGGGTTGATTTCAACCATGCTGCAGTCATTGTCGATGAAGAACTGACAGACCTGGCGAAACAGCTTTTCGGCCGAGCGGATTGCGGTTCCTTCCAGACCCAGCCGATAGGCGACATTGCGAGCCTGGAACGGGAGCAGTCCTGCTTCGACGTCGAACGGTTCCTGCAGGATCTTTTCCGGGGTGTTGTGGGCGACCACTTCGATTTCCATCCCACCTTCGGTTGAGGCGATCAGGATCGGGCCACCGGATTCTCGATCGACGACGACCCCCAGGTACATCTCCTTGGCGATCTTCAAGCCTTCTTCAATCAGCAGCACATTGACAGGCTTCCCTTCGGCCCCTGTCTGGATTGTGACGAGGGTACTGCCGAGCATCCGGGAGGCATGGTCTTTGGCGGCTTCGGCGGATTTCACCAGCACGACTCCCGGCTGATCGGGGAACTGCTTGAATCGCCCTTTTCCGCGTCCCCCCGCATGGATCTGTGACTTGACCACAGCCAGCGGGCCAGCCAGTTCCGTAAATGCAGCAGCAGCTTCGTCAGAAGTCTTGGCAACAACGCCGCGAGGGACCTTGGCCCCCGCCTTGGCCAGGAGTTGCTTGGCCTGATACTCGTGGATCTTCATCGAAATTCCTGAATTGACATCGGGACTGTGGAGTCGGGTTTGACCACCAGAGTGGTCTGCCCCGTGATCCGGGGCAAAACCGTGCTGGATTGAGCGCATTTCCGCAAACGGATGATAGCCTTGGCTGGAAATTTGTTCCACGAATCGCGACGGATTGACCGTCATAGCATGTCAACAGGCCTTCTCAAAACCGGGAAAGACTCCCACACGGGAACGATTTCGGTATGATGGGCACCTTCATTTTCATGATTTTCAGGAACCGAACTCCCGATGCTCAAGCACATTCCACCCTGTATTTCGCCCGAATTGATGTCCCTGCTGATGCGAATGGGGCATGGTGACGAAATCGTTCTGGCCGACGGCAATTTTCCCGCCGATTCTCATGCTCAGCGGATTGTCCGGGCGGACGGACACGGCGTCCCGGCGATCCTGGATGCGATCCTGAACTTTTTCCCGCTCGACACGTTCGTCGATCATCCTGCCAGCGTGATGCAGCCAGTCGACCTGGACACTCCAGAACCCCCGATCTGGAACGAATACCGTGAAGTGATTCGAAAGCACGAAGGCCGGGACGTTGAACTGCGCCCGGTCGAACGGTTCCGTTTCTACGACTTCGCCCGATCCGCGTATGCCATCGTCGCCACAGGCGAAACGGCCATCTATGCCAACCTGATCTTGAAAAAGGGAGTTGTGCAGTGAACGTGGAGGCAACGTAATCTCTTCAACACAAATTAATCGCCATGGCTGGTCCACGGGGCTCACAACACACTATCGCAGTGTGGTCCCGGTTGCCCGAAGACGCTGAGAGCGCACGCCGCCGGATTTGAACTGACAAAAGTAGGGTGGATTCACGCCGAGATCGGTATCGTCGCTGGTTCCCAGTCGCAACGAATTGCCTTCCCGCTAGAATCGCAGGGCAATGAACGAACGCCAACTTTTTGAGTCCGCACTGGAAATTGCCGACCCCCAGGCACGCCAGACTTTTCTCGATGAGGCTTGTCGGGGCGATGCCGACCTGCGGGCCAAGGTGGGCGCGTTGCTGAAGTCCCACGCCACTGCCGGATCGTTTCTGGAACTTCCGGCTGCCGATCAGATGGGACCAGAGGTTGATAACATCACGACCAACACGGTAGTCGGGCTCCCCGTCGGCGATCAGGATGCAG
>JBAWWJ010000156.1:0-19661 GCA_037146815.1 Planctomycetota bacterium
CAGCTTGTCCGCGTTTTCAATTCCATCCCCCCAAAAAGTCGGATGAACCCGAAAAAAGGTGGCGGGTCCATGAAGGATTCCGTCACCTCTCAGATGTTCGTCAAGTTGTCGTCGATAGCCGTTGGTGTTCGGCGATCTGGTTTGAGTGATCGCGAGAGACTTGTCTGGGGGAGGTTTGATCCTCCCCCAGACGTTGCCTCACGTTCCGAGCCCAATCACGATTGCGACGTTCAGGTCTGCGTGGTGGGTTCGGTCACTCATTCAAAACTACTTGCAGCAAGCTGGAGCGGCACAGCTTGGAGCACAAGCGGCTGGAGCGGCACAGGTTGGAGCACAGCTGGTGCCACAAGCTGGCTTGCAGCAGCTACGAACCTTGCAGCACTTGATCTTGGGCAGGCAGAGCTTGGGCAGCTTGAAGCAGTGTGACTTCTTGCAGCAGCTGTTGCAGCCGTTGTTGCAGCCGCAGGCAGGAGCAGGAGCGGCACAGGTCGGAGCACAAGCAGCAGGAGCTGCACAGGTTGGAGCACAGGCTGGCGCACAGGCGGCAGGAGCTGCACAGGTTGGAGCACAAGCAGCAGGAGCTGCACAGCTCGGGGCTGGAGCGGCACACGATGGCGCTGGAGCGCAACCGCAACCTCGGTGAGAATGGAACAGGCCAGCGTTGGCGCTGTTGATGCTGGCGAAACAAACCAGCGCGGCGGAAATCCAAACGTACTTCATCTGACTTCTCCTGACACAATCGGGGCCGTGGAACGTGAGAGACTGCCGAGGTCCTAAACCGCACACCTTGTTCGGTGGCCTCGACTCGTCTGTTTGACGCATTGTTGCATCACTGACCTAAGATTTCGGCTTACGCAAACTATTCCGCTCAAACAAACCCTTCCGATTTGAAAAGCAGCGTAGACTGTGAGACAACTTCCGGTTTGTACCGGTTGTAGGGAGGGCCAACTGACCGATTCCCTGTACAACGCACCGTTAATTCCGCCTTTTCCGTCGTCCGAAAAAACTGATGGCACGGAAATGATTTTCTATTCCTCCCACACGACCTGACCCAAGTGCCCACCCTCACCGTCATTCTCATTGCGATCGTTTCTATCGGCATGGTCCTCGCCTGGCGGCTCCTCGCCCGTCTCCCTGGAACGCTGAAATACACGACTCTGGTTCCCGCAGCCCGCTGGGGACAGGCTGCCGCGTCGCTGTGGACGGTCACATGGCTGGCAGACCACCTCGCGGGATGGCTGTCGAAGTCTGCGGCAGATCACCTGTGGTACGCCTGTGCAGTGATTTCGCTTTGTCCTGCGATCGCGGTCCTTGGTTCACGTCGGCCAGGAACTCGTGTCTGGACCTGGTTCATTTTGATTCCGATGTTGTTTGCTTTGGGCTGGCCAGTGATAACGCTCTGGATCCAGGGGAGCGATATTCGCGGCCTTCAACTCGAAACACCGCAACTCGTGGGATACCTGCTGGTCCTGATCATGGGGACAGGGAACTATTTCGGGACGAGGTACACGCTGCCAGGACTGCTGTTCGTGATCGGAAATGTGATCAATGTTCTGAGCAGTTCCGCCGCTTGCCCGGGATGGTTATCTGATCGCTGGTGGGTACGTCTGTGGGCGACCGCCTGTGTGACACAAGCAATCCTCATGGCAGGACGATCAGATAGCCTCACATCGTCTCCGAATGAACGATTCAACCGACTGTGGCTCGATTTTTTTGACCAATTTGGGATCGTCTGGGGCCGCCGCATCCAGGAACGTGTGAACTTTATCGCCATTAAAGAGAACTGGCCGGCGCGACTGGAATTGCACGGCGTCCAATGGACGACTGAAGCAGATCCGGCAACTGAAGCTCGACTGGAGCATACATTTCGCTGGCTGCTACGACGATTCGTCGATCCAGCCTGGATCGACGAACGCCTGGGGACTCACCATGCAAGCGACGTGACTGCGCTTGGCGCTGACTCGTAAGCAACGTTTGTGGTATTAATCCGCAAACTGCGTTCTTGGACACACCACATCCAAGGACTGACATCCTGGATCAGATGATTGTTGCGAAGGAACGCCGACGATGTCTCCTCACATTCAGCCAAGGCAAGCATCCACCAGTCGGCAGGTGACGGCGTTGACAGACTTGCTGGATGTCGCTCTGCAACTGGGGACAGAGCAGGACCTGACGCGGATTCTGCAAATAGTCACCAACGGAGCCTGCCATAGTGTTGATTGTGAACGAGCCAGCCTGTTTCTGCTGGACGATTCGCATCAGAGTCTTTACACGCGTGTCGTCACCGAACTCGAGATTCGTGAAATCCGACTGGGCATCGAAAGTGGCATCTGCGGATGGGTCGCCCGTGAACAGAAGTTGACGCATGTCTCGGATCCTCAGCACGACGACCGCTGGGATTCCTCATTCGATTTGCGAACCGGCTACATGACTCGGAATATCCTGGCCGCTCCGTTGATTTCAAACATCGATTCGAGGCTGGTGGGAGTCCTGCAGTTGTTGAACAAGACGGAGGGCGATTTCGACGACTTCGACCAGCAATTGATTCAAGCATTTGCTGCACACGCCGCAACCGCACTTGAGCGACGTCGCTTGCAGGAAGAGTCACTACGATCGCAGGAACTGAAACAGTCACTGGAAATGGGACGCCGCATCCAACGTGGTTTCTTGCCGGATTCGTTGCCAGATATCCCCAGATACGATGTTGCTTCGTGGTGGCAACCGGCGGAGTTTGTCAGCGGTGACTACTACGACTGGTTGCCACTTCCGGATGGCCGAACGTGTTTTGCCCTGGGAGACGTCAGCGGTCACGGTTTAGGGCCATCACTGATTATGGCTTCCGTGCGAGCGATGTTGCATGTCGCCGCGCGAACGGTGGCCGAGCCCGATCGGATCGTCAGTCTGCTGGCGGAAACGATAGCCCCGGATTTGAAACAATCACAGTTTATTTCGTTTCTGCTCGTAGCACTTGACCCTGCAACCCATGATGTCTGTTTCGCCAATGCAGGTCACGCACCAGCCCTGCATTACGAATATGCCACAGGTGAATTCCACCGACTGGACGCGACCCGTCTTCCCCTGGGTTTTCCAGGAATCAACGTTGGGCGCGTAAAGACTCAATTCCAGATGGCCCCCAATGATTTGCTGGTTCTGGGAACCGACGGGGTGATCGAAGTTCGCGACCCTGAAGGGACTATGTTTGGAGAGAAGAAATTGCAGCAGGTCATTGAGTCGGTGAAGGATCGTTCGGCCGCAGCGATTGTCGATGTGGTCAGTCAAACGGTACAGGCCTTCCACGGTCAGCTCCCGCCAGCGGATGATTCCACCCTTGTGATTGTGAAGCGTTCTGATGGGCAAGGATTCAGGGCAAGCGGCCACTAAATAGTCTTGCCGCAGAGGGCGATGTTTCACCGTTGTCAGGCCGGGGCCGACAGTTCAGCCTTTCCAACCCTTCGAGGACATCACAGAGACGATTGAACACCATCGATTGATCAACGAGATTCGGATTTTGACGATTGCAACGGCAATAGGCCTTGTCACCAGGGCAGTCGGCTTTTTCAATGTAGGGTGGAACCAGTTCGCTTCGAGTGCTGGCCAACCATAAGGAAACGTCGTGAATTGATGGTGGGCTGGCGCGGTGAAGCGCCAAGGTCCCACCCTACATTCCGCCCAAATTCAAAAAGGTACTGGCTCTGGCCTTGTTACCCGTCGCCGACGGTCGCCTGGGGCTGTTCCGTCGATTTTGTATCGCAAACTCAAGAATTCGGTGGAAGCCGCTCGCAAACAGATTAGATTTGGCGGATCAGGTTTGACCATCAGATAATTTCAACGCAGGTGAAAGGTCATGCGCCATGTTGGGTTTTCGATATCTCAAAGCTCCTGCAACTCAATACGTACTTCAGTACAAATCGGGAAAGGTCGTTCGACAGGGGGCCGGGCTTTCGTTCTGGTATTTCGCTCCGACATCTGTGATCGCTCAAATTCCTATTTCCAGCGTTGACGTCCCTTTTGCTTTCGCCGAGGTGTCTGCGGATTTTCAGGAAGTAACGGTGCAGGGGAATCTGACGTATCGCGTAGCAGACGCAGCACGTCTGGCGACGCTGCTCGATTACACCATTGATCTCTGGGGACGTTATCGCAGCGAAGATCCCTCGAAAATCGGCGAACGTCTTGTTCAGGCGATGCAGACCGCCGCGCGGTCATTTATTCAATCACAGCCCTTGAGAAAACTGCTCAGCGCGTCAGACGGACTGGTAGAACGAATCAGCTCATCATTGGGGCAGTCGCAGTCTGTTCTGCAATTGGGTGTGGAAGTTCTGGAAGTTTCGGTCGCCTCCATCAAGGCAGACCCCGAAATGGCCAAGGCGCTGCAAGCGGAAGCTCGCGAACAATTGCTCAAGCAGGCTGACGAAGCGATCTATGCGCGACGAAATGCGTCCGTCGAACTGGAACGGACAATCCGTGAAAATGAGCTTCAAACCGAAATTGTCGTCGCTCAAAAACAACGGCAGGTACGCGAGACTCAGATGCAGGCCGAAATTGCCGTCGAACAGCAGCGAAGTTCATTGGTGGAAACACGAGTCGCCAACGAACGCAAAGAGGCTGAAGCACGTGGTGCCGCATTGCAGTCGATCCTGACGCCCGTTCGTGATCTCGATTGGCGAACCTTGCTGGCCATGCAGGGCAACGCCGATGCATCGACTATGATCGCTTCGGCGTTTGACCAGCTATCTCGCAACGCCGAAAAGATTGGACAACTGAATATTTCGCCTGACCTGTTGCAGTCCCTGCTGCAGGATAAGAAGTAATATTGGAAGCAGTCAGACCGTTCATCGGACGCCGTCCAGGGAGTACACCGCGTGGGAGCCTCGTTTTCTCCTCGCATCACCATCGTCACTCGCGAAACCCGCATGAAAGGGTTGCTAAAACGCTGGTCGACGAAAGGAATGATGGAGTTCAGTTTCAAGCGAGCCCGGATGGCCGCTGCCATTCAGTCCGGTGACATGTCACTCGCGGACTCGATTCAGTCTGGTGACGAAGACGCGGATTTTGACGATCTGGAAGAGGAAGATCAGACATACCAGAATTCCGTCACATTCCTGACGAAAGAACTCGATTTCGGGATGCCAGTTCACGTCATCGATCGAGCCTATGTTCCGACTTATGACTTTGGATTATGCCAGGCAGTCGTGGTGGTGGGGCAGGACGGGCTCGTGGCCAATACCGCCAAGTACGTGGGGGACGTGCCGATTGTCGGAGTCAATCCTGATCCATCACGATTTGACGGCGTGCTGCTGCCATTTCATCTGGATCGTGCACGTGGGGCCGTTTCACGCGTCCTCAATCGACAGGCAAAGACACGGTCCGTCACTCTGGCGGAAGTGACCTTGCACGACGGTCAATCCATGCTCGCCTTCAACGACCTGTTCATCGGCGTCAAGTCTCACGTCTCAGCGCGGTATCAGATTCGTGTGGGCGAACGCGCAGAATCGCAGTCCTCCAGCGGAGTTCTCGTCTCAACAGGAGCTGGATCGACAGGCTGGATGTCTTCCGTTTTCAATATGGCCGCGGGCGTCGCCAGTTCGCTCGGAGCCATCACCTCGCCGAAACCGAGTCCATTGGAGTGGGACGACCCCAAGCTGTTGTGGGTCGTACGTGAACCATTCATCAGCCGAACTTCGTCAGCATCACTCGTTGCCGGGTTACTGAACGAGGGGACACAAATGGAATTGCAGTCGATGACACCAGCAGGCGGCGTCATTTTCTCGGATGGAATCGAGACCGATTTTCTGGAATTTAACTCGGGGACACTTGCCCGGATCGGTGTCGCACCCCAGCGGGCCACGCTTGTCGTCAAGTGAAATCGTCGACTCCCGCCGTCAATCCAGTTCCAGATGTCGTCGGAGAAACAGTACCTCTACGGCTCGCTGGTAGTCACTGTTATCGCGTTTGCTGAACCCGTGTCCTTCGTTATTGGCGAAGAGAGTCCAGACAGGACGGTTTCCGGCACGAACTTTGGCCGCAATCTGTTCGGCTTCGAAGAAGGGAACGCGAGGGTCATTTCGCCCGTGAATGACGAGCAGTGCCGACTTGATCTTGTCCGCGTTGTTCAGCGGACTGATTCGTTCAAAGACCTCCTTCATTTTCGGATCTCGTTCGTCGCCATATTCGGCGCGGCGCAGATCGACTCGATAGGCCGCCGTTCGCTCCAGGAACGTCAGGAAATTCGCGATCCCGACCACATCAATCCCCGCCTTGATTCGATCACCGTAGTGAGTCAACGAGGCCAGCGTCATGTAGCCACCGTACGATCCCCCTGCGACAGCGACACGTGAAGCGTCCAATTCCCGCTGTGTGGCGATCCAGTCAAGTAGTCCTCCGATATCCTTGACGCTGTCTTCGCGCTTCTCAGCATTGTCGAGCTGCAAATAGGTTTTGCCGTACCCAGCCGAACCGCGGACGTTGGGGCAGACTACGGCGATTCCCAGTTCATTCACGTAGAACTGGATGATCGGTGAAAAGAACGGCTGGTACTGAGATTCTGGACCGCCGTGAATGCTGATGTAGACCGGAATCGGCTTACGCCCGGAAGCCCCTGATGTCTTCGGTCTGAAGTAGTACGCCGGTATCTGACGCCCATCGAAGGAGGGGAACTTGATTCGCGTCGGAGTGACAAACGACGCTGGATTCAAGCCCCCAATTTCGCTGAACGTCCAGCGAACGAGCTCACCGTTATCGAGTTGAAACGAATAGGCATCTGGAGGGGCATCGGGACGGGCAAGGGTGAATCCCAAACGTTTTCCATCGGGCGAGAATTCAATCCCCGAAACAATTCCGAGCGGCAGTTTCAGTTCCCTGCGACCGCTTCCTCCGGGCATCAGATAAAGGCGACTTGCGCCATCTTCATTCACGGTGAATGCGACGTCTCCTGTCGTTAGTTCAACCGCCAGATCACTGACATCCCAGGCAATGTCATCGGTCAGACCGGTAAAAGTCTTCTTTTCCAAGTCAAAACGCACCAGCCGTCGAAATTCGGTACCGGCGTCCGTCGCGATTAGCAGGGATTTGCCATCGGCCGCAAATACCATCGGCCCAGCTGCAGCTTTCATGTTTCCGGGAAGTGAAACATCGGTCCGCTGTCCACTCGCCACATCCAGCAGTGCCGGGTAGGACTCATTCGCCGAGACATATCGGGAAATCAGCAGCGATTTGCCATCACTCGACCAGTCGTGAGCGTTCCAGGTCTGTTTGTCGACCTGCATCAGCAGATTCATCGATGCAGGTTCACGCGGGTTCGCCAGGTACAAATCAACATCTCGTCCATTGCGCTGATTACTGGTGACAACGATTTGCGAACCATCTGACCGCATGGCTCCCAGTTTGTTGCGCGATTTCCCATCCGTAAGGAGCAACGTTTTGAAGTTGCGCCGATCCAGCAGATAAACCTGATCGTTTTCGTTCCCGCCCGCATCCATCAGCATCAGGATCGATCCATCCGTCGCTTTGGGAATGAAGGTTCCAGAGACTGGCTCATCATGAAACGTGATTTGCTCTCGCCGGCCTGCTGGATCGTAGACGCGGTGCAATTGCGACGAGTTACCGAATCGCGTTCCAATCAGGATGCCCGTCCCATCGGGAGCCCAGCCGCGGAAAGCAGCTCCGCGAACACTTTGATATTGAGCCAACCTCGCGGCCAATTCTGGCGGGACAACTGGGACGTCCTGAGCTTCAATCGCTGCCGGGCGACGTGGATCATCTGCCGACCAGGCTGCAGGAGCAAACGCGATCAACGCCAGCATCGTGATCAGGGCGAGCGAATGTCGAAGTCTCATGAGGTTTTCCCGGTTATGATCAAAATGTCGGAGTGAACGGATCGCAACGATTGTAGGGAAAAGGAAACGCCTCGTGAACGCAGTTTTATCGTGTCGGATTTCGTCGCAAAGTCAGGATGTCTGCATTGCGAGAACGGTGAGTGGAACCGTAAACTTCCACTCATCCGTTTCTTTTTTCTAATTGTCTGCCTGTCTGACCACCTCGCATTCGCGAACAGTCGCAAGATGGTGGATGGGTTCTTGTTTTCCCGAAAGCGATACCTATGCCTGTCAAAGTTCGCTGCTCGAGTTGCGACAAGGTTCTGACTGTTCCCGATGCCGCACGTGGCAAGGCGGTCAAGTGTCCTCAATGCGACGAACGAATAACGGTTCCCACCGGCGATTCACAGATCACGAAAGCGGCCGAAAAGTCAAAGAAAAAGCCAGCGGCGAAGGAAAGGAAGCCCGTTGATTCCGAAGACGCTCTTGCGTCCCTCGACTTGCGACGAGCCGAAGATGCCAATGCTCGCATTTGTTCCAAATGCGGCTTTGACATGGAAGATCTGGATGAAGAAGAGTCCGAGTGTCCCAAGTGTGGATTTGATATTGAATCGGGCGGTCTGGGGATCAAGGCCCGCAAGAAGCAGATGAAAGGCCCTGATCCGGCCGACTTCTTCCCGGGACTTGCCAAAGGTGCCTGGAGTTTTGTCATTAAGAATCAGATGCTGGCTTGGCGAACGGCGGTTTATTCGCTGGTCCCCCTGCTGATTTCGATGCTGTGCGGGTTTCTCTATTTGTATATTTCAGCATGGCCGCCGCGTGTCTTCTTCGCACTTTGCTTTTTTGTCTCGTTCCTCGTGATCCCCGGATGGCTGTGGTACCTCGATACCGAAGTCATCAAGTTGACGCTGGAACGTAAAGACAAGTTCAAAAAACTGAATTTCGACTTCTTTCTGGCCAGTTCCAAAGGGGTCATCTTTGTCGCCTGGATGATCGTCGGAGCTGGTCCAATTCTGCTGCTGCCGGTCGGATTGGGATATTATCTCGTCAACTACAGTGGTCAGCCGGAATGGATGATGGGTGTCTGTGTCGGCGTTGGATTGATTCCTGTCATCTGGATGATGCCCGTGGTCATGGCACATATGACGATGCCAATTTCGATGCCCTGCTGGATGTTCTGGAAAGTGATCCAGTTCTGGGGACGGTCGATTAGTGGAGCTTCGATGTGGTTCCTGTGGCTGGTCATCACCACTCTGCCTCTCGTCGGGGGGGCTGCCGCGATTGGTGCTGTCTGGGGAAATGATCTTGCCAGCCTGGTCCAGACGATGGAGTCGAACGCCGATATTAATCGCCGGATCCTTGCTGCGGAAAATGCTCCCAAAGGAAAGAACGCCCAACCTGTCGATCTGACTTCCATCGGAAAGCCCGTGGACATCGATCTCAAGCCAGTCATTGGACCGTGTATTATCCTGGCAGTGATGTGCCTGCCGCTGGGATTCATTGGCATGTTCAACATGCGGACAAACGGACAGTTCGTCTTCTATTTCAGGGAACGGCTGGAACTGATCGATAAGGCCAAGGAATACAAGTACGTCGCCAAGAAGCGCAAGTCGGACGATGACGACGATGAGCCAGCCACGTTGCAGAAGGACCTGACCGACGGGTTGGTCATCGCAGTAGTCTTCGCTATTGTTGGCGGGGTTGGCGGTATGCTGTATGGAACATTGACCTCTGCCGGAGTTCCGAAGGGGGTTTCCTTCGGGGTCCTGCTGGGAACTGCACTGGGGCTGGTCTTCGGGCTGATCCGCCTGATCATTCTGGCCTTTGATGGCGGCGGTTTCTCGTGGGAGCGAACCCGCAAGGTGACGTTTGAGATCATCGGTGCGGTGGTGATCAGCCTGATCACGGTGGGAGTGTTTTTGTCGATGGGGGAAACTTTTACCTTGCCGCAATAGTGTGCGACGATGGCAACCTAGCCTCAAATGCTTCTGCACGATCAACTTCTGTCGTGCAGTCGCGTTTGATTTGGTAAGACCACCGGCCAGGCGCCGTCACCCGGCATTGAAAAAGGCGATTGTCCAGACGATGTCTGCCTGACGGGCTGGACAACTGCCCCGGAAGGCTTAGAATCTGAGATAACCCCGCTCAACCGTCTGGCAATATTGCCGGGCTATACGAGTGGACACCGCACAGTCGACGAATTCCATGCGATCGGACTGACTCGCGGCCACACGTTTTCGACCCCCTGTAACTCGACTTGCGTCTGGGGTCCGTCTTCCGCAAGATGCGGCGACCGCGCAACTGGAGTGACTCATGGCGAACGACAAAGATCTGTTTGATGACTCGACAATGACATTTGGCGAGCATCTGGAAGTTTTGCGTTTCCACCTGATCCGGGCTCTGATGGGACTGACCGTCTGCGTGATCGTAACTCTCTGTTATGGTGAAGAGCTCGTTCGCCTGATCCGCTACCCGGTCGATCAGGCACTGCAGCGAGCCAATAAAAATGAGCTGATCAAGATCGAAGACAACATCAAAGAAGTCGGTTTTTGGGAATCGTGGAAGCAAATGGTTTTTCCTCCGGATACCACTGCAGCCACGGAACGAATGAAAACGGACTCGATGACAACTACGGCGCGACGTAACATCGAGATTCAGCTTTCTGCCCATGAACTGGCCGACCAACTTCACCAGGCTTCACCAGAACGCTATCCCGTCGCCGCAGATGACCTCAAGGACAAGACCTTGAAACTTCAGGCAACGTCTGATGCGTTTCTGCAGTTTCGAGTCGGCATCGAGAAGATTGAGCGCCCAGTGACGTTCAACGTCCAAGAAGCGTTCATGACTTACATGAAGATCTCGTTCGTTGCGGGACTGATCCTCTCCAGTCCGTGGGTCTTCTATCAGTTGTGGCTGTTCGTTGCTGCGGGGTTGTATCCTCATGAACGCAAGTACATTCACATTTATCTGCCAATGAGCATCGTCTTGTTTCTGGGTGGCATTTTCTTCTGCTTCTGCGCAGTTCTGCCAACCGTGCTCGATTTCCTGCTCGGTTACAACGGCCGAATGGGCCTGACGGCCCAGATCCGCATCTCTGAGTGGATCAACTTCGCAATCATGCTGCCGCTGATGTTTGGCATCAGTTTTCAACTGCCTCTCATCATGCTGTTTCTGGCAAAAATCAATCTGTTCACGGCGGACCACTATCTGCAACAGTGGCGAATTGCTGTCCTGGCGATTGCCGTCATCTCGATGGTCCTGACCCCGACGCCTGATCCTTGGACCATGATACTGATGATGGCCCCACTGATGTTGCTATACGGCCTCGGTGTTGCCCTTTGCTACTGGACCCGCACTCGGGGAAAGGTCGAAATTGCGACGTAGTTTTCCTGTGAAGGATGTCATCCTCGCCAGAAGATCTTGAGGCGATTGGCGAAACTCCCTATATCTTCGACGGTTGGCAGATTGCATCTGCTGGCGTGGTGTCGAACGATTGCGGTTCAGACTGAACTCTGTGACCTGCGACACCACTCGAATTACCAAATGGACAGCCAAATGTCGCTGTTCAATGGTTCCGGAGAGGAAATCGCATGAGACTGCTGTTTGGATGCTTCTGTTCGGCAATTCTGGGAAGCGTTCTCACAATCTGGTTGACGAGTCCCGCCAGGCACTCAGAACTGGTGGCTCAGGAACGCCCCCATTCTTTGTCGCCCGTGGAGCGCGTTCGCCCCAATATCGTCCGAGCCTTCAATGTCGATGGCCACACTCCGGAAGAAGCCGTCACCGTCGCGGTCTATGAAGCGGTCAATCGCAGTGTCGTGAATATTACCTCTACGGCTGTCAAAACCGATCGATTGCAACTGACCCGGCAGTCGCTGGAAGGGAGTGGTTCGGGGGCAATCATCGATACCGATGGACACATCATCACCAACTATCACGTGGTTGGCGGTGCCAAGGAAATCGCAGTTACGCTGTACAACGGTAAGACCGTTGACGCCGTTCAAGTCGGTGCCGATCCACTGAATGATCTGGCTGTGATCCGTATTGATGTTCCCGAGGAAGATCTGCATCCCGTGGAACTCGGTGATTCCAAGTCGTTGAGCGTCGGAATGAACGTCTTTGCCCTCGGCAATCCGTTCGGACTGGAGCGAACATTGACGACTGGGATCATTTCCAGTCTGAATCGGTCGCTTCAGATCCATGGCAACTGGAAGATCAAGTCGATCATCCAGATCGATGCGGCAATCAATCCCGGCAGTTCGGGGGGCCCGCTGCTGGACTCTCATGGCCGCTTGATCGGCATCAACACCGCGATCGCGACCACATCAGGACAAAGTTCCGGAGTCGGTTTTGCAATTCCTGTCAGTCTGATTACACGTGTCATTCCTCAGTTGATGAAGCACGGTCGAGTGATCCGCCCCGAAAGCGGGATCGACAAGGTTTATCAGACCGAAAAAGGACTGCTGATCGCGGAAATACGACCTAATGGCCCTGCCGAGAAAGCTGGACTAAGAGGCCCCAAGTTGATCCGTGAACGCCGTGGTATCTTCACTATCGCTCGCGTAGACCGCACCGCTGCCGACCTGATCGTCGGTCTGGACGACCAGAAAATCGCGAACGCCGAAGACTTCCTCAGCTACATCGAAGGCAAAAGTCCCGGCGACGAAGTCCAACTCACTGTGATTCGTGATGGACGCAAGATTCAAGTCGGGCTGAAGTTGGCCGCGACGGACCCCAACGACAGAGCCGAATAATCGTCAGGCCTTCGGCCCACTGTTTGTACTCAGTGGAACACCTTACGGTATCCAGATCGTATCGACTTCAAACGGAAACATCGGCTTCCTGCGATGCTGGTACGGAAGCTGTGTGACGTCTGCGGTTGTTACTCCGCGAGTATTGACTCGCAGGATCGTGGGGCAGACGGGTTGATAGGCGGCCAGAGGTGCATTGACTCCCTTCGCAACCAGGACTCGAAACGATTGCGGTTCCAGTCCGAACGCCGTTAATTGCCGCAGGCTGAAGGGGGGCGTGCGGCGGGTCGTCAGCATGATCGTCAGGAGGCCATCGTCGGTTTCGACGATCGCGGTGTGTCCCTGATCGAAACCGGTGAATCCACCGTGACGGACCTGTGTCTCCGCGAAACGACCGTCTCCGACGAACTTCACGAGGAATGCTGCCTGGAAGGGTGAGCCGTGGAAATCGTCGGTTTTTCCGCCGACGGCCAGCCGGACTTTGGCTCCAACACCGACGGCATCGGCCTGCATCACTGCAGTGGGATCGTAAAGACACAGGAATGAAGGTCCGACCTTTTGTCGTTGCAGTTCGTGGGCCAGCCACGTTCCGTTGCCAGGTGAACCTCCCCCCACATTATCACCCATATCCAGCATGCAGATCGGGGCCGGTAGTGATTGTGCCCGGGTGACGGCGTCCTCCACCGAAATGAAAGATCCTGCCAGTCCAGATCGACGACGCCACATCGATTCTGCCAACTGGTTAGCGAGTGACTGGGCCAGGGACGGATTTCCATTGGTCACCACAAGTGACGACGCCCCCATCTCAGATACATCGGCATAGGGAAAGCCGAGCATCAGGCTGGCCGACAGCACGCCAATCT
The DNA here is from genome assembly GCA_037146815.1 of Planctomycetota bacterium. Lineage (GTDB taxonomy): Bacteria > Planctomycetota > Planctomycetia > Planctomycetales > Planctomycetaceae > Schlesneria. The sequence continues at coordinate 13,426 of JBAWWJ010000156.1, forward strand.
GGCCGCGGACAGCCTCAAAATCGGCGACAACTTCTGTCAGCGGTGGTTCTGAAGTGCATTGCCGTTCAATGTTGATCACCATAGGTGGAAAACAGGCTGCCTGGACGGGAGTCACTTCGCCTCGAAGCGTACGAGCCATCAGTTCCGCAGCTTCCACACCACGCTGTTCCTGATCGATATGCGGATTCGTGTGATAGGCCATCAAGGCATCTGTCGCAGCTACCATCTGCGGCGACAGATTGCCGTGAGGGTCCAGCGTTCCAATGATCGGGATTTGCGGTCCAACCGTCTGCCGGACGAGCGATAACCAATATCCGTCCGCGTCGGGATGAGACGCGGCCACGGTTGCTCCGTGGGGAGCGACCAGTATCCCATCGAGACGGCCGGCGGATTCGAGTTCGTCAATCATCTGCTGGACGAGTCGCTCAAACGCATCTGATTCGATCGTACCAAACGGCAATGCGCGGGCGGCGAAAATCGGAACCGCTTCAATTCCCGCTCGAGCCAGTCCGTCAAAAAAACCACGTACTTCGTGATGGGCCGTGGCGAAATGGCGGCGAACATCTTCGCTCGTCAACAACAGATCCTGGCGGAAATGATCAAACGTCGTCGTCCCCGAAAGAAAAGTGTTGGACTCCTGAATCAACGCCAAAATGCCAACGCGAGGCATGAGAATCTCCCGACCGATAGGTGGACGAAATACCGGCAAATATGTTAGCAGTACTCCCCCCGCATCGCGCGGTCGAATTTCGCTCTTTCTTCGCCCTACCGAACGAACCGTCCAGGAAGCTCCATGACAGCCCCCGCCACGATCACTCTAACAATGATGCGTGAGAACCTGTACAGCGCTGTCGTCAGCGACGCCCTGGATGGTCTCGGATTCAAACACCAATCCCCTCGACTGCAATTCACGCCGTACACAGGGACGTCACTTCTGGTCGGACGCTGCAAGACAACATTGTGGGTCGACATGGCACATATCGACTCGCGTCCTTATGAATTGGAATTACAGGCAGTGGACGCCTGTCAGCCGGATGACGTGCTGATTGCAGCGGCCGGAGGTTCTGTTCGCTCTGGGATCTGGGGCGAACTTCTGACGACTGCGGCTCGCAATCGTGGTTGTGTGGGAGCTGTTGTTGACGGCGCGATACGTGATGTGGCCAAGATTCGGCCAATGAATTTTCCCGTCTATGCACGTTCGACGTGCGTCTATGACAGCTTGAACCGACAACGCGTTGTCGATGTGGACATTCCCGTGGAAATCGATGGAGTGTCATTCGGTCCTGGATGCCTGGTCTTTGCAGATGAGGACGGAGTTGTCGTCGTTCCGCGCGAGGTTGAAGCTGAAGCGATCCAGCGAGCGTGGGACAAGGTTCATGCCGAAAACGTTGTGCGAGATGCGATCCGTGACGGGATGAAAGCGGTAGATGCGTTTGCGAAATATGGTGTGTTGTAAGTCGCGTTCTTCGCTTCGAATTTGAGAAGCATCGTTGTTGCGATCGAACGATTTCGGACGGTCGGGGGCAAGTGTTCGAACGGCTCTCTTCACGCGGAGCGATGAAGACTACTTGATGAATGGTTTGGGCTTTGGGAACGTTAGTAGACGCAGTCCATTTAGAATTACCGCGACGGTGCTCCCTTCGTGTCCCACAACCGCCAGAGGGAGCGGCAGAGTTGTCAGCATTGTTGCCACAAGCAGTCCGCCCATCACGCTGAATGCCAGAATCAGGTTTTGGCGAATGATCTGCTGAGTCCGTCGTGCCAAAGCGATCGCATAAGGGAGTCGTCGCAGATCATCCGCGAGCAACACGATATCTGCGGTTTCCAATGCCACATCTGTTCCCGCACCTCCGAGTGAAAAGCCGACGTCGGCCGCTGCCAGGGAAGGTGCGTCGTTCATACCGTCACCGATCATCCCGACTGAACCGTGTTCCTTTCGCATGGTTTCTATGAACCGTAGTTTGTCTTCGGGCAGCAGGCCACCTTGAAATTCCATTCCCAGTTCACCCGCGATCTGGCCGGCAACCTTCGGATGATCGCCCGACAACATCACCAGCGGTGACAATCCGAGTTCACGGAGTTCCTTGATCGCGGCAGCCGCCGTTGGACGGAGAGCGTCCGCAACAGCCAGAAGACCCCAGACACGCGATTCGTCTCCAATACCAATCACGGTCTTACCCGCCGAAAGAAAGGAATCCGCCTGTTGCGAGAGATCGGCATCCAGCGCTAGCCCTTTGTCGCGGAACCAACTCAATTTTCCGGCTCGCAATCGCTTTCCCTGCCAGATTCCTTCGATGCCAGATCCCACAACCGCGTTGACACCTTCAGCCTCGGTCACCGCGATTCCACGCGACGCGGCGGCCTCGACCACAGCCCGTGCCAGCGGATGTTCGGAATGCTTTTCCAGAGATGCCCCGGCGGAAATCAGATCGGTCTCAGAAATCCCAGCGGTCGCGACCGCATCAACCAAACGAGGGCGCCCCAGTGTGAGTGTCCCCGTTTTATCAAACGCCATCGTCTTCAGCAGTGCCGCTCGTTCCAGATGCGATCCTCCCTTGAACAGCACTCCACCCCGCGCGGCACTCGTGATCGCTGACAGGATAGCAGCCGGGATTGAAATCACCACGGCACAAGGAGAACCGACGACGAGTACGGTCATCGCCCGATAGAACGCTTTGGAAAATGGCTCATTCAACAACAGAACGCCACCCCATAGGATGGCCATGGAACCAGCCAGCACCACCCACGTATAGCGTTGACCAAACCAATCGGTGAACTGCTCACTGGCCGCTCGTTCCGATTGGGCTTCTTCAACCAGCTTCACCATGCGTGCCAGCGTCGTTTCGCTGGAAATGTGTGTGACCTGAATCTGAACTAACCCCTGCAGATTCAGTGTTCCTGCAAAAACGGGGTCGCCCAATTGCTTGTCGACCGGAACAGATTCGCCCGTCATCGGTGATTGATCGACACTCGTCGTGCCCAGCGTGATGTTTCCGTCTGCCGGAACGCGTGCCGAGGGCTGAACGATGACCGTATCTCCGATCACCAGTGTTTCGACTGGAATTGTCAATTCCTTGCCGTCTCGCCAGACGAGTGCTTCGTCGGGGGTCAGTTGCATCAGAGCTCGAATCGCACGGCGAGTTCTTCCCAGAACGAAATGTTCGAGAGCATGTGACAACGAAAACAGGAATAGCAGAATCGCACCTTCGGCCCAGTCACCAATTGCCGCAGCACCAATTGCCGCCAGGATCATCAGGAAATCTATCGTGACTCGACCGGCCCGCAGATCTTCCAGCGCGTGCCCAGAGATATGCGTCCCCCCGGCGACAAACGCGATCAGAAATGCAGTCAGCGAGGCGATCCGCTCGATCGGCCACTGCGATACCTCAGGAGTGCGAACGGGTGACAGCTGATCGATAATGACACCGACGATCACCATCAGCAGGCAAACGACTGGTCCAATAAAAATCGTCCAGCGGGCCACATCCTCGGCCCCGCCTGTCTGCGGTGAAAAAGTCGTCTGATGAACCGGCGTCTCGGGTAATGCGATGATACTGTCCTTCGTTCCGGAAATCGTTTTTGCGTAGATGCATCATACCGCAACCAACGACGCGCAGATATCAGGCGATGTTCTGACGGGAGTTTTCACAACCGACATGGTAGAAACTCCGTGAAGCAGGAAACACGAATCACTTGGGCATTTCCACCTGAGTCTGGGGCAACCCCTTCATGGACATCACACCCTGCGAATCGAACGTTATTGGATTGTCTTGTGCGTAATTCCACTCCATCAGCATGCTGGCATCTGTTCGTAGTGACACTACGTCGGCAGTTGATTTCGCGACAAACTGTCGCTTGCGTCGTTTTGACGTTGCTCTGTGCACTGATCGTGGTGGCGTGGTCCCGGCAAGACACCCCAACCATCAAAAAACTTGCCGAACATGTGCTGGTCCCGACATTTATCGGGTTCCTGATCCCGATCTATGCCATCTGCTACGGTGCTTCAGGGATAGGTGGAGAGCGCGAGGATCAGACATTGATTTATCTGCTTATCGTGCCGATACCACGTCCTCTGGTTTATGCCACCAAAGCCTGCGCAGGATTGACCCTCGTCGCGGGATGGAGTGCGGCCACACAGACTCTTTTGTGTCGTCTGGCGGGTGAACCTGGAAACAGACTGTTCGCGATCTTTCTGCCGGCTGCGGTCCTGGGAGGATTGGCGTACGCCAGTTTGTTTCTGCTGGTCGGTGCGATTTTTCGGCATGGAACGATCATTTCGCTCGTCTACTGGTTTTTCCTGGAGGTCCTGTTCGGAAACCTACCGGGGATCGTCAAACGAGTTTCCATTGCGTTCTATGTCCGCTGTATGATTTACGATGCAGGTGCCGAACTGGAACTCGGTCCTGTCAGCAAGGTCGCCAGGGAAATGTTCCTGCCGGTGACGGGTTCGATCGCACTGACGGCGCTCACAGGTACCATTATTGGATTGCTGGTGGCCGGAATCGTTCTGTTCGATCAACGCGAATTTCGCGACGCCAGTTGAAGCGAGGCAACCGCTACGACCCAACCGACGATCGCTCCGGCAAACACATCACTCGGGAAATGCGCAGAGCAATGAATGCGCTGCATACCGACGAGGATGGCCATCACGGTGAAAAACCAGCGTCCACGCGGGTAGTAAGCACTCAACATCACTGCCAGGCCGACGGCCGTTGCCGTATGAGCTGAGGGGAAACTTTGCGAACTGTTCCCGCCTGACAACGACCACACTCCACCAAACGTCAACCAGACTGTTTCTGGCAGAACTTCAATGTCGCGCGGTCGAAATCGAATGACGAGCAGCTTTGCGAGATTCGCCGCCAGACCAGCCCCGAGTGAACCCGCCAGTAACGGCAGAGGCGTCCGACGTCGGACCGGATCCAGTACCAGAACAGCAATCACGATTAATGTTGTTCCGATCCCATGCCCAAACGGTTCGGCGTTCTCTAGAAGTTCCGACACCCAGCGAGGCTGCTTTCCTGTACGCGCATAATCTGCAACAGGGAGATCAATCGCCAATGACACCAGCACTGCCACGAGCATTCCCACGGGGAGCGGATGCCAGACTGCACGTCCCCATGAAAAGTGGCTCCGTTCGGAACTTTCGCGAGAATTGGTGGGCAATGTCGTAACCATTGCGTCGATTTTAGGCAATTCGAGTTCTCTGACAAGGCGAACTCTGCCGCGACCGCAGGCCAATGCCTTTTTGAAGCTGGGCAGGATGTCGGGTGGGACCAGTGGCGTTTCGCCGCGCCGGCCCACCATCAATTCTCGACGTTTCCTGATGGTGGGCCGGCGCTCGAAGCGAGTTGGTCCCACCCTACATTGAAAAAGCCGATTGACCTGGCCGCGACCACTGGCTCGCTATCAATTTAGCGATTCCACGCCGCTTAGGTCAGGCAGTTTCAGACGCAGGACGGTTGGGAATGCCAAACAGACGGTTTAAATTTCAAATCTCAGTTCAATGAGTAATCGAGTGAATGTGGTATCAGTAAGTGATTCCTTTGGTTAGTCCAGCTCATCCATTTCTGCTTTTGTTGTTGAGTCGAATTGTAAATCATTTTCTACCCTGTCTCCGTCGCAGTGGCCTGTCTTGAAATATATACTCATGCGACCTCTGTATCAGGCTTTCGGAGATTGGGGAGCACAGCAATTTCTGCCTCCGAACCGAAGTAGCCAATGGATTGCGACCATTCCGACAATGATTTTGAAGGAACCGTTCTATGTCACCGAGTGACGAGTCGCAGAACGAGCTGAATGAATCTGGAATAGATTTGCCGCAGCGGGATCAGCCGTCGCTATCCATGGGCGAATTAGAGGGCCGATCGTTTTCATCCGACGGCGACATCGCTGTGAACGAGGCCTTGTGTTCTTCAGAGGATGGAATTCACGAGCCGACGAGTGAGCCTGACTGCGAAACGTTTCCTACGTTTCCACAGGACATCGGACAGAAAGATCGGCCCGTCTATCAGTTGTACTCGCCCGGGTGCGCTGCCTGGGCCGCCTTTTGGGGGGGATTTTTGGGTGGTGGCTTAGTGCTGGCCAGCAACTATTGGGTACTTCGGCGTCGATGGGCGGCAGTCACTGTTCTTCTCGCGATGACTGTTTTGACGGTCACGGCAGGTTTTTTAGTGACGCCACGATGTAACCGTTCACACCCCATCAGCAGTGAGTGAAGGTCCCTGCTTGTGATTGAA